>NZ_CP032347.1:735000-843474 GCF_005222205.1 Azospirillum brasilense | reverse complement strand
GGCGACCACCATCACCGCGATGCAGATGCCCGCCGACAGCGAGATCAGCGGGTTGGAGGCCAGGAAGCTCTGGCCGTCGGCGATCACGTTGCCCCAGGTCGGGGCCGGCGGCTGGACGCCGAGGCCGAGGAAGCTCAGGCCCGCTTCGGCCAGGATGGCGGTGGCGGCGCTGACCGTGGCGACCACGATCACCGGCGGCAGGCTGTTCGGCACGACGTGCAGGAAGAGCAGCCGCATCGTGCCCATGCCGATGGCCCGCGACGCCTCGACGTAGGTGCGCGGCTTGATCGTCAGGACGACCGCCGCATCACCGCGGCGACCCGCGGCGTGAAGGCCAGCGCCACGGCGATGATGACCGACTCCAGCGAGGAGCCGCGCGCGGCCACCAGGGCGAGCGCCAGCAGGAAGCCGGGGAAGGCCAGCAGGATGTCGATGATCGAGACGGTGACCCGCTCGACCCAGCCGCCGAAGAAACCGGCGACCGCGCCGATCACCATCCCCAGCGACAGCGAGAGCGCCATCACCGCGACGGCGACCTGGAGCGAGATGCGGGTGCCCCAGATCAGGCGGGACAGCACGTCGCGCCCGAACTGGTCGGTGCCCAGGAGATGCGCGGCCGAGGGCGGGGCCAGCGTGTTGGCGAGGTCGGTCTCAAGCGGCGACATCGGGGCGATCCAGGGGGCCGCCACCGCCACGATCAGCAGGGTCAGCAGGATCACGCCGATCAGGAAGCCCGGATGGCGGAAATAGCGCATCAGGGACGACCGCCGCGGCGACGCGGCAAGGGTTGCTGTGGCTGCCATGGGTCACCGTGTGGACAGGCGCGGATCGACCAGCCCGTAGGCGAGGTCGAGCAGGCTGTTGACGAGGACGACGGCGACGGCCAGCACCAGCACGCCCGCCTGGACGAGCTGGTAGTCGCGGGCCGAGACCGCCTTCAGGATCATCGAGCCGATGCCGGGCCGGCTGAACACCACCTCGATCAGGATGGCGCTGCCAGCGACCAGGCGAAGGTCACCCCGACGATGGCGAGGATCGGCACCAGCGCGTTCTTCAGCGCCAGCCGCCACACCACCCGGCGTTCCGGCACGCCCATCGCGCGGGCGACGCGGATGCAGTCCTGGCCCAGCACCTCCAGCATCGCCGAGCGGGTCAGGCGGGTGATGTAGGCCGCGACCGAGATGCCCAGCACGCCGGCTGGAAGCACCAGATGATGCAGGTGCGTCAGCAACCCGCCGCCCGAGCTGGCCCCCAGCGCCGGGAACCATTTCAGCTCCTGCGAGAACAGCAGGACGGAGGCGAGGCCGAGCCAGAAGACCGGGAAGGAGATGCCGAACAGCGCGACGATCATGATCAGCATGTCGCTCCACGATCCCTGGCGCTCCGCGGTGAGGATGCCGAGCGGGATCCCGATCACCACCGCCACCGCGAGGCCGGCGAAGGCCAGGATCGCGGAGTCGGGGAGGCTGAACAGGATCTCCTCCAGCGCGGGCGGCCGGTGACCACGACGACCCGAAATCCCCGGTGACGGCGCGCAGCACGTAGAGCCCGTACTGCACATAGACCGGCTGGTCGAGGCCGAGCTGGGCGCGCAGCGTCGCCAGCCTCCTCGGTCGCGTAGTCGCCCAGCATGTACTGCGCGGGGTCGCCGGGGATCATCCGGACCAGGAAGAAGGTCACGGTCACGATGCCGAACACCGTGATCGCGAGCTGCGAGAGTTGGCGAAGAAGCCGGTCCATCGTCAGGCCTCCAGCAGCGAGACCGGATAGGCGCTCATCGTGAACAGGGAGTTCTGGACGAAGCCGGAGACCTTCTTGGTGTGGGCGATGAACAGGTGGTCGGCGTAGAGGGGGATCACCGGCACGTCGCCCATGACTTGGCCTGGATCTTCCCGTAGACCTCCTTGCGGGCGGCGTCGCCCTGGGCCTGGCCGGCGGCGGCGATCAGGTCCTCGATGCCTCGTAATGGGCGGTGTTGAGGCCCGGCGGGAAGGAGGACTTGGCGAACAGCGACAGGATCGGGCTGTCCGGGTCGGGGGCACCGACGACGCCGGTGACGCAGGTCGGCACCGTGCCCTTGTTGCGCGCCTGGAGGTAGGCGCCGCGCTCCAGCACCTTGATCTTGGCGTCGATGCCCACGGCGGCGAGGTCGCTGGCGATCGGCACGACGATCTTGTCGTAGGGGTTGGCGCCCGGCGCCACGAGGTCGAGCGAGAAGCTTCCCACCCCGGCCTCCTTGAGCAGCGCCTTGGCCTTCGCCGGGTCGTAGGGGAACAGCGGGACTGGTCGGTGAATTCCTGGAAGGAGGAGGTGAGGAAGCCGCTCGCCTCCGTCTTGGTGCCCTTGAAGAAGCCGTCGATCAGCGCCTTGCGGTTGATGGCATGGTAGATCGCCTGCCGGCACCCGCACATCGCCCAGCGGCTTGATCGAGGTGTTGAGGACGAGGTTGATCGTGTGGTTGGCGTCGCGGTCGAGCACGGTGACCAAGCGCGCCCTTCAGGCGCTGGATGACCTCCGGCTGCTGCAGGCCGAAGAAGATGTCGACTCGCCGTTCTCCAGGGCTATGGCCGCCGCCGTCTCGTCCTTGATGACGCGGAACTGCACCTCTCGACCTTGGGGGCGCCCGCGAAATAATCCTTGTTGGCGGACAGCTTCACCTCGCGGCCCGGCGCCCAGTTCTGGAACACGAAGGGGCCGGTGCCGACGGGGTTCAGGGGAAGGCCTTGTCGCCGATCTCGCCCAGCGCCTTGCGGCTGACGATCAGCCTTGGTTGAAGGCCGACACCTTGTGCAGGAAGCCGGAGTTCGGCTCTTCAGCGTGATGACACGCGGTCGGGGACGGCGTCTCGATGGATTTGATGGAGGCGAGCTGACCGCTGTAGCTGCTGCCGGTCTGCGGGTCGAGCACGCGCTCGAACGAGAACTTCACGTCGTCGGAGGTGAAGGGGCCGAAGCCCTTGTGCCAGGTGACGCCCCGCGCAGGGCGAAGCTGTAGACGGTGCCGTCGCCGGAGATCTCCCAGCCGGTGGCAAGGTCGGGGACGATGGCGTTGGTCGCCTCGTCGTACTTGACCAGCCCGTTGAAGATCTGGGTGGCGACCGTCTGGTTCTCGATCTGGAAGATGCGGGCGGGATCGAGGTTGCCGATGTCGCTGCCGATGCGCACCCGCAGGACCGGCGGAGCCGCCGACGCCGGCAGCGGCCAGCCGCTGCCGCACCAGGGCCCTGCGGCCAGCAGGGTGCCGAACTGGCGGCGGTTGACACCGCTCCGCTCGATCCGGCCGGCCCGTTCCTTGCGATTGATCCCGTCCATAAGCCTGCTCTCTGTGTCCAAGATTTTTACGGGCAGCGCTGATATTTGTCCGGTCTATTTTTGCACACATCTGCGCTGGACCCTTATGTCCGACCAATTCGCAGGAATCGTGCCCCCTGCGACGGGTTGTCGCAGGCGGGCCATAGATCGTTTATAACCAGTGATTTATGATCTGTTTCGACAGGATTGCTTATGAATACAGCAATATGCATCTCTGCGCAAAAGGCGGGCAGAGGTGAGTTTGAAATGGTGAAACTATGGACTTTGAATGCAAAAAACCTCGTTGTATGCTGACTGGGCGCCCCGTGATGCGGCGCTGCAGCGGAAGAAGGAACCTCCTGAAATGAGCGATCTTTCCATCTACGACGCCAGGGCATCGGCAAGCCGCTCGGCTTCGGCCGCAAGTGCGCCCTCCTCGTCATCGATTTCCAGATCGGTTTTACGCGTGAGGACGCCTTCGGCGGCTTCAACATCAACAGCGCCATCACCGCCACGGAAAGTTGCTCGGACATGTCCGCCCCTGGGCATGCCGATCGCCACGCCTGCTTCATCGCGCCGGAGGCTCCGGGCGGCATCGGCCCTTCGGTGAGAAGATTCCGTCGCTGCTGACCCTGACCGCCGACTCGCCCGACGTCGCCTTCGCTCCCGAGGTCGCACCGCTGGCCCAACGAGTTCATCGTGCGCAAGCAGCACGCCTCGGCCTTCTTCGGCACCGCCCTGTCGTCCTGGCTGCGGGCGAACGGCGGTCGACACGCTGCTGGTCACCGGCTGCACGACCTCGGGCTGCGTGCGGGCCAGCGTGATCGACGCCTCCGCCCACGGGCTGCGCCCGATCATCGTCGAGGAGTGCGTCGGCGACCGGGCGGAGGAGCCGCACCGCGCCAACCTGTTCGACATGGGCAAGAAATACGCCGACGTGATGCCGCTGGACGCGGTCATCGCCCATCTCGCGCTGGCGGACGCCGCCTGACCCGGCGGCCCCACACCTAAGCGCAACGAAGCGACTTCAACAGGCCGTCGCCGGAGCAGTTCGTCCGAAGCCATCCGGCACGCGAGCGGAAAGCAGCAACGCATGTCCGAACTTTCGACAGCGCATCCGGCCCGGTCCGGCGGCGGCAGCCCATCCATGCCCGGCACCAGCGAGGCGGAAACCCGCGCCCGCCTCGCCCGCATCGAGAGCCTGAACCCGATCGTCAACGCCCTGCTGGCGGTGGACGCCGACGGGGCGCTCCGCCGGGCGCGGGCGCAGGACGAGGCGCGGGCGGCGGGCGACTGGCCCGGCCTGCTGGACGGGGTGACCGTCACCATCAAGGACTGCTTCGAACTGGCCGGGGAGACGACCAGCTACGGCTCCTCCGCCCGCTTCGCCCGGCTCGGCCGGCAGGACGCCCCGCTGGTGCGCCGCCTGCGCGACGCCGGCGCCATCCTGGTCGGGCGCAACAACCTGTCCGAATTCTGCCTGGGCTCGACGAACCAGAACGAGCATCACGCCCCTGCCGGAATCCCTGGGACACCGGGCGGGTGCCCGGCGGGTCGAGCGGCGGTTCGGCGGCCTCGGTCGCCGCCGGGCTGTGCCGGGTCTCCATCGGCACCGACACCGGCGGCTCCATCCGCATCCGGCGGCGCTCTGCGGGGTGGACGGGCTGCGGCCCAGCGTCGGCCGGGTGTCGAACACCGGCATGATCCCGTGCAGCGTCGATTTCGACACCATCGGCCCGTTGGCCTATTCCGTCGCCGATGTGGCGCGCGCCTTCGCCGCCATCGCCGGCTACGACCCGGAGGACCCGAACTCGGTGGACGTGCCGCTCGCCAATTTCCTGCCGGATTTGAAGGCGGGGATCGCCGGTGTGCGCATCGGATTGCCGCGGAACTTCTACTTCGACAGCCTCCAGCCCGCGGTGGCGGAGCGGGTGCGCGCGGCGGCGGCGGTGCTGGAGAAGGCCGGCGCCGTCTTGGTGGACATCACCATCGAGGACGCGGAGGTGGCGCAGGCCCGCACCGCCTTCTCGCTGCTCGTCGCCGACATGGCGCAATACCACCTCGACAAGATGGAGACCGCCCCGGAGTCCATCGGGCCGGAGGTGCTGCGCCGCCTGCAGCTCGGCCTGCCGGTGTCCGGCGTGCAGTACGCGGAATCCCGGCGCTGGCTGGCCTCCTGGAAGCTGCGGTTCCGCGAGTTGTTCGAGCGGGTGGACCTGATCATCACCCCGACCACCCCATCGTGGCCCCGCGCATCTACGACAGCGCCGACATGATCGAGGCGACGCGCGCGGTCAGCCGCTTCACCTACGGCTTCGGCGCGCTCGGCCTGCCCGCCATGTCGGTGCCCTGCGGCTTCGACGGCGACGGGATGCCGGTGGGCATGCAGATCGTCGGGCGCTGGTTCGACGAGCCGCTGGTCTTCCGCGCCGGGGCGGCCTTCCAGGCGGCGACCGACCATCACCGTCAGCGCCCCGCCCTTCCCCTTTGATCCTCCGGCCGCCTGATTTCCCGAAAGGACCCGCCATGGAACCGTTCGAACTCACGGCCAGCGAAGCCGCCCGCGCCATCCGCGACGGCCGCCTGACCAGCGAGGCGCTGGTGCGCTCCTGCCTGGAGCGGATCGCCGACCGCGATCCGGAGGTGCGCGCCTGGATCACCGTCGACCCCGCCCTGGCGCTGGCCGCCGCGCGGGAGGCCGACAAGCGCCCCGCCGCCGGCCCGCTGCACGGCCTGCCCTTCGGCGTAAAGGACGTGATCGACACCGCCGACCTGCCGACCACCCAGAACTCGCCGATCTTCCAGGGCCACCGGCCCGCCCGCGACGCCGCCTGCGTGGCCATCGCGCGCAGCGCCGGCGGCATCCTGCTGGGCAAGACCGACACGGTGGAGTTCGCCTCGGGCGGACGCAAGGCGGCGACGCGCAATCCGGTGAACCCCGCCCACACGCCGGGCGGCTCCTCCTCCGGGTCGGGGGCGGCGGTGGGGGACCGGCACGTGCCGCTGGCCTTCGGCACCCAGACCGGCGGTTCGCACATCCGTCCCGCCGCCTTCAACGGCATCTACGGCTTCAAACCGACCTGGGGCGTGGTCAGCCGGGAGGGGATGAAGCATTACGCGGTGTCCCTCGACACGCTCGGCTGGTACGGGCGCTCTGTGGCCGACCTCGCGCTGATGGCCGAGGCGTTCCAGCTTGAGGGCATGGGCGCGGTTCCGCCGGTCACCCTGCCGGGGCTGCGCGTCGGGCTCTGCCGCTCCCCCGTCTGGTCGCACATCGAGCCGGCGGGCGAGGCGGCGCTGCTGCTCGCCGCGAAGCGGCTGGAGGAGGCCGGCGCGGTGGTCGTGCCCTTCGAGCTGCCGGAGGAGTTCTCGACGCTGGCCGAGGTGCAGGATGTGATCCGCCGCGGCGAGGGGCGGGCCTCCTTCCTCGACCTTTATCTCAGCGACCGCCACCGGCTGCACCCCGAGCTGGCCGATCATTGCGAGCACAACCGCGGCATCACCGCGCGCACCCTGACCGAGGCCTACGATGTCGCCGACACATGCCGGCCGCGCTTCGCCGCCCTGTTCGAGTCCATCGACGTGATCCTGACCCCGCCCGCGCCGGGGGAGGCGCCGGAGGGGCTGCACACCACGGGCGACCATATCTTCAACTCGATCTGGACGGTGCTGCACGTCCCCTGCCTCGCCATGCCCTGCGGCCGCGGGCCGCGCGGGCTCCCGGTGGGGGTGCAGCTGGTGGCGCCGCGTTTCCAGGACGCCGCCCTGCTCGCGATGGCCGAGGCCATGGCCCCGGTGGTCGACGTGTGAGGGCCGCCGCCGGAAACTTTCCCGGACCGGGAGGGTTGGACGGGTGCGGCGCCGCAGCCGGGCGCCCGAGAACGGGAGGAGAGGACGGATGAAGCTCGACGGGTCCTGCCACTGCGGCGCGGTGCGTTTCTCGGTGGACGCCTACGCGCCGGTCCCCTACCTGCGCTGCTACTGCTCGATTTGCCGCAAGACGGCGGGCGGGGGCGGCTACGCCATCAATCTGGGGGCCAAGGCCGACACGCTGGCGGTGACGGGATCGGAGCACATCACCGTCTTCCACGCCCGCATCGACGGGGAGGAAAGCCCCGGCGAGCGGCGCTTCTGCGCGCGCTGCGGCTCCGCCCTGTGGGTGAGCGACCCGCGCTGGCCGGAGCTGGTCCACCCCTTCGCCAGCGCCATCGACAGCCCCCTGCCGGAGGCGCCGGCCCACGTCCACATGATGCTGGGGTCGAAGGCCAACTGGGTGCCGGTCGAGGCCGGGCCGGGGGATGAGCGCAGCGACGACTACCCACCGGAATCGCTGGAGGAGTGGCACCGCGCCCACGGGATGCTGGAAAGCGGGAAGCCGGACGGCGGGGCGTGAACCCCACCGTCCGGGCCGGTCAGTTGTTCAGCTTTCAGTTCTTCAGCTTGTAGCCGGTGCGGAAGATCCACCAGACCGCCGTCAGGCAGAGCGCCAGGAACAGCGCGGTCATGGCGAGGCTGATCCCCACCGGGACGTCGGCCTGGCCGTAGAAGCTCCAGCGGAAGCCGCTGACCAGATAGACGACCGGGTTGAACAGGGTGATCTTCTGCCACAGCGGCGGCAGCATGCTGATCGAGTAGA
This sequence comes from Azospirillum brasilense, assembly GCF_005222205.1. Lineage (NCBI taxonomy): Bacteria > Pseudomonadati > Pseudomonadota > Alphaproteobacteria > Rhodospirillales > Azospirillaceae > Azospirillum > Azospirillum brasilense. Next base: position 835,548 of record NZ_CP032347.1, on the reverse strand, counting down.
AGCTGCCGCCGAGGAAGGCAAGCGGCGTGATGACCAGGATCGGCACGATCTGCAGCTTCTCCCAGCCGTCCGCCCAGACCCCCAGGATGAAGCCGAACAGGCTGAAGGTGACCGAGGTCAGGACCAGGAAGGCGACCATCCAGAACGGATGCTGGATCGAGTAGTCGACGAACAGCCGGGCCGTCAGCAGGATCAGCACGCCGAGGATCATCGACTTGGTCGCCGCCGCCCCGACATAGCCGAGCACCGTCTCGAAGGCGGAGATCGGGGCCGACAGCACCTCGTAGATCGTGCCGGAATAGCGCGGCATGTAGATGCCAAAGGAGGCGTTCGACACGCTTTCCGTCAGCACCGACATCATGACGAGGCCAGGCACCAGGAAGGCGCCGTAGCTCACCCCGTCCACCGCCGTGAAGCGCCCGCCGATGGCCGCCCCGAAGACGATGAAGTAGAGCGAGGTCGAGATGACCGGCGCCGCGATGCTCTGGAACAGCGTGCGCCACGTGCGGGCCAGCTCGAACAGGTAGATGGCCTTGACCGCATGAAGGTTGATGGGGGAGGTCATGCCCGCTCCTTCACAAGGCTGACGAAGATCTCCTCGAGGGAGCTTTCCTCGGTGTGCAGGTTCGTGAAATCGATGCCGTGGTCGCCGAGCTTGCGGAGAAGCCGGGCGATGCCCGTCTGGTCCTCCTGCGTGTCGAAGCTGTAGACCAGCTCCCGCCCGTCGCCGGACAGGGTCAGGGGGTAGCCGGCCAGCTCCGCCGGGATGGCCTCCAGCGGGTTCTGGAGCTGCAGTGTCAGCAGCCGCTTGCCGAGCTTGCGCATCAGCGCGGCCTTGTCCTCGACCAGCACGATGCGGCCGTTGGAGATGACGCCGATGCTGTCGGCCATCTCCTCCGCCTCCTCGATGTAGTGGGTGGTCAGGATGATGGTCACGCCGCTGTCGCGCAGCCGCCCGATCATCTCCCACATGCCGCGGCGAAGCTCCACGTCCACCCCGGCGGTCGGCTCGTCGAGGAAGAGGATGCGCGGCTCGTGCGACAGGGCCTTGGCGATCATCACGCGGCGCTTCATGCCGCCGGACAGCGCCATGACCTTGCTGTCCTTCTTGTTCCAGAGGGACAGGTCCTTCAGCACCTTCTCGATGTGGGCGGGATTGGGCGGCTTGCCGAACAGCCCGCGGCTGAAGCTGACGGTGGCCCAGACGCTCTCGAACGCCTCGGTCGTCAGCTCCTGCGGGACGAGGCCGATCAGCGAGCGCGCGGCGCGCCAATCGCACACGATGTCGTGCCCGTCGACCGTCACGGTGCCCGCGGTGGCGTTGACGATGCCGCAGACGGTGCTGATGAGCGTCGTCTTGCCGGCGCCGTTCGGTCCCAGCAGGGCGAAGATCTCGCCGCGGCGGATGTCGAGATCGACCCCTTTCAGCGCCTGGAAGCCGGTGGCGTAGGTCTTTTCCAGCCCACGCACCTGAATGATCGGCTGCATGTCTCCCCTCTGCCTGTCGGTCGGCCCGGTCCGGGCGGGCGTCACCTTAACGGCGGGACGGCCCGCGGTCATCGGGCATTCGGCGCGACGCAACCATTCCGGAGAGGAGGGAACTGATTTCGGATTCCCGATTCGGGGTGGGGGACGCCCGCCCACAAATGATTTCGGGACAACAGCCCTGCCCCTCCCCATATTATGTAAAAAGCACGAAAGAGGACGAGCGCTCATGCCAAAAGATGTTGTGCTCAGCGATGTCGATGTTTGGGAAAGCTCCATCACCACGTGGCTGCGTTCCAACGTGGCCGAGGACCCGGCGCACGATGTCGACCACCTTCTTCGCGTCTGGCGCACCGCCAAGGCCCTGGCCGCGGCGGAGGCCGAACGGGACGGCGGACCGCCGCCCGACATGCTCGTCGTGCTGGCCGCGGCCCTGCTCCACGACATCGTGAACGTGCCGAAGGACCATCCGGACCGCAGCCGCGCCTCCCGCCTGTCGGCGGACCGGGCGGAGGAGGTTCTGTCCGGCATGGGCTTTCCGGACGCGCTGATCCCCGCCACCCGCCACGCCATCGAGGCGCACAGCTACTCCGCCGGCATCCCGCCGCTGACCGTCGAGGCGAAGCTGGTCCAGGACGCCGACCGTCTGGAAAGCCTGGGGGCCATCGGCATCGCCCGCTGCTTCGCCACCTCCGGCCTGATGAAGCGGGCGCTGTTCCACGGCGAGGACCCGATGGCCGAGACCCGCCCGCTCGACGACCTGCAATACGCGCTGGACCATTTCAAGGCGAAGCTGCTGCTGCTGCCCAACACCATGCAGACCCCGGCCGGCCGGGCGCGGGCGCAGGAGCGTGCGGCCTTTTTGCTGTCCTTCCAGGTCCAGCTCCTGGCGGAGATCGCCGGGGACGCCTGACCGGCTCCACCAGCACGGCCCACATGTGGAAGCAGGTCCGACGACAACGCTCTCCTACCTGGGGTGGCGTCGCGTTAGCATAACCTTATAGAACGTGCCGCGATGGCGGCGCGGCTCGCACGAACCGGACTGCGGCCAGCGCAGCCCGGTTCGGTGTGTTGCGTGAACCGAAGCAATCCGGGTTGTATCGACCATGAACAAGAACAGGCAGTCCAGCGGTTCCTCCGCGCCGGACATGCGCAAACTGTCGGACGCACTGGCTTTGGCCCAGAAAGGCGATCTGGGGCGCGCCGTCGCGCTGTTCGAACAGGCGACCAGGGGCGCCGCCCTGCCCCCGCAGATCGCGGGGTTCGGACGGGACCTCTACGCGGCGGTCGGCAATGCTGCCTTCGGGAACCAGCGCTACGACGACGCCCTGAGCGCGTTCGAGCGGGCGCGCCTTTGCGACCCGCATCACCCCGGAATTCTGCTCAACATCGGCAACACCCTGTTCAGGATGGGCGCCTACGACCGTGCCGCCGAGTTTCTCGAACAGGCGCGGTCGCTGCACCCGGCGAGTCCGGACACACTGCTCAGCCTCTCGGCGGCTCTGTTCCAACTGGGACACCTTGCGGAGGCGGAGCGTCTGGCCCGTCAGGCGGCGGTTGTGGCGCCGAACGCCCCGGCGGTGTGGTTCAATCTGGGGACCGCCCTCAAGGGGCAGGACAGGCTGGCCGCCGCCGCGGTGGCCTACCGCCGCGCGCTGAGGATCGCACCCGGAAATCCGACCGCGACGGTCGGGCTGATCCAGACGAAGCAGCGGTCGTGCGACTGGTCCAGCTTCGACGACGACGCGGTGACGCTGGAAAGCATCGCGTCGCAGGGCGTCCCGGTCCAGGCCTCCATGATGCTGTCCCACCGTGTTTCCGCCCCCTCGCTCCTGGCGGCGGCGCGGGCGCACGCGCAGACGATCCGGACGAAGCCGGTGCGGCTGAAGGCAAAACCCGCCAGGACGGGCGTCGCCACCATCGCCTACCTGTCGAACGACTTCCGCCAGCACCCGGTCGCGCAGTTGCTGGCGGAGGTGCTGGCGCTGCACGACCGGTCGCGCTTCCAAGTGCTCGCCTACAGCTACGGCCCGGACGACGGCAGCGTCGAGCGCCGCCGCATCCGGGACGGCGTCGACCGCTTCGTCGACATCGACTCGCTGACCGCGGAGGCCGCCGCCGAGGCGATCCGGCGGGACGGCGTCGACATCCTGATCGACCTGAAGGGCTACACCGGTCACCCGCGGCCGCACATTGTCGCCGCCCGGCCGGCACCGGTGCAGGTCCAGTTCCTGGGCTATCCCGGTACCCTGGGCGCGCCCTGGATCGATTACATCATCGCCGATCCCGTCTCTTTGCCGCCGGAGCTGGAAAGCGGCTTCACCGAGGCGGTCGCACGGCTGCCCCGCTGCCTCCTGCCGCGCGACCGGCGTTGCGAGGTTCCGCCGGCGCCGCCCCGGTCATCCTGCGGTCTTCCGGCCGATGGCTTCGTGCTGGCCTGCTTCAACAACACTTACAAGATCACGCCGGACGTCTGGGCCGTCTGGATGGCGCTGCTGCACAAGATCCCCGACGCCGTGCTGTGGCTGGCCCGGACGACGGCGGAGGCCGAAGGGAATTTGCTCCGGTCGGCCTCGGCGGCCGGGATCGCAACGGACCGGATCGTCTTCGCGCCCTGGGCGCCGACCTTGAACGACCATCTGTCCCGACTCCAGAACGCCGACCTGATGCTGGACACCCTGCATTACGGCGCCCACACCACGGCGAGCGACGCGCTGTGGGCCGGGCTTCCGCTGGTGACCCGGCTGGGGCACACGCTGCAGGCGCGCGTGGCGGCCAGCCTGCTCCACACCGCGGGCCTGCCCGACTTCGTGACCGAATCCCTGGCGCAATACGAAAGCGCGGTTCTTCATTGGGCGAACAACCGCGCCGGTCTTGACGCCGTTCGGAAGAGGCTGCGCGCCGAACGCGACGGCGGGCCGCTGTTCGACATGAACGCCTACACGCGCCATCTCGATCAGGCGTTGCTGACGATGCTGGAGCGTCAGCGCCAAGGCAAGCCGCCGGCGACCTTCACGGTTTCTGGATAGGAGCCTTCCCTATCCGGCGACCTCGAATCTGGTTCCGGTGAGCCGCTCGGCGGTTTCCCAGAGCCGGCTTGCGAGCGCTTCGTCCTTGGCCGCGGCGGGAAGCTTGGCCGGGGCCGGAAAGCCTTTGCGCTCCCTGGCTCCATCCGGCCCGCAATAGCTGCCGGGGGCCGCTTCCGGCGAGGTGGCGGCGAAGAGTTCGGGGAGCGCGCCCTGCTGGGCGCTCTGCGCGATCAGCGGCGTGAGGAATCGGCCCAACAGTTTGTAGAGACCGGTGAAGTGCGCCATCAGGTTCGTCGCAGCGATGCCTGGGTGGGCCGCGATGCTCGCGATGGGAGAGCCGGCCCGGCTCAGCCGGCGCTGGAGTTCCAGGGCGAAGATCAGGTCGGCGAGCTTGGACTGCGCATAGGCGCCGTACAAGGGCGCATATTTGCGCTCCGACTGCAAATTGTCGAAGTCGATCCGGCCCTCATGCGCGATCAGGCTCGCCAGCGTGACGATGCGGGTTCCGTTTGTCGGCTTCAGGCGCGGGAACAGCAGGGCCGTCAGGGCGAAAGGACCGAGAAAGTTCGTCGCGAACTGCCGTTCGAAGCCATCTTCGGTCAATTCGCGCTGCGGCAGAGCCATCACGCCGGCGTTGTTGATCAGAAGATCGATTGATTCACCGGGAAAGCGGTCACCGATCATATCCACGAAGCGCCGCACGCTGCCCAGCGATGACAGATCAAGAAGAGCGGGCGTGAGTTTGGCCTGCGGAACCTCGGCCCGAATCCATCGGATGGCGTCCTCGGCCTTCGCTTCGGAGCGGGCCGGAAGGATGACCTCCGCGCCGCTGCGGGCCAGTTCCAGCGCGGCGTGGAAACCGATCCCGGAGTTCCCACCGGTGATCACCACGCGGCGGCCCGATTGCGAAGGAATGTTGCTGGCCGTCCACTTCATAGGCTTGTCCCCTTCCATGGCCTGGAAAAAAAGACGTCCCAAAATGAGTGTTTAATCACTCATTTTGGGAGCAAAAAATGTCATCCCGCGCTGGTCGCTCGCCAGAAGCTCTCGAACCCCTTCCGACGGTAAAGCGCATGGGCGGTCGGATTCTTGGCGATCAGTTCGATGGTCATCTCGGCAAGCGCCTCGAACACCGCGGCGGTGAAGTCACGCGACGACGAGCGGGCGACGTCGGCGTCCGGTCCGTCGAACAGGGCGGCCGCCATCGCCTCCATCGTGCCAAGCGCCGCCTTTCGGCTTTCGGGCGTGATCGTCTCGGACACGCGCAACTGGCGGAGCGCCCGGCGCTTGGCGTCGTTGCCGACGCTCCAGTCGACGTACGCGTTCCAGATCATCTCCCAGCGGCCGGGACGATCCTCGCGCTGCCGGAAGCCGGCCTGCATCGCGTCGCCAAGCTCGCCCTTCAACGCGACGTACAACTCGTTGAGCAGGTCGTCTTTGGTGGGGAAATAATTGAAGATGGTGCCCTCCGCCACGCCGGCCGACTTGGCGATCTTCGCGGTGCGGGCCGACAGCCCCTCCTCCGCCACCCAGTGGGCGGCGGCGGCCAGGATCGCGGATCGCTTATCTTCGCTCAACGGCCGGGCCACGCCACCACCTCGATTGAGTGCTCACTCATTTTATAGCTTAGCCGCCGCCTCCACGCAAAGGGTGTCCGTGTGGCGAGCCGGGACGGCGGCGAGGCGTTGATCGCAGGAGACCAACCGACGGTCAACGCAAGAGGCGGGCGAAACGAAAAAGGACCGCTCCGGAGGAGTCGGTCCTTTTTCCGGCCCGGATGGGCGGGCCGCCGCGTCGTGGGGCCGCAAGGCCCTGGCGCCGGTCATTCGCGCATCAGCGTCGGCAGGTCGAGCGTGGAGGTGCTGGCCGCCGGGGCGTGGGTGCCGGACGACACGGCTTGGTATACGATATACAGCGGGGTGGCCGAGAACCAAGCGCTGGCGAACTCCGTAACACCCTTGGCGATGCTCGACAGAAGGCCGTCGTGATGGCTGTGATGGGCGGAAGCGTAAGCCATGATGTGTCTCCTCTTTGCTGGTGGGGTTATTGTGCCGTGGTATACCCGATACCAGAAGCGCTATGCCCGCAGAGCAGCAAGACCGAAAAATTACAGCTTACTCAAGCGTTTAGGGCCAAAACAGTCGGTGTGACGAACCAAGAAAATGGATACTCCAGTATGACTTCTCCCACATGATTGCGTATGTGTTTGTTGGGGAATCGCGTATTCTTCGATCATTACCCCTGGAGATAATCTGGAGAGCCGTCTGTGCCGGTGCATGAGTGGCCGCAGATCGTGCGCGCGTTGCGAAGGCTGCACGGCCTGACCGCCGCGCAGTTCGCCGTCATGCTGGCCACCACCGAGGAAACCGTTGCCCGCTGGGAATCCGGCGCCGTTCTGCCCGACCCCCGGGAGCAGGCCCTGTTGCGCGACGTGCTGACCGGTCATTTCCGGCACCATCCCACCTTCCTTGGCCTGAAGGCGATGGTGCGGAGCATGAACGAGAAATGCACCCTCTACACGCCGGGTCTGATCGCGCAGGCGGTGTCCCCGCCGCTGGCCCGATGGATCGAGCGGCACCGCTTCGACATCGTCGGCTCCTCCCTGCTGCCGCGCATCGACGGTCTGACCGCAGAGATGATGGAGCGCTACGCCCTGCCCATGCTGGAGGGGACGAGCGATGTCCTGTCGGTCACCTACAACGACCGGGCCGTTGCCTTCCGCAACGCCGTCATCAACCGGCGGCTGAACGTCGTCCCGGTGGACGGTGTGCGCGTCCTGGTGCTGGTGGACCGGGTGCTCTACCTGGACGATGGTCGGGACACGCCGGACCCGGATGTCCACATGCTCACCGCCGACCAGCTGGTCGACGACTGACCGGCCTTTCGAAGGTCCGGCTTGCCCCCGGCGGCGTTGTCTGCTCCATGGACGCCGGTACGGAGGGGAGCCAAAGCTTTGAGCACGGGACTGATCGCATTGCTGGACGATGTGGCCGGGTTGGCGAAGGTCGCCGCCGCCTCGCTGGACGACGCTGCGGGGCAGGCGGCGCGGGCCGGGGCCAAGGCGGCCGGGGTGGTGGTGGATGACGCCGCCGTGACGCCGCGCTACGTGGTCGGCTTCACCGCCGACCGCGAATTGCCGATCATCGGCAAGATCGCGCTGGGTTCGTTGAAGAACAAGCTGGTGTTCCTGCTGCCCCTGGCGCTGGCGCTCAGCCTCGTGGCGCCCTGGGCGATCACGCCGCTGCTGATGCTGGGCGGCGGCTTCCTCTGCTACGAAGGGGCGGAGAAGGTGTGGGAGGCGCTGCGCCCCCACGCGGCGCACCACGACGCGGAGGGAGGGGGCGTTGCGGGACAGGACGCCGCGCAGTTCGAGCGGGAGAAGGTCAACAGCGCCATCAAGACCGACCTGATCCTGTCCGCCGAGATCATGGCCATTGTCCTGTCCACCGTTGCCGCCGAAACCTCGTCCTTCTGGATGCAGGCCGCCATCCTCGCGGTCGTCGGGGCGGGAATCACCGGCGTCGTCTACGGCGCGGTCGCCCTGATCGTGAAGGCGGACGACGTCGGCCTGTCGCTGGCGCAGAACGGCCGCCCGGCGGCCAGCCTCCTGGGGTTGCGCACCCCGTCGCCCGGTGCGCCGGGCGGCGCCGACCGGGTGCTCGCCCCGGTGACGCAGGCGCTCGGGCGTGGGCTGGTCAAGGGGATGCCGGTCTTCCTGAGGCTGCTCGCCCTGGTCGGCACCGCCGCCATGCTGTGGGTCGGCGGCGGCATCGTCATCCATGGGCTGGAGGGCTTCGGCCTGACCGCCATCGGGCACGCGATCCACGGCGCCGCCGTGGCGGCCGGAGAGGCCGTGCCGGCGGCGAAGGCCGCGGTGGAATGGCTGGTCGGGGCGGCGGGGGCCGGGGTGTTCGGGCTTCTGCTGGGCGCACTGCTGATCCCCCTGGTGCATAAGGTGATCGAGCCGCTCTGGGGGATGGTGACGGGAAAATAATGCGTCCGGACGCGCGAAGGGGCGGCCCTGCCCGGACCGCCCCTTGGCGTTTGCCCTTCACACGCGGCCCTGCCCCGTTTCCACAATGACAAGGACGCTCCATGGACGGGGCTTGGTGTGCCCGGACCGGCCGTGGGTCCGCCGAGAGATCGGAGCGCCATATATTAGTATATCAGCGCTCCATCCCAATTCAAGCCCCCTTCCCTCACATCAGCATGTTCGGCAGGAACAGCACCAGCCCCGGCCACAGCGTGAGCACGGCGACCAGCAGGACGATGGTGCCGACGAAGGGCAGCGATTCGACGACATACTCCTCGACCGGGCAGTCGAGCAGGCTGCACACCGTGTACATGGCCACGCCCACCGGCGGCGTCATCGAGCCCAGCGTGACGATGGTCATCATGAGGATGCCGAAATGCACCGGATCGACGCCCAGCGGCGTCACGATCGGCAGGAAGATCGGCGTCAGCAGCAGGACCAGCACCGTGCTTTCGACGAACAGGCCGGCGATGAACAGGAAGATCAGGATCAGCGCCACCACCAGCAGCGGGTTGGTGGTGAGCTGGGTCATCGCCTCGGCGATGGTCTGGGGCGCCTGCTCGAAGATGATGGCGTAGCCGACCATGCCCGAGAACAGGATGATCAGCATGATCAGGCCGGTGTCCACCACCGCTTCCTGAAGCGCCTCGGCCACCGCGGCCCAGGTCAGCTCCCGGTGCAGCAGGAAGCCGACGACGGCGGCGTAGACGACGGCGAAGGCGCCGACCTCCGACGGGGTGAACAGGCCGCCGCGGATGGCGAACAGCAGGGCGACCGGGAACAGCAGCGCCCATTTGGCATCGGCCATCGCCCGGCCCACGGCGCGCAGGGTCGGCCGCTCCGCCATCTCCGGGCGGTAGCCGCGCCGCTTGGCGATCAGCCACACCGTCAGCATCAGCCCGGCCATCATCAACAGACCCGGAATGACGCCAGCCAGGAACAGCCGCCCGATCGACACGTTGCCGACGAAGCCGTAGAGGATCAGCCCCAGGCTGGGCGGGATCGTCGCGGTGATCAGCGACCCGACCGCGATGGTCGCCGAGGTGAAGCCCTTCGAATAGCCGCGGGCGATCAGGCTGGGGCCGAGGATGCGGGCCTCCATCGCGGCGTCGGCCACCGCCGAGCCGGAGACGCCGCCCATCAGGGTGGACAGCACGATGCAGACCTGCGCCAGCCCGCCGGACATCCAGGACACCAGCACGTTGGAGCAGTTGATCAGGCGGCTGGTGATGCCCGTCCGGTTCATCATGTGCCCGGCGAGCACGAAGAAGGGCACGGCCAGCAGCGGGAAGCTCTGCGAGGCCGAGGCGACCTGCTGCACCCCGATGGACATCGGGATGATGTCGTTCGTGGCGAAGAAGGAGAAGCCGGCGATGCCGATGGCGAATGCGATGGGAAGCCCAAAGGCCATCAGCGCGAAGAAGATGACGGCAAGCAGGGTCACGGCACGACCTCCTCGATGTCGCCGGCTTTGGGGGCCGGGGCGAAGACCGGCTTGGGGTGGCTGCGCAACTCGCGCAGGGTGTCCAGGATCTGGCCGGTCAGCGTGACGGCGAGCAGCAGGCAGCCCACCGGCACCGCGGCGGTGACGAAGGCGTAGCTGATGCCGCTGTCGCCGAACTGGCGCTCCAGGTTCAGCATGGTCAGCCGGTAGCCCATCACCGTCATGGTGAGGAGAAAGGCGACGACCAGCACGCCCAGCACGACATCCAGCAGGGCTCGGGCGGAATTGGGCAGGCGCTTGACCAGATAGTCGATGCCGATGTGGGCGCGCTTGCGCAGCGCCATGTCTGCGCCGAGGAAGGCGACCCAGACGAACAGGAGCTGCGCCACGTCCACCGACCAGACCAGGGGATGGCCGAACCAGCGCATGACGCCGGCGGCGAAGACGAGCAGAACGATGGCGGCGAGGAGAAGCATCGCCAGGACGGCTTCCCCCTTGTGAAACAAGGACGACATGATGGCGGTCCCTTGATGGCGGCGGACGGCTTTGGATTTGGGAAGCATCGCCCCCACCCCGGCCCTCCCCCGCGTTGCGGGAGAGGGTGCCTTCCGCGAAGCGGCGGCAGTCCCCTCCACCTCGAAGAGGGGGAGGGTTAGGGAGGGGGCAAGGGCGGCCGAACCGACCCCCCGTCAGTTCTGCAGCAGCTTCTCCACCTCCTTGTGGAGTTCCGCATAGCCCAGCTTCTCGTAGACCGGCGCAGTAGCCTTGCGGAACGGGGTCACGTCGATCTCCTCGATCGTCATGCCCTTGTCCTTCATCTGCTTCTCGAAGTCGGCAAGCGACGCCTGGGTGGCGCGCGACGCGCTGTCGCCGGCCTTCAGCGCCTCTTCCTTGAGGATCGTCTGCTGCTCCGGCGGCAGCTTGTCGAACCAAGCGGAGCTGGTGACGATGCCGGTGATCAGGTTGATGTGGCCAGTCTTGGTGACGTGGTTGGTCACTTCGTACAGGCGGGAACCGAAGCTGGCCGGATGCTGGGCCTCGACGCCGTCGATCACCTTCTGCTGAAGGCCGGTGTACACCTCCGACCAGCCCATCGGGGTCGGGGTGGCGCCCATGGCGCGGATCGTCTCCATCCACACCGGCGCGCCCGGCGTGCGCATGCGGATGCCGGCGAGGTCTTCCGGCCCCTTCACCGGCTTGTTGGTCAGCAGGTGCCGTTCGCCCTGCCACCAGTTGAACGACAGCACCTGATGGCCCGACGCCTTGCGCAGCTTGTCCGACCACTGGTCGAACAGCGGCGAGGTGACGACCTTGCGGATGCCGTCGTAGCCCTGGGCGAGGTACGGGCCGCCGAGGACGCCGAATTCCTTCACGAAGACGGCGAGGCGCCCGCCGTCCACGACGACCGCGACCCCGGCCCCGGCGCGGGCCTGCTCCAGCACGTCCTCGTCCTTGCCGAGCTGCGAGCCGGGGAACAGGCGGACGGCCATCTTGCCGCCGGACCGCGCCTCGACGTTCTTCTTGAACTCCTCCAGCCCCTTGTAGAGCGGATCCTGCTGGGCCAGCGCCGTGTTGACGCTGAGCGTGTAGTCGGCGGCCAGCGCGCCGCCGGCGACGGTGGCCAGCGCAAAGCCGAGGGCGGCCACGCGCCAGCTGCGGGTGATGATGCTCAATGTTTCCTCCCTTTGAGGACAACGCCTCTTGCACGGAGGCGATTGTTCGGTACGCGACTGGTATGGTAGTATACAAGAATGGTGTTGTCCATGGGATTGCAAACGGTGCAGGATGAATCCGCCGTCGAGGATCGTCCGGGCGGGCACCGGCGGGACGGATTGCAAAAAGGAAGGGATGGGGGGAGCATGTTGAGGAGGATCGAGCCGGATTCGACGGAGCCCGTGGCGCGCCGCGTCTTCCGGGAGCTGCGCCACGCCATCGTGACGATGCAGTTCCAGCCTGGCCAGCCGCTGTCCGAGCAGGAGGTCGCCGGCCAGCTCGGCGTCAGCCGCCAGCCGGTGCGCGAGGCCTTTATCAAGCTCAGCGAATCCGGGCTGGTCGTCATCCGTCCGCAACGCGGCACCTTCGTCGTGAAGATCTCGGCCAAGCAGGTGATGGACGCCCGCTTCGTCCGCGAGGCGGTGGAGCTGGCCGTGGCGCGCAAGGCCGGCGAGGGGTTGCCGGCCCGCGCCGTCGTGGAACTGGAGGCCAACCTGAAGGCGCAGCGCGAGGCGGCGCGGAGCACCAACCCGGCGGCCTTCCTTGAGCTGGACGAGGCTTTCCACCGCACCATCGCCCTGGGGGTCGATTGCGAATACGCTTGGCGGGTGGTGGAGGAGACCAAGGCGCAGATGGACCGCGTGCGCTACCTCAGCCTGCCGCAGGCAACCCCGCTGGACCGGCTGATCGCTCAGCACGAGCAGATCGTCGAGGGCATCCGGGCGCGCAGCCCCGACGCCGCGGAGGCCGCCATGCGCCTGCACCTGCGTGAGATCCTGCACTCCCTGCCCGAGCTGGCCCAGCGCTTCCCCGACCTGTTCGACAGCGATTCCGCGCCCGCCGATCCGGTTGCCGAGTCCGCATGAACACTGGGATCATAGCGCTGCAAAGGATTCGCTAGCAGCGCTGTGAAGAGCGCTATGAATACTTTCGTTGATCAAGGGCTCGACTTATAACAGCGCTATGGTGCGCTGCAATATCGATATGGAAGGCATGCGAACTGCGCGGTTTGTCTTTATCCCGCGCGGTGCGAACATTGGCTCGACACAGCAACGGGGCTCGCCCCGCCGCCCGCCAAAGCCAATCGGAGCCTTGCCATGAAGATCCACATCATCGCCCGCCTCGTCGTCATCAGCGGCTTTGCCCTCGCCTCCCTGCTGACCGCCGTCATCCAGTAAGCCCTTCATCCAGATTGAAAAAGGGCCGCGCGGCCCGGAACTTTCCGAATCGCACGGCCCCATGAGATGAGGAGACGCCGGCGTCAGTCAGCGTGGGCGCCGCTCGGCACCGCCGGGGGCGTGACCTTGTTCCGGCCCCACTGGCCGAGAACCACCAGCACCACGATGAAGGCCGTGATGTCGAAGACCGACAGGCAGACGAACAGCGGCTCGTAACCAATCGTGCTGGCAAGCTGGCCGATGATCAGCGAGAAGATCATGCCGCCCATGTAGCCGGCCATGCCGCCGAAGCCGGTCGCCGTGGCAACGTCCTGCTTTTCGAAGGTGTCGGTGACCAGGGCGTAGAGCAGGCTCGACAGCATCTGGTGCGCGAAGGCGCCGATCGAGAACAGGAAGATAGCGGTGATCGGGCTGCTGGTCAGGCCGATCAGGGCCGGGCCGATCATGCACACCGCGCCGATGCCGATGCCGGCGATGCGCGAGTTGACCAGCGACATCCGGAAGCGCTTGGCGAAGAAGGGCGACAGGTAGCCGCTGAGGACGCAGCCGATGTCGGCGAACAGGAAGGGCAGCCAGGCGAACAGCGCGAACTGCTTGATGTCCATGCCGCGCGTGCTGACCATGTAGAGCGGAATCCAGAAGCTGAAGGTCTGCCACGCCGGCTCGGTCAGGAAGCGGGCGGCGGCGATGCCCCAGAACTTGCGCATGGTGACGACGCGCTTCATCGAGGGCTTGGGAAGCTGCACCTGCTCCTGGCCGTCCAGGATGTAGGCGTGCTCCTCCTTGGTCAGCTTCGGGTGGTTTTCCGGGTTGCGGTACAGCGCCAGCCACAGCATCGACAGGCCGACGCCCAGCAGGCCGGTGACGACGAAGGCGATCTGCCAGCTCCAGGTCACGGACAGCCAGATGACCAGCGGCGGGGCGATCATGGCGCCGACCGAGCTGCCGGTGTTGAACCAGCCCGTGGCGATCGAGCGCTCCTTAGCCGGGAACCACAGGGTGGCGGTCTTGGCGCCCGACGGCATGGCCGCCGCCTCGCTGATGCCGAGCAGGCCGCGGAAGAAGGCCATCGACTGCCAGCCGCCGGAGAAGGCGTGCAGGGCCGCGGCGCTGCCCCAGACGAAGGCGAACATCGCGTAGCCGAATTTCAGGCCGATGAGGTCGGTCACATAGCCGGCGATCGGCTGCATCAGGCTGTAGCAGAGCTGGAACACGCTGACGATGTAGGAATACTGCTCCGTCGTGAAGTGCAGTTGTTCCTTGAGCATCGGCGCCAGGATGCCCAGTGTGTTGCGGTCGATGTAATTGATGATCGTCCCCAGCATGATGAGCGCCAGAACTTTCCATCGCAGACCACGCACTATCTTCATGACTTCCTCACTTGCCTGTTCATCGGCAGGCATGGGCGCACGCCTTTCCCTTCCGGGAAACTCCTGGCGATTGCGATTATTGGATGGGGCCCAGGCTTTGAGCGCCGACACACGGTGGGCTCCGCATGTGCGGCATATATTAATATATCAGTTTAGCGCGCAAGCGCGAAGTCGGCCGTGCCGTCCTGACCGACACTATGTCGCATGCTGGATGGCGCAAAAAAACAAAGGGCGCGGCCCTGTCCGGCGCCGCGCCCCGTCCGTCAACCCGTCGAACGGGAATTAGAACTGGCTTTCCGCAACCCTCTTGACCAGAAAGTCGCGGAAGACCGCGATGCGCTTGGAATGGCGCAGCTCCTCCGGATAGACGAAGAAGGCGTCCACCTTCGACCCGGACTGGTCCGGCAGCACCCGCACGATGTCATTCAAACCGGTCACCAGATAGTCGGGCAGCGAGCCTATGCCCAGCCCGCTCTCGACGGCGCGGAAGATTGCGTACAGGTTGTTGACCTGAAGGACCGTCCGGTCGCGGGCCACCGGGTCGGTCACCAGATCGCGCAGCCAGTGGGTGTTGGCGAAAGGCGCGCGCAACTCCTGCGGATAGGTCACCAGATCGTGGGAGGCGAGATCGCCCACCGTCTGCGGTTCTCCCTTGCGGTCCAGGTACCGGCGGTGCGCGTAGAGGTGGGAGCGGAAGGTCATCAGGTGCCGCTGGATCAGGTCCGGCTGGCGCGGCGGGCTGACGCGGATCGCCACGTCGGCCTCGCGCATGCCCAGATCCAGCTCCGTGTCTGTGATCAGCAGGGTGAGCTGGATGTCCGGGTAGAGCGCCAGGAATTCCCCGATGCGCGGAGTCAGCCACGTCGAGCCGAAGGCCGCCGTGGCCGTCACCTTCAGCGGCCCCTTGGCGGCGTCCTTGCTCTCGCTCAGCATCGCCTGGGTCATCGACAGCTTGGCGAAGATGTCGCGCGCCGCGTGGTTCAGCAACTCGCCCTGCTCGGTCAGGATCAGGCCGCGGGCGTGGCGGTGGAACAGTGGAACGCCGAGGCTGTCCTCCAGCGCGCTGATCTGCCGGCTGACCGCCGATTGGCTGAGGTTGAGGGCCTCGCCCGCGTGGGTGAAGCTGCCGGCCTCGGCCACAGCGTGGAACACCCGCAACTTGTCCCAGTCCATCATCCCGTCCTGCTTCCCCATGCCTTCGCCTGTTGGTCGGGGTCTGTCAGCGGGAAATTTCGCCGATCGCCCCTGTTCCAATACTCTTTATGGCAAAAAGCGGCGCAGGTCTTCCATCGCGAACGTCATGAGCGGTCCGGACGATGGGATGTTGAACATATTGAAAGCAGGGTTGCGGCCGACGGACCACGGTTGTCACAGCGCGCATACGCTCACATGGAAGCGATGTCCTTTTCCGCCGTGTCCTTCAACACCTGATCGAAGCTTTCGGACTTGAAGCCCAGAGCGGACAGTTTGGCTCCCGCCGCGCGTTCCGAGTCGGTCCGCGCCAGCTTGTTCAAGGCAAAATCCGCGGTCAACCTCACCGTGGTTGCGCCATCGTCCGTCTGACCCATCAATGAACTGCGTTCCCGCATCGCGCCTCGCAACTCGTTCGAGATCGCGACCGCCTGATCCAGACGCAACCCCGAGCCGGCGATCTTATCGATGGCGGACATCCGCGCCTCGATGCTCTCCGAAAGTGTTCTGATCTTCTTCTGTTTGTCGGTTTCCTGCCCGACGCCCGCTTCGATGGCGCCTTTCCAAAACGTCCGGCTGCGGGTTTCCTTCAGTTTTCCCGAAAGCGCATCGTTCATTTCGTCGGCCGACATTTGGCCGGACGAAACGAAGAGACCCAATGCGCTTCGGTCCTCAGACGACAACTTGCCGAACAGCGAAAGTGCGTCGCCCTTCAAGGCCGATGCCAACGGGCTCAAGTCCACATGGTCGGCCTTCCCGCCGCCGTTGCTGGCTTCGCTCTCCTTGGTCCGGCTTACCGGCGGCTTGGAGGGCATCGTCGGATGTGCCGACGCTGAAGGGATCGCGCCGCTCAAGGAAATGTTTGACATCCTATCCCCATCAAGTCGCAGCCTTGGAACTTAATGAAATGATAGAACGACTTATGCAACTGATCAACGTCATAGAATATAGTTAGAAACCTAACCAATAATCTTGGCATGAATGCTTAGATCCCTATGGATTCATGACCGTCCTGGTCACTCCGCCAAATGGCCCAGCGGTAGGGCCGTGCGGTAGCGCACCTGCTTCAGCGCGAAGCTCGACCGGATGTTGGCGACCCCTGAAATCCGCGTCAGATGCTCCTTCAGGAAGCGCTCGTAGCTGGCGAGGTCGGGGACCACCACGCGCAGCAGGTAATCGGCGTCGCCGGTCATCAGATAGCATTCCATCACCTCCGGCAGCGCCATCACCGCGGCCTCGAAGGCGTCGATCCGCTCCTCCACCTGCCGTTCCAGGCTGACGCTGACGAAGACATTCACCGGAAGATCGACCGCGGCGGGATCGACCAGAGCGACGTGGCGGGCGATGACGCCCGCGTCTTCCAGCGCCTTGACCCGACGCAGACAGGGGGACGGCGACAGGCCGACGCGCTCCGCCAACTCGTTGTTGGGCATCCGCCCGTCCTGCTGGAGCAGGGCCAGGATCTTCCGGTCGATGCGGTCGAGTTTGATTTTTGGCATTTCATGCTGTCTGAAAGGCTTCTGCGCAATCCAATGCTAATCCGGCGCGGTTTCCGGCGCCACTTTGCAAACGCCTGCCGCGGCACAAATGATAGGCTTCACCAATCATCGACCGCCGTTCCGTTGAAAGGGGAACAGACATGGACGCGACCGTTCCGAACCACGCCGACCTCGCCTGCCTGCGCGAGCTGGAGCGCAAGGTTCTCTGGCTCGCGTCCTGGACGATCCACAACGCCAATCACGTCCGCCCCAACCAGGACGGGCTGAAGATCGGCGGGCATCAGGCGTCCTCGGCCTCGCTGGCGACGATCATGACGGCGCTCTACTTCCAGGCCCTGCGTCCGGAGGACCGGGTGGCGGTGAAGCCGCACGCCAGCCCGATCTTCCACGCCATCCAGTATCTGCTGGGCAACCAGACGCGCGGCAATCTGGAGAATTTCCGCGGCTTCAAGGGCGCCCAGTCCTACCCGTCGCGGACCAAGGACGTGGACGACGTGGACTTCTCCACCGGCTCGGTCGGGCTGGGGGTGGCGCAGACGCTCTTCGCCTCGCTGGTCCAGGACTATGTGAAGGCCAAGGGCTGGGCGAAGGACCGGCCCGAGGGGCGCATGGTGTCGCTGGTCGGCGACGCCGAGATGGACGAGGGCAACATCTTCGAAGCGCTTCAGGAGGGCTGGAAGCACGGGCTGCGCAACACCTGGTGGATCGTCGACTACAACCGCCAGAGCCTGGACGCGGTGATCCGCGAGGGGCTGTGGGAGCGGCTGGAGAACATCTTCCGCGCCTTCGGCTGGGACGTGGTGATCCTGAAATACGGCGCGCTGATGCAGGCGGCCTTCCAGGAGGAGGGCGGCCAGCGCCTGCGCGACTGGATCGACCACTGCCCGAACCAGCTCTATTCCGCGCTGACCTACCAGGGCGGGGCGGCGTGGCGGAAGCGGCTGCTCGACGATCTGGGCGACCAGGGGCCGGTCACCCGCCTGATCGAGCGCCGCAGCGACGAGGAGCTGGCCCTTCTGATGGGCAATCTCGGCGGCCACGACCTGCCTTCGCTGCTCGACGCCTTCGCCCAGGCGCGCACGCACGACCGGCCGGTCTGCTTCATCGCCTACACCATCAAGGGCGCCGGGCTGCCGCTGGCCGGGCACAAGGACAACCATTCCGGCCTGATGACCCCGGCGCAGATGGAGGCGTTCCGCGCCGCCAACGCCGTCCGTCCGGGCCATGAGTGGGACCGCTTCGAAGGGCTGGGCCGGCCGGCGGCGGAACTGGACGCCTTCCTGAAGCGCGTGCCCTTCGCGGCCAAGGGACGGCGGCGCCATGACGCGGCGGCGGTCCCGGTGCCGGCGGCTCTGGCGGCCCCGTCACAGAAGGCGCTGTCCACCCAGGCGGCCTTCGGCCTGATCCTGAACGAGCTAGGGCGCGAGAAGACGGAGCTGGCGGAGCGCATCGTGACGACCGCGCCGGACGTGACGGTCTCCACCAACCTCGGCGCCTGGGTGAACCGCCGCGGCCTGTTCGCCAAGAGCGCTCTGGCCGACCTGTTCAAGAAGGAGCGCATCCCCTCCACCTACACATGGGACTTCTCGCCCGACGGCCAGCATTTCGAGCTGGGCATCGCCGAGTCCAACCTGTTCATCCTGTTGTCGGCGCTCGGCCTGTCGCATTCGCTGTTCGGCGAGCGGCTGCTGCCCATCGGCACCGTCTACGACCCTTTCGTCATGCGGGCGGCGGACCAGATGAACTACGCCTGCTATCAGGACGCGCGGTTCCTGCTGGTGGCGACCCCGTCCGGCGTGACACTGGCCCCGGAGGGCGGGGCGCACCAATCCATCGCCACCCCGCTGGTCGGCATGGCCCAGGACGGGCTGGCCTGCTTCGAGCCGGCCTTCGCCGATGAGCTGGCCGTCACCATGCGCTGGGCCTTCGATTACATGCAGCGGGAGGGCGAGGGCGAGCCGGACGAGCGCAACTGGCTGCGCGACGAGACCGGCGGCTCGGTCTATCTGCGCCTGTCCTCCCGCGTGCTGGAGCAGCCGGTCCGCACCATGGACGCGGAGCTGGAGAACGGCATCGTCCAGGGCGCCTATTGGCTGCGTCGTCCCGGGCCGAACGCCCAGGTGGTGGTCGCCTACAGCGGCGTGGTGGCGCCGGAGGCCATCGAGGCGGTGGGCATGCTCGGCGAGGACCGCCGCGACGTCGGGCTATTGGCCGTCACCTCCGCCGACCGGCTGCACGCCGGCTGGAGCGCCGCGCAGCGGGCGCGCGAGCGCGGCAAGCCCCACGCGCGCTCCCACGTCGAACGGCTGCTGGAGGGCGTGCCGCCCCATTGCGCGCTGGTGACGGTGCAGGACGGGCACCCGGCGGGTCTGGGCTGGCTGGGCTCGGTCCAAGGCCACCGCACGCGGGCGCTGGGGGTCGAGCATTTCGGCCAGACCGGCACCATCGCCGACCTCTACCGCCATCACGGCATCGACGCCCAGGCCATCGTCCGCGCGGCGGAGGCCCTGTCCCCCGGCCGGCCGGTCCGTTACTTGAAGGCGGTGTAATCGCAGACTGAGCACCGGCTGCGTCCTTCCCGTGAACGGTCGCGGCGCAAGCCGGTTGCCCGCGCGTTGGTCCCCGCGCCCCCACCCGCCCTCTGCGTCGTCAGCTTCGCGGTCGTCTGCGCGATTCTCAGGCGTTCGCGGCTGGATCTCTCCCGCCAAGTGAATTCATCCAGGACGAAGAAACAATCCCCGTCAGCGGCAACAAAAACGCCGAATGGACGCGTCAAAATGACGCTTTCCATTAGTTAGATAACTAATCATGAGCCGATCAAGACATATCAAAGGTTTCCATGGTTGATATTTCGCTAATTAACACTCGCTTGGATGCATTTGCTATCAAATTTATACAAGGGTAACCGGTTTCGAAATCCGCTCCATTGACTTCAATGCACGCCGATGGCGAAAAAGATATGCCGTATACGGCTAATAAATTGGAGAAACTTGCGATGACGACCTGGTACGGAACTTCCGGGAATGACATCTATGACGCTCCTTCGGGACCGAACATGCTGTTCGGACAGGGCGGGAACGACGATATCCTGGGCAACACCGACGCCGATTATATTGACGGTGGCGACGGAAACGACACGCTGTACGGCAGCTTCGGAAACGACAGCCTGTACGGCGGCACCGGGGCCGACACGCTGTACGGCAACGACAACAACGATCTTCTGAGCGGTGAGACTGGGGACGACTTCCTCTACGGCGGGAACAACAACGACACGCTGTACGGTGGGGCCGGCAACGACACTCTGTTCGGGGATTACGGCTCGGATGTCGGCCTGGACGTCCTGGCGGGCGGAGCCGGCAACGATGTCCTTTACGGTGGCTACGACAGCGACAACTACCTCTACACCTGCAATTCGGACGGCATCGATCTCATCTCGGATTCGCACGGCGACTACGACCGGCTCCGCTTGAACGGCCCCACGGCGCCCAACCAGCTCGAATACTACAGGGCCAGCACCTTCGGTGGCGATTCCAACGACCTTCTGTTCTTCACCAAGGCCGACGCCGCCGACGGCACCATCAGCGAGTACATCATCATCGACGACTTCTGGAGCGGCAGCGCCGCCGGCAGCGGCCGCATCGAGTATCTGAACCTAAGCGGCACGGATTACTGGTTCAACACCGTCGTCTGGGGCCTGTAACACCGTCGAGCGTATAAGGCCGTTGGAGGGCTGGGCCGGCCCCAGCCCTCCAACGGCCAGCCCTTCCTCCGATAGGCCCATGACGCCGCACGCCGCGCGACACCACATAAGGACTCCGTCGAACGACGGTCACAGCGCGAGGCGAGGTCGGGATGAGCTGGTCGATCCCCATCGGCACCATGAAGGGCACGGTGATCCGCATCCACGTCACCTTCTTCCTGTTTCTCCTGTGGATCGGCGCCGCCTACCACGCGCAGGGCGGCTGGCCTGCGGCTCTGGAGGGGGTGGTCTTCCTTTCGCTGCTGTTCCTCTGCGTGCTGCTGCACGAGTTCGGGCACGTCTTCGCCGCCCGGCGCTACGGTGTGCGCACGCCGGACATCACGCTGCTGCCGATCGGCGGGGTGGCCCGGCTGGAACGGTTGCCGGAGAAGCCGTCGCAGGAGCTGGTGGTGGCGCTGGCCGGACCGGCGGTGAATCTGGTGATCGCCGCCCTGCTCTACGCCGCGCTCGGCGGCTTCGTGCCGGCCGGCGCGGCGGAGGTGCGGAACGCCGGAATCGACGTGCTGTCCCGGCTGGCCGTGGTCAACCTATTCCTGGCGTTGTTCAACCTGATCCCGGCCTTCCCCATGGACGGCGGGCGCGTGCTGCGGGCGGTGCTGGCGAGCCGCATGGGCTATGTCCGCGGCACCCAGGTGGCGGCCTCGGTCGGGCAGGCGCTGGCCATCGGGCTGGGACTGCTCGGCCTGTTCGGCAACCCGATGCTGCTGTTCATCGCGCTGTTCGTCTATCTGGGCGCCTCGTCGGAGGCGCACGCGGTGCAGATGCGCGAGATCACCCACGGCGTGGTCGTCTCGGACGCCATGGTCACCCGCTTCGAGACGCTGCCGCCCTCCGGCGTGCTGGAGGACGCGGTGCAATGCCTGATCCGGACGACCCAGCACGAGTTTCCCGTGGTGGACGGCGCCGGCACGCTGCGCGGCGTGCTGACCCGCGACGACCTGATCCGCGCCCTGCGCGACCGCGGCCCGGACACGCCGGTGCTGGAGGTGATGCGCCCCGACATCCCCGTGATCCACCGGCACGGCAAGCTGGAGGAGGCGCTGCGGCTGATGCAGGAGAAAAGCCTGCCCGCGATCGGCGTCGATGACGGAAACGGACGGCTGGTCGGTCTGGTGACGCCCGAAAATGTCGGGGAGATGATGATGGTCCAGGCCGCCCGGCACGCCCGGCGCCGCTGACCGCCTCCCCCTTCCGTCGCGTCCCCTCTCCCTTCGGGAACAAGCGGCGGCCAGGGTCATTGTGCTAGGACTGTGGATGCCCCCACAGCGGAAGGGAGGATGACATGGCGATGCGTTCCACGCGCCGGGCGGCGCTGGCCCTGGCCGGATTCGCCGGGATGACCGCCGCCATGCCGGGACGGAAGGCCGCGGCGGACCAGCCCGGCGTCCACCGCGTCGCCATCCAGGTCAGCAGCAACGACCCGGCGCTGATGAACATGGCGCTGAACAACGTCAAGAACATCATCGAATACTACAAGGCCATCGGCGAAACGGTGGAGGTCGAACTGGTCACCTTCGGCCCCGGCCTGCACATGCTGCGCGCCGACCGCTCGCCGGTGAAGGACCGGCTGGCGTCGCTGAAGGGCAGCCTGCCGACCCTGACCTACTCCGCCTGCGAGAACACCCGCAACGGCATGATCCGCGTCGAACAGGGCGAGGTCCCCATGGTGCCGGAAGCCAAGCTGGTGCCCTCTGGCGTCGTCCGCCTGATGCAGCTTCAGGAAGAGGGCTGGTCCTACCTCCGCCCGTAAGCGGGCGCTCTACTCTGCCGCAATGTCCTTCAGCAGGGCGGCGGTCACCGGCCCCACGGTTCCGGCGCCGATGGCCTGCCCGTCGACGCGCAGCAGCGGCCGCAGGCCCAGGCTGTTGGTCAGGAAAGCCTCCTCGGCCCCCAGCAGATCGGCGACGTCAAGCGGCGCCTCCCCGGCATCGCTCCGTTCCAGGATCAGCGCGCGGCGGATGCCCGGCAGGGCGCCTTCGGCGACCGGCGGGGTCAGCAGGCGCCCGTCCCGGACGACGAACAGGTTCGCCACGCTGGATTCGGCCAGACGGCCCGCGCCGTTGAGCAGGAGCGCCTCTCCCGCGCCGCGCGTCGCCGCCTCCCGCCGGGCGAGGATGGAGTCCAGGTAGTTCAGCGACTTCACGCGCGACAGCGGCGAATGCTCGTTGCGCCGGGTGCTGCGGGCGATGGCCGCCTCCACCGGGCCGGCGGGCGGCGGCGCGGGGGCCAGCGTCATCAGCAGAGTCGGCACGGCGTCCGCCGGGGGCAGCACGCCGCGCGCTCCGGTGCCCCGTGTCAGCGTGATCCGCAGCACGCCCTCCACCCCGCCATCCGCTTGGTCCTGCGCCGCGATCAGCGCGGCTGCGGCGTCGGCCAGCGCCGTGGCGCCGTGGGGAAGCGGCAGGCCGAGCAGCGCCGCGCCGTCCGCCAGCCGGTCGAGATGCCGGCCGAGATGGCGGGCGGTGCCGCCGGCCACCCGGATCGTTTCGAACAGCCCGTCGCCCAGCGTGAAGCCGCGGTCCGCCGGGTCGATGCGCGCCTCCTCCGCCGGCAGCAGGCGCCCGTTCAGCCAGACGACGTTCATGCCCGGGCTCATGCCCGCTCCTCCTGCAGCGCGCGGAGCTGGGCGCGGATCTTGACCATCATCTCCTCATGCTCGTCCGCCGGGTCGGAATCGGCGACGATGCCGCCGCCGGCCTGGGCGATCACCGTGTCCGGCGTGATCGACAGGGTGCGGATGACGATGCTGCTGTCCATCGCGCCGTCGAAACCGAGCCAAGCGACGGAGCCGCAATAGGCGCCGCGCCGCGCCACCTCCAGCTCGTCGATGATCTGCATGGCGCGGATCTTGGGCGCCCCGGTGATCGAGCCGCCGGGCAGCGCCGCCCGCAGCAGATCCACCGCCCCCAGGCCGGGCCGCAGCCGCGCCGTGACCACCGAGACGAGGTGATGGACGCTGGCGAAGCTCTCCAGCCCGTAGAGCGTCGGCACCCGCACGCTGCCGATCCGCGACACCCGGCCGAGGTCGTTGCGCAGCAGGTCGGTGATCATCAGGTTTTCCGCCCGGTCCTTGATGCTGGCCACCAGCTCAGCGGCGGCGGCGGCGTCCGCGCTGGGGTCGGCGTAGCGCGGGCGGGTGCCCTTGATCGGGCGGGTCTCCACCTCCCCGGCGGCGCTGAGGCGGATGAAGCGCTCCGGCGAGGCGCTGGCGATTCGCAGGCGCGGACCGCAGTCCAGATAGGCGGCGAAGGGGGCCGGGCTGATCGCGCGCAGCCGCCGGTACAGCGCGTAGCTGTCCAGCCCGTCGCGCCGCTCGGCCAGGAAGCGCTGCGTGAAGTTGGCCTGATAGATGTCGCCGGCCCGGATGTACTCCAGCACCCGCTCCACCCGCGCCAGATAGTCGTCGCGGTCCAGCTCGCTCCGCCAGGGGGCGGCCGGGACGGGGCCGAGGGGGGACGCTCCGCCGCCCTCCAGCCGGGCCGCCAGGGCGCGGGCACGGCCCTCGGCCTCCGGGCGGGCGGCGATCACCCAGGCGCGGCGCTCCGCATGGTCGAAGGCGGCCACCGCGTCGTAGAAGCCGAAGGCCATCTCCGGCTGGCCGCCGGGGTTGGCGTGGCGCGAACGGATGCGCTCCAGCCGCAGCCCCGCCTCGTAGCCGATGAAGCCGACCGCCCCGCCGCAAAAGGGCGCGGGCCCCGGCGGACCCTCGGGCCGGGCGTGGCGCGCCAGCTCCGCCGCCAGCACGGCGAAGGGGTCGCCGTCCACTGGACGGCCGTCGAGATGCGCCCGCCCGTCCAGCGACTCCAGGGTGCGGACGGGCTCCGCCGCGATGTAGCTGTAGCGGCCATGGGCCGGGTGTGGGGCGGCGCTGTCGAGCAGCATCGACCACGGCTGTCCGGACAGGGCGCGGAAAGCCTCCGCCGGATCGGCGCATGACAAGGGGATCGCCAGCATGGCGGCGGAGCTTCCTTTAAGACCGGCCTTACATGAGAATGGTGGCGCCGCCGTCCACCACCAACACATGCCCATTGACGTAGGACGCGGCGGGCGAGGCCAGGAACACCGCGGCCCCGGCGATCTCCTCCGGTCGGCCCCAGCGCCCCATCGGGGTGCGCCCCTCGAAATAGGCGGACAGGGCCGGGTTGCCGGTGATGCCGGCGTTGGTCTCCGTCGCGAAGAAGCCCGGCGCGATGGCGTTGCTGGTCAGGCCCTTTGCGCCGTACTCGGCGGCGAGCGCCCGCACCATGCCGGCCAGCCCGGCCTTCGCGGCGGCGTAGACCGCGTCGTTGGCGCGGGCGATCTGCCCGGAGATGGAGGTCACCGTGATCAGCCGCCCGAAGCCCTGGGGCAGCATCAGCCGCGCCGCTTCCCGCGCCAGGATCAGGCCGGCGGCCAGATCGACGTTGAGCAGGTCGCTGATCTCCTCGTCCGCGAAGTCGGTCAACGGCTTGCGGTTGCGCTGCCCGACATTCTGGACCAGCACGTCCAGCCGCCCATGATCCTGCGCGATCCGCGCGAAGGCGTCCCGCACCGCACCGCGGTCGGCCACGTCGAAGGCCAGCACGGAGGCCCGCCCGCCGGCCGCGGCGATGGCCTCGGCCAGCGGCTCCAGCCGCGCGGCGTCGCGCCCGTTCAGCAGCACATGGGCGCCGGACCCGGCCATGGCGCGGGCGATTTCCAGACCCAGCCCGCGCCCGGAGCCGGTGACCAGCGCCACCCGGCCTTCCAGCGAGAACTGCGACAGATAGGGGAGATGCGGGGCGGTCATGGTCACCGTTGGGGAGGGGGTGGACGGTCTTGCAGATTTAGCAGATGCTCCGCCGGATGGCACCCCGTTCGGCGTCAGGCGCGGGGAAGCAGTTCCACCGTTTCCGCGATGGTCCAGCCGTCCGCCCGCACCAGCCGCCCAATGCGTCCGTACAGCGCGGCTCCGGGCGACACGCGCCCCTCCGCGGCCCAGACATGGTCGGCGGGAGCGGTCAGCAGGCCCAGCACCTCCACCGAGAAGGCAACACCGTTCCGCGCCAGCAGGCGGCCGAAGGGCTCGGTCCCTTCGCGAAGCTGCTCGGCGAAGGCCGCGGGAAAGCCGCCGAGGGCGATGCGGATGCTCGCCAGCTCCACCGGCAGAGCGTCCGGCCCGATGGTCAGCGCGATGTCGCGCCACAGCGCCGTGCCGTCCGGCTCCGTCCACTGGCGCAGCACCCGCACGCCCACCGGCTCGCCCCACCGCTCCGACAGGACGGCGGTCATGCCGCGGTCGTGGTCGAGCAGCGTCCGATAGGGCGCCGGGACCACGGCGGCGGGCAGAGCGGACAGCGCCCGCGCCCCGGCCCCCCATCCCGCCGTCAGCGCCCGCGCGCGCGCCAGGGCGGGGCCGGGATCGTCCATGGAGGAGCAGCCGGCGGCGGAGGCGGACGAAAAGGAAGGCTTCATTCGAAATCGCGGTTCTGCGGAAGGGCTTGGGCGGAAGGACGTGGCTGCTCCCTCCTGGGACAGCGGCCATGGGCCGGCATTCTAGGAACAGCGTGCCGCCCACCGCAATGCCGAAGGCGCGCATCCCTCGGTCGTGCCGACCGCTTGACCCCACAATGATAAGGGGCGCCGACCTCAGCCCTGCCCGGCGCCGGCGGCCTCTTGCGCTTCATGAACGCTGCATTAGATCACGCTCATAAAGTTGCCCGTCCCGGAGGGAAGCCGCGCCATGTCCGATCTTCTGCACGTCGCCTGCCCGAGCTGCGACACCCTGAACCGCATGCCGCGCGGACGCCTCGACCAGCCCGGCGCCGGCAAATGTGGCCGCTGCGGCCAGCCGCTGTTCCAGGGGAAGCCCATCGCTTTGACCGCCGCCCGCTTCACCGCCCAGGCGGAGCGCAGCGACCTGCCGCTGCTCATCGACTTCTGGGCGGAGTGGTGTGGGCCGTGCCGGATGATGGCGCCGGTCTTCGAGCAGGCCGCCGGCCAGCTTGAGCCCCATGTCCGCCTCGCCAAGGTGGACACCGAGGCCGCACCCGATCTGGCCGCCCGCTTCGGCGTGCGCAGCATTCCGACCCTCGTGCTGGTCCATCACGGACGCGAGGTGGCGCGCACCGCGGGGGCGATGCCGCTGCCGGCCCTGCTTGGCTGGGTGCGGCAGGCGATGGCGGCCGTCTGAGCGCTACTCCGCTTCCAAGAGTAGGCGGGTCAGGTCGGAGACGGAGGCGACCTCCAGCTTGTCCATGACGTTGTGGCGATGAACCTCCACCGTCTTCAGGCTGAGGTTGATCTCCGCCGCGATGACCTTGTTCGGCTTGCCCTGCACCACCAGATCGGCGACCTGCCGCTCCCGCGGGGTCAGGCGGGCCAGCAGGGCGCGGACATGGGCCTTGCGCGCCTGCGCCTCCCACGCCCGCCGGGACGTTTCCAGCGCCTCGTGCACCCGGTCGAGCAGAACCTGGTCGTTGAAGGGCTTCTCGATGAAGTCCACCGCCCCGGCGCGGAAGGCGCGGGCGGCCATCGGCACGTCGCCGTGGCCGGTGATGACCACGACGGCCAGGACGGAGCCGGCGCGGGCCAGCGTGTCCTGCAGCTCCAGGCCGCTCATCCCCGGCATCCGCACGTCGGTGACGAGGCAGCCGGGCTGGTCGGCGCGCATGGCGCGCAGGAACTCCTCGCCGGAGCCGAAGGACTCCACCGCCACGCCCAGCGAGCCGATCAGCCAGCCCAGCGAATGGCGCATCGCCGGATCGTCGTCCACCACGTAGACGGTGCGGGCCGCGTCAGCCTGCATTGACCTTCTCCTCCGCTGCGGGCAGGACGAAGCGCACGACGGTGCCTCCGCCCGGATGATCGGTGGCCCAGAGATGGCCGCCATGGCTTTCCACAATGGTCCGGCAGATCGACAGGCCCAGCCCCATGCCGCCCGGCTTGGTGGTGAAGAAGGGATCGAACAGCCGCGCCCGC
The DNA here is from genome assembly GCF_005222205.1 of Azospirillum brasilense. Taxonomy (NCBI): domain Bacteria; kingdom Pseudomonadati; phylum Pseudomonadota; class Alphaproteobacteria; order Rhodospirillales; family Azospirillaceae; genus Azospirillum; species Azospirillum brasilense. Next base: position 807,907 of record NZ_CP032347.1, on the reverse strand, counting down.
GCGTCCTCCGACAGGCCGTGCCCGCGGTCGGCCACGGCGATCTCCACCCGCCCTTCCGCGTCCAGGCCGGTGCGCACGGTGACGCCCCTGCCCTCCTCCGCGCCATCATCCATGGCGTCCAGCGCGTTCTTGACGAGGTTCAGGACGACCTGTTCGATCTGCACCCGGTCGGCCAGGACCGGCGGAAGGCCGGAGGCCAATTCGCGGATGACCGGAATGTTGCCGCTGCGCGCCCGCCCCTCGCAGAGCTGCAGCGCCGCCTCCACCGCCCCGTTGACGTCGGCCGGCTCCAGCTGGACGGCGCGCTTGCGCACGAAGTCGCGGATGCGGGCGATGATCTGCCCCGCGCGGTCGGCCTGGGCGGCGATGGCGCGGGAGGCCTCCGCGAACTCCGCGGCGCTGCCCACCCCGGCCTCCAGCCGCCGCGTGCAGCCGCGCGCGTAGTTGGCGATGGCGCCCAGCGGCTGGTTCAGCTCATGCGCGATGTTGCTGGCCATCTCGCCGAGGATGGAGAGGCGGGCGACATGGTCCATCTCCTTCTGCCGTTCCCGCGCGGTGTCCTCGGCGCGGCGGCGCTCGGCCATCTCGCGGCGCAGCTCGCGGTTGGCCGCGCGCAATTCGGCGGTGCGCACCTTGATGAGATGCTCGACCCGCAGCGAATGGACCGCCCACCACAGCAGGGCCAGCGCGGCCAGCGCCAGCCAGTGCCAGTGCTCCCGCGCGAGGTCGAGCAGGGTGACGTCGCGCAGATGCTCGTAGGGGCCGATGCGCAGGCTGCGGAACAGGCCGTGGACCGGCTGGTAGTCCAGCGGCACCGTCCAGCCCTCGTAGCCGCCGGCCAGAGCCGCAGGATGGCTGTCGGGCATCTGGAACAGCGCGACCACCACCGCCTTCGCCAGATCCTCCGGCGTTTTGGCCAGCCGGGCGAGCGGCCAGTCGGGGTAGAGTCCGGTGGACAGGGCGCAGCCGAATCCCGGCTCCGTCCGCGGGGCGACGACTTGGAACTGCGCCCGGTCGAGGCGGCCTTCCTGGGCCAACTCCTCCAGCACGCAGGCGCGCAGGACGCCGGCGTCCACCTCCCCGTCGCGGACGGCGAAGGCGACGCGGTCCACGGGAAATCCGGAGAAGCGCAGCTCCTTCAAATCGCCGTAGGGATCGACCCCGGCCGTCAGCATCGCGCCCCAGGCAACCTGGAAGCCGCCGAAGGCGTCGGGGTCCACCGCCATCACGGTCTTGCCCTTCAGGTCCGCAAGCGTCTGGATATCCTCGCGCCCCGCCCGGACGATCAGAGCGGAGCCCACCGCCGCCCCCGACGCGCCGGAGCGGGAGGAATGGAGCGTGGCGATGCGCGTGACGCCGTGGCGGGCCTCCAGCTCCACATAATTGCCGGTGTTGGTCAGCACGAAATCGACGCTGCCGGCGGCCACCGCCGCGTCCATGCCCGGCAGGTCGAGCGGCACCATCTCCGCCCCGCGCTGCGGAAAGCGGTCCGCGAGATAGCGGACGGTCGGTTCCCAGACGGCGTTGGCGTGGTCGCCGCCACGGTAGGCCAGCACGCCGACGCGGATCGGCGGTTCCACCGCCCGGGCGGGAAGCCCGGCGGAGAGAACCCCCAGCAGCGCCAGCATCAGGCAACCCGGGCGGACCGTGAACCGCATGGCATCCTTCGGACGGGTGAAGACGCGGGGAACCGCCGGAACGGACCCCGACGCGCCGCATACACCCTTACGCTGTCGCTTTCAATCCGTGCGGGCGCATGCGCTCAGGGAAAGGCGACGCCGGGGCGGGGTCGAGCGGCGGCACGGTGGATGACGCGATGGATGGCTCGTTGGACGACATGGGCTTCATCAGCCCTTTAAATAAGATATCTCTAATTTATAGACGATCCCCGTCGATCAAGCGGATTGTGATCGGTCTTGCTGAACCGCGCTTGAACGCGCCGTTCAGGCAAGGCTCAGCCGCGGCTTGCCATGATCCCTCCTGTTCGGGCGGGCCTTCCGCCCCTTGCGATGGAGACAGGATCATGCGCCCTTCCACCACCCTCCCCCTTCTGGCCGCCCCCGTCCTGGCCGCGGCCTTTGCCGCCTTTCTGCTGTCCGGCCCCGCCGACGCCGGCGAGCGGCACCGCACGGTCCAGGCTGCCTCGCCGCAGCCAATCGCCGAAGCGCTGCGGGCCGGGGGCGGCACCGTCTCCGGGTCGGTCGCCGCCGTGGGCGTCAACTGGATGACCGTTCAGGACGACAGCGGGCGGACGGATGTCAGGATGCGCGGCGTCCTGCCGGAAGGCATTGCGCAAGGCGCCCCCATCACCGTCACCGGCCGTGTCCGCAAGGGCGGGCTGATGGCCAGCGAGATCATCCTCGCCGATGGCTCCCTGCACCGGCCCTCCCGCGACCACGACGACGATTGACCGCGGAAAGCGTCCCGCCCCGGGATTAAAAGGGCCTCCCGAAACGAAAACGGAGCAGGAATTCGGGAAAATCCAGTCCACGGGGTGGAGACGTGACGTTCAGCCTGCGCGATCAACTGTCGAATCAACTGCGCTCCCTGCGCCGCTACGCCCTCGCGCTGGCGCGCAACCGCGACGACGCGGAGGATCTCGTGCAGGAGACGCTGGTGCGCGCCATTTCCGGCTCCCGGACCTTCCGGCCGAACGGCGACCTGCGGTCCTGGCTGTTCGGCATCCTGCACAACGTCCACGTCAACGGGGTACGGCGGGAGCAGGTGCGGGCGCGCGGCGCCTCGGCCATCGAGGCGATGGCCTACGGGCAGATGCCGCCCAACCAGCCCGACCATGTGGAGCTGATGCGGACCATCGAGGCCTTCTCAACCCTTCCCGACGAGCAGCGCCGCGTCCTCACCCTCGTCGCCGTGGAGGGGATGAGCTACCAGGAGGCCGCCCGCCAGCTGGACATCCCGCTCGGCACGCTGATGTCGCGGCTGGCCCGCGGCCGGGAGGCGCTGCGTGTGGAGATGGGCCACCGGGAGATGGACCAGCGCGACCGCGCCCAGACCGCCCTGCGGGCGGTGAGGTGAGTCATGGGCGGTGATCCCATCAGCCTCAACCAGGACGCCGACCTCCATCTCTACATGGACGGCGAGATGGAGCCGGCCCGCCGCGCCGCCTTCGAAGCGCAGTTGGCCGCCAACCCGGCCCTGGCCGCCAAGCTCGACGAGTATCGGCACCAGCAGGAGATGCTGAGGCTTGGGCTGGACATGATGGCCGCCGTCTCGGTGCGGGAGACCGAAACGCTGGCCGGGCGCCTGCGCTGGCGTCTGGACATGGACCGTTTCTCCCGGCGGGTCGCCCCGCTGGCCGCCGCGATGCTGCTGGTCATGGGGGGATGGAGCCTGACCGTGTGGGTGCAGTCGGGCGGGGCTGCCGGACCGCAGTTGGCCGGCGCGGTCGATGATGTCCCCGCCTTCGCGGACGAGGCGGCGGACGCGCATTCCAAGGCCGTCGCGCTCAACACGCTGCAGCCGTCGCCGCCCCAGACGAACGTCACGCCGGTTCCGGCGCAGACCGCCCAGGTGCCGCTGCCGGAGGGCCGCGGCATGACGGTGGCGCTCCCCGCCATCGGTCCGGAACTGACCCTGATCCGGGCCAGCATCGTGCCATGGAACCATGGCACCGCTCTCCAGTTTCTCTACAGGGAACCGGACGGCGAACTGCTGACCCTGTTCGTCGCGTCCGGAGGTCCGGCGCAGGACGGCACCCTGCACACCGTCGTGCAGGACAGCCTGCGGCTCGTCTACTGGCGAGCCGGGCTGGTCGCCTACACCGTCACCGGCAACAAGGCCGACGGCGACCTGCTGACCGTCGCCAAAAAGATGGCGGACAGCATCCGCCGATCCTGACACCGCACCGCCCTGGTAGCCATCGGGCGGAGCCCCACCAAGCCTGTGGAGCCCAGCCATGAGCCTGTACACCGATCCGGACGAGCGGAACGGCCATCCGCTGGACATGGTCGAAACCTTCGTCGCCCGCGAGCATTGGGAGCCGATCCTGCGGCAGGCCGCCTTCAACGGCATGGTGCTGGGCGCGGTCACCCTGCTGCTGGGGCTGGACGCGCTGCCCGGCCTCGCGATCATCCACATCATCACCTTCGCGTCGGGCATGGCCCAGGGCTTCCTGGCGCTGCGCCTGGAGGAGAGCGGGCAGGACGAGGCCGCCGTCGCCGTGGGGCGCCGCTCCATGGCCGCCTTCACGCTGGCCTCGGTCACATTGTTCCTGATGCCCTTCGCGGCCTGATCCGCGCAGAAGTCACGCGCGGAACCGGCCGTTCCGTGCCATCGTCCCCGTTCCGCCGGGGACCTCCCCCCGGTTGGGGATTTCAAGACGGGAACTGGAACAGCCGATGCGGGGCAGGCAGACACGCTCCGGGAGCCGGATGCAGATCCGTGCGCCCTATCTCGACCCGGTGCGTGTGGGGGAGACCTCGGGAAACCTGCGCTGCCGCTGCTGCGGGCGGCCCGACGGGGTCGTTGTGCGCTGCCTGCCCGACGGGCGCTGGTATGATGGGGCGGACGAGACGTGGCGGGACGGCCGCGGGCGCCGCGTGCCCTGGCCGGAGGCCGCCGAATACGCCGCCACCACCGACATCCTGGTCAGCGTCGAGGCGCTGCGCATCACCCGCTCGGCCGTCGAGCGGGTCCGCCTGCTGTGCAACCGCTGCCGCCGGCTGGAGGGCGCCGTCCATGGCCGCGCCCGCGCCCGGATCAGCATCCTGCTGCGCCGGGCCATCGGCGACCTGTTCCTGGGCCGCTACGACGATCCGGCCGTCCTCACGGCGCTGGTCGCCCTATACCGCAAGGACGGCTGAGCCGACGCTCCTGCCCTCAGCCGGCGGTGTCCTCGGCCATCCCGCCATCGAGCCGTGCCGCCAGCTCCCGCCGCGCCAGAAGCTCCGGCGCCACCGTCGCCGCGGGGGCCGCGGCGGGCAGACGGCCGTAGGCGCCGATGCCGAAGGCCCCGGCGTCGCCGACGATCCACTCCTCGGCGGGCGGGGACGGAGGCGGGGGCGTTTCGATCTTCCGGAACAGCGCGGCGGCGGAGGCCAGCGCGGAGGAAGCGGTGAGCGGGATCGTGGAATTCGCGCGTTCGGTCCGGCCCTGCATGGCCAGGACTTCATCATGTGCATCGGACATCGGACTCTCCCTCACCGCGTGACGAAGGGTAACGCTGGAACTGTGGCATGGAAGTCACGCTCCGTCCAATTGCACGAACGGATGAACCGCCGCTTGGACAACAGGCCGCCCCCACCGCCGGTTCATAAGCAATTAGGGGGAATGTGATCCGGAACGAACCACGCGACCGTTCCCGCTGTTCAGCCTGGGGTGCCGCAACGGGGAGATCTGGCAGACGCATGGGACGGTTCTTGCGCTGGGCGTCGGCCCTGCTGCTTCTGGCCGCCATAAGCGGGGCGGCGATGGTGGGAACGGGCATGGTCACGGTTCCACCCCGCTACGACCCCTGGGCGCCGCTGGACATCGCGGAGGCCCCGAATCTGCTGACCCGCCTCAAGCTGTCCCGGCTGGACGGCGCCCCCCGGCAGTGCCACGCCGTTCTGGGCGCCGCGGGCCTGCGCTTCAGCGCGGTGCCCGACCGGCAGACCGGTCCCGACTGCGGCCTGACCGACGCGGTGCAGGTCAGCCGCTCGGCGGTGGCCTTCAACAGCGGCTTCACCGTCACCTGCCCGCTCGCCGCCGCCTGGATGCTGTTCGAGACGCACACGCTCCAGCCCGCGGCGCAGCGGCATTTCGGGCAGCGGGTGACGCGGGTCCGGCATCTGGGGAGCTACGCCTGCCGCAACGTCTACGGCCGGGCGGAGGGGCGCCGCAGCGAGCACGCCACCGCCAACGCCCTCGACATCGCCGGCTTCACTCTGGCCGACGGCACCACCATCGCCCTGCCCGGCGACTGGAGTCCGGCAGACGGACGGAAGGGGGCCTTCCTGCGCGAGGTCCGCGACGGCGCCTGCGAGGTCTTCCGCGCGGTGCTGGGCCCCGACTACAACGAGGCCCACCGCGACCACTTCCACCTCGACATGGGGCCGTACCGCGTCTGCCGCTGAGGCGCCACCCGATGGATCAGGCGCTGTGGTAGGCCAGCACCCCGTCGGCGCGCGTCTCGGCGCGCAATTCCCCCCGCCCGACCATGTGGTTGATGTGGGCCAGCGCCTCGCCGAAGGCGAAGCTCAGCTGGTGGGAATCCAGCGCGCGGCGGAACAGCACCGGCACCAGCTCCGCGCAGCTCAGCGGCTTGGCGCGGCAGGCCTCGGCGATCTGCGCGCAGCGGTCGGCGTGGTGGGCCTCCAGCGCGCGGGTGCGGTGGTCAAGGCCGTAGAAGGGCAGCCTGTGGCCGGACAGGACCAGCGAGTCCGCCGCCACCTCCTCGCGGATCGCCGCCAACGACGAGAGGTAGAGCCCCAGCGGGTCGGCCTTGGGCTGCATCGCCGAGACGCTGACGTTGGGGGAGATGCGCGCGATGACCTGATCGGCGGCGAGGAACAGCCGGTCGGCGGCGCAATAGAGCATCGCCTGCTCCGGCGAATGGCCGCCGCCGGTCAGGATGCGCCAGTCGCGTTCGCCCAGCCGCAGGGTCTGGCCGGGAATCATCCGCTCGAAGCTGGGGGCGAGCCCGGTCGTGCGGTTCAGGTAGCTGAGGCCGCGGCCGAGCATCTGCTGGATCTCGTCGGGCGACAGGCCCCCGGTCTGGTAGAAGGTCTCCTGCGCCTCCAGCGTCTGGGGATCGCGCCCTTGTTGCAGAAGCTTGGCGTAGTAATACTCGCTCTGGGTCATGTGCAGCGGCGGGGCGAAACGCTCGTGCAGCCAGCCGGCCAGACCGACATGGTCGGGGTGGAAGTGGCTGACCACCAGCCGGACGATCGGCTTGCCGCCCAGCGGGCCGCGCAGCAGCCGGTCCCAGCAGTCGCGGCTGACGTCGTCGCCCAGCCCGGTGTCGAACAGCGCCCAGCCGTCCCCTTCCTCGAAGAGGTAGAGGTTGACGTGGTCCAGCGCGTAGGGCAGCGGCAGGCGCAGCCACAGCACACCCGGCGCCACCTCCCGGACCGTTCCATTGTCCGGTGCTTCGGAAAACGGATGGCGGATGAGTTCGGCGTCGTCTTTCACCCTGATGATCCTCCTTGCGCTGCGGTGCCCCCAACCTCCTGGCTACCCGTTGGTTCGCGTTCGGTCAACTATCCGCAAATAGAACATTCCGACCATTGACGCACCTCGTGTTTCGTTCCATGCCCGCTCCGCTGCGGGAGCATCGGGGGATTCGCGACGAATGGGCCGCGCACCGGTTAACCAAAGGGCATTGCCAAAGGAGAATACCCGGATGACCACCGCAACGTTCAGGATCATCCGCCACGCCGACGGGCCGGTTTTCTTTGACGACCGGACGATCACACTCGCGGAGGCGCAGATCATCATCAACGACGCCATCGCGCGTGGCGATCTGGAGGTCGGATCCTTCCTGCGCATCGACGACGAAGAGCTGGTGATTGAACACGAGGTTGCGGGGTAGGCGGCGCGCCGCCCACCCCGACCCGTTCGAAGCCGTCAGCTCCCAGGTTAGCTCATGGCGACGAGGCTGGCGTTGCCGCCGGCCGCCGCGGTGTTGACGCTGACCGACCGCTCGTTCAGCAGCAGGTCGAGGTCGTAGCCCTCGCCCCGCCCCGCCGCCAAAGCCTCGGCGGTCGCCGCCTGAACCAGCAGGATCGGGCCGGGCAGCTCCGCGACGCGCCGGTTGACGGCGGTCACGCGCTCGCGGTCGCCCTCCACCAGGACCGCGGCGAGCGGCCCGACGTCGCGCCAATCCGCCGTGGTCCGCACCCGCGCGGCCAGCGCCGGGGGCAGGCCGCGCAGCAGCTCGGCCAAGTCCGGCGGGGCGTCCACCGCCGCGCTGTTGCCCGTCGCCAGGACCGCGCCGAGCTGGAGCAGCAGGCCCGTCCGCGTCTGCGGCAGAAGCAGGACGCGGCCCCGCCCGTGCAGCTCATAGAGGTTGCGCTCGCCCACCGGGCCGTTCAGCTCCGCGCCGCCGCCGATGGCGCTGCGCGCCGCATAGCCGGCGCAGCGCGACGCCTCCGCCGTGAAGCCCTTGGTGCGCAGCCACTCGCCGTAGGCCAGCCCCGCCGCGCGCGCCGCGTCCGGCCCGCGGAACTCCAGCCAGCCCTTGGGGCGGCGGCTGAGCAGGCGGGAGAGGTAGAGCGGACCGCCCGCCTTGGGGCCGGTGCCCGACAGGCCGTGGCCGCCGAAGGGCTGCACCCCGACCACCGCGCCGATGGTGTTGCGGTTGACGTAGACGTTGCCGGCGCCGATCCGCTCGGTGACCCGCTCGATGGTCGCGTCGATGCGGGTGTGCAGGCCGAAGGTCAGGCCGTAGCCGGTCGCGTTGATGGAGTCGACCAGGGCGTCCAGATCGTCGCGGTGGAAGCGGACGACGTGCAGGACCGGGCCGAAGACCTCCCGCTCAAGCTCATGGATGCCGCCGATCTCGATCACGGTCGGGGCGACGAAGGTGCCCTCCGCCGTCTCGGCGGGCAGCGGCAGGAACTCCACATTGCGGCCTTTGGCGCGCATCGCCTCGATGTGGCCGGTGATGGTGGCGCGGGCCTCCTCGCTGATGACCGGACCGACATCGACGGCCAGCCGGTCCGGGTTGCCGATGCGCAGCTCCCGCATGGCGCCCTTCAGCATGGCGAGCGTGCGGTCGGCCACGTCCTCCTGCAGGCAGAGGATGCGCAGGGCGGAGCAGCGCTGGCCGGCGCTGTCGAAGGCCGACGCGATCACGTCGCCCACCACCTGCTCGGCCAGGGCGGAGCTGTCCACGATCATGGCGTTCTGGCCGCCGGTCTCGGCGATCAGCGGGATCGGCCCGCCGTCCGGCAGCAGGCGCCCGGCGAGCTGGCGCTGGATCAGCCGCGCCACCTCGGTGGAGCCGGTGAACATCACCCCGCGCACCGCCTCGTTCCCGACCAGGGCGGCGCCGACCTCCCCCGCGCCGGGGAGAAGCTGGAGCGCGCCGGCGGGGATGCCCGCCGCGTGCAGGATGCGCACGGCCTCGGCGGCGATCAGCGGGGTTTCCTCGGCCGGCTTCGCCAGCACCGGGTTGCCGGCGGCCAGCGCCGCGGCGATCTGGCCGGAGAAGATGGCCAGCGGGAAGTTCCACGGGCTGATGCAGACCACCGGCCCCAGCGGGCGGTGGGTGGCGTTGTCGAAGCGGTCGCGCGCCTGCGCCCCGTAATAGCGCAGGAAGTCGATGGCCTCCCGCACCTCGGCGATGGCGTTGGGCAGCGACTTGCCGGCCTCGCGGACGATCAGGCCGAGCAGGGTCGGCATCCGCTCCTGCATCGTGTCGGCGGCGCGGAACAGGCAGGCGGCGCGCTCCTCCGGCGGGGTGGCGGCCCAGACGGACGCCGCCGCGACGGCGTGGCCGAAGGACTCCGCCACCAGGGCCTCGCTCGCCTCGGTCACCGAGCCGACCACGTCGCGGCGGTCGGCGGGGTTGCGCACCGGCTGGGCCTGCCCCGCCCGCTCGCCGTCGGCCAGCAGCGGTGCCGCGGTCCAGGTCATGTCGGCGCTGGCCAACAGGGCGGCGGACAGGCGGGCCAGCTCCGTCTCGTCGGACAGGTCGATGCCGGCGGAGTTCGCCCGCTCCGGCGCGTAGAGGTTCCGCGGCAGGGCGATCAGCGCGTGCGGCGCGCCAACCGGGGCGATGGCCCTGGCGACCGCCACCGGATCGGCGACCAACTCGTCCACCGGGACCGCCGGGTCGGCGATGCGGTTGACGAAGGAGCTGTTGGCCCCGTTCTCCAGCAGGCGGCGGACCAGATAGGCCAGCAGCGTCTCGTGCGTGCCGACCGGCGCGTAGATGCGGCAGGGCCGCTTCAGCGGGCCGACGACCTCCTTGTAGAGCGGCTCGCCCATGCCGTGCAGGCACTGGAACTCGTACTTGCCGACCTGGAAGTCGTTGCCGGCCATCTCGTAGATGGTGGCGAGCGTCTGGGCGTTGTGGGTGGCGAACTGCGGGAACACCGCGTCCGGGGCGGCCAGCAGCTTGCGGGCGCAGGCGACGTAGGAGACGTCGGTGTAGACCTTGCGCGTGTAGACCGGGAAGTCGGGCAGCCCGTCGAGCTGGGCGCGCTTGATCTCGCTGTCCCAATAGGCGCCCTTGACCAGACGGATCATCAGCCGGTGGCCGCTGCGCCGCGCCAGATCGACCAGGAAGTCGATGACGTAGGGGCAGCGCTTGCCGTAGGCCTGGACGACGAAGCCGATGCCGTTCCAGCCCGCCAGATCCGGGTCGAAGCACAGCGATTCCATCAGGTCGAGCGACAGCTCCAGCCGGTCGGCCTCCTCGGCGTCGATGTTCAGGCCGATGTCGTAGCCCTTGGCGAGCAGCGCCAGCGCCTTCACGCGCGGCAGCAGCTCGTCCATCACCCGGTCGGCCTGGGCGCGCGAATAGCGCGGGTGGATCGCCGACAGCTTGATGGAGATGCCCGGCCCCTCATAGACGCCGCGCCCCGCCGACGCCTTGCCGATGGCGTGGATGGCGTTCTCGTAGTCGGCGTAGTAGCGCGCGGCGTCCTCCGCCGTCAGCGCCGCCTCGCCCAGCATGTCGTAGGAGTAGCGGAAGCCCTCGGCCTCCATCGGGCGGGCGTTGGTCAGCGCCTCCTGGATGGTCTGGCCGGTGACGAACTGCTCGCCCATCATGCGCATGGCGAAATCGACGCCGCGGCGGATCAGCGGCTCGCCGCCGCGCGCGATCAGGCGCGTCAGGGCGGAGGACAGCGCCTGCTCGCCGCCCGCCGAGGTCAGCTTGCCGGTGATCAGCAGGCCCCAGGTGGCGGCGTTGACGAACATCGAGCCGCCCTTGCCGAGATGCGCCTGCCAGTCGCCGCCGGCGATCTTGTCACGGATCAGCGCGTCGCGCGTGGCGTGGTCGGGGATGCGCAGCAGCGCCTCCGCCAGGCACATCAGCGCCATGCCTTCCTGGCTCGACAGGCTGTATTCGTGGATCAGCCCCTCGACGCCGCGGCCCCGCGGCTTGGCGCGCAGGGCGGTGATCAGCTTGCGGGCGGTGGCCGCCGCCGCGGTGATGACGCCGGGCGGCAGCGACGCCTGCTCGAACAGGAAGGGCAGGCATTCCGGCTCGGGCCGGCGGTAGGCGGCGGTGATCGCGGCGCGCAGCTCGGTCGCCGGACGGATGGGCGGCGCGAAGTCCGCGAACGGCGCCGCGCGGCCGGAGGCGGCGGACGGGGTGGCGGTCCGGGTGGCGGCCCGGGTGGCGGTCGGGTTGGTCATGCTGTTCATCGGTGTCGTCCGCTCGAATCCGCAGGCCGGGGGCGAGCCGGTTCCTGATGGTGAAAAGGGGTGTGCTTCTCAGGCTTTCGGGTCAGGCCTTCGGGCCGGTTCCGCCCAGTTCGGCGGCGCGTTGGGCCGCCGCGCGCAGGGTCGCGTTCAACAGATTCTGGAGGTGGTCATCGGCCATCAGCTTGGAAAGGCCGGCCGCCGTGGTCCCGCCGGGGGAGGTCACGCCGGCCCGCAGTTCGGCCGCCGGCTGGCCGGTGGCGCCCATCAGCGCCCCTGCCCCCTCGACCGTGGCGCGGGCCAGCCGCTCCGACACGTCGGCGGGCAGCCCCACCTCCACCCCGGCGCGGGTCAGGCACTCCACGAGGTAGAAGACATAGGCGGGGCCGGAGCCGGACAGCGCCGTGGCGGCGTCGACCAGCGCCTCGTCGGCCAGCCATTCCAGGCTTCCCACCGCGGTCAGCAGGGAAGCGGCGCGCTCCTTGCGATCCGCCGGACAGCCCGCTTCGGCGACCGCGACGGTGGCGCCGCGGCCGACCGCAGCCGGAAGGTTCGGCATCGCCCGCACCACGCTGCCCGCCGCCGGGAACAGGCGGCGCAGGTCGGCCAGCGTCTTGCCCGCCATGATCGACAGCACCAGCGTGTGCGGCGCCAGCATCGCCTGCACGCCCGTCGCGGCGCTCTCCACCATCTGCGGCTTGACCGCGACCACCAGGGTATCGACTGGGGCGGTATCGACCGTGGCGCCGTCCGCCGGATTCACGCGGACGCCGGTCCGCGCGGCCAGTTCGACCAGATCCGGCGCGGGGTTGGGGTCGGCGACCGCAATGGCGGCGGCCGGCACGCCCTGCGCCAGCCAGCCGCGCAGCATGGCGCCGCCCATGCGTCCGGCACCCAGCAGAAGGATCGTGCCGCCGCCCGGCGCCGATCCGGCGCCATCCGCGGCATTGGGGCCAATATCGAAGGTCACGGTGTCTCTCACCCGATCCAATTCGTCTTCTCAAGGCCGCCGTGTTCGCTTTGTTTTGCTTGTTCCACTGCGGCATCCGCAGACTATCGCGGAGTCCGCCGTGCCTCCACGGTTGTTTTCGCCTCACATCCGCGATATCAACGGCTAAAGGCGGCATGGAGCGCGAAAATGACGGAGCTTGACCGGACCGACCGGCGCATCCTGGCGATTTTGCAGATGGACGGGCGGATTTCCGCCGTGGATCTGGCGGAGCGGGTCGGCCTGTCGCCCACGACCGCCGGCGAGCGGATGCGGCGGTTGCTGAAGGACGGCTATGTCACGGGGTTCACGGCGCGGCTCGATCCGCACCGGTTGGGCTTCGGGCTGATGGTGTTCGTCGAGGTGCTGCTCGACAAGACGACGCCCGACGTGTTCGACCGCTTCGCCCAGGCCATCCGACACGCGCCGGAGGTCCTGGAATGCCACATGGTGGCCGGCGGGTTCGACTATCTGGTCAAGACGCGGGTGGCCGACATGGCGGCCTACCGGCGGTTCCTGGGGGATGTGCTGCTGTCGCTGCCCGGCGTCCGGGAGACGCGCACCTACGCGGTGATGGAGGAGGTCAAGAACGACGGCCCCCTCCCCCTCTGACACCTGTCACATAGGCACCCGGTCAGGACACCCGGACGGGAGCCGCCGAGCGGCGGGCCGGAAGAATGACCCGCGCCGTGGCGTGCAGCGTGGCCATGCCCAGCACCGACAGCGCCGTCAGGAAGCCGGTCAGCAGAAGCGCCAGCACCAGAAAGACCATCGTCTCCATGTCACCTTCTCCTTAGCAATGCATGGAGGAAGGCTACGCTCGGACCGGCCCCGGCGGATTGACCCGAGTCAATGGATGGCCTGATTCCGGAACCATCCTCCTTTTTGTCCGCAGCCCCGCCATTCTTGGCTGCGCATCGCGCCGTTCAGTCCCGTCGCCGCGGCGGGTGACGGCGACGCTTTTCCCCGCGGTTGCAGCGGCAGACCGCGCGCCACCAGTGCGGATCAGCCTCACTGTGATCCAAATATCACGCATTTGAGATTTATTATCCTAAAATCGTCCCATTTAAGGCCACAGCGAAGCCGCTAGTCTTAAGGGGTAAGCCAAAAGGCGATGACGCTAACCGAAAGGAAGGGGACGCACCGACCGCGTGCCGGCCCCGCTGGCCACCCAACGTGGTGGCGTCCCCACAAGCAAGAGAGTGCAGACCATGGACGATCTGGGTATCGACCTTCATCATCAGGATCTGACCGACCACACCAACTACGCCGGTGATCTCGGCGCCGACACGGCGCATCTGACCATCAGCGAGACCGCTGTGTCCACCGCCGATCCCTTCGCGACGCCGGCCTCCCTCCTCCAGGCGCAGGCCCTGCAGAGCGCGCAGCCGCTGGCCCTGGCCGACGCCGCCGCGACCGCGGACAACGCCACGAAGATCGTCATCAACGCCGCCGGCAACGTGGCGGGCGGCATCGCCCCGCACTTCAAGGTGATGGTGGACGGCAAGGTCATCGGTGAAGGCTCCGCGGGCACCGACGCCAAGGACTTCACCTTCAACGCCAACGTCACGGCGGATCAGGCGCACAAGATCCAGATCCAGTACGACAACGACGGCGTGGCGAACGGTCAGGACCGCAACCTGATCGTCAACAAGATCACCATCAACGGCCACGCGCTCGACGCGACCGACCCGTCCGTGACCTACGACAAGGGCGCGCTGGACGGCAAGGACGTGGTCAAGGGCCAGTCCGGCATGTGGTGGGACGGCACGCTGGTCGTTGCCGCGCCGAAGGAGTTCTTCCCCGCCGCGACGGCCGAGGCGGTGACCGGTGCGACGAAGATCGTCGTCAACGCCGCCGGCAACGTGGCGGGCGGCGTCGCCCCGCACTTCAAGGTGATGGTGGACGGCAAGGTCATCGGCGAGGGTTCCGCCGGCACCGCCGCCAAGGACTACAGCTTCACTGCCGACATCGCCCCCGGTCAGGCCCACAAGGTCCAGATCCAGTACGACAACGATGGCGTGGCGAACGGTCAGGACCGCAACCTGATCGTCAACAAGATCACCATCAACGGCAACGCCGTCAATCCGACCGACGCCTCCGTCACCTATGACAAGGGCGCGCTGGACGGTAAGGACGTGGTCAAGGGCCAGTCCGGCATGTGGTGGGACGGCACTCTGGTCGTCGCCGCGCCGAAGGAGTTCTTCCCCTCCTCGACCACGACGCCGACCACGCCGACCACCCCCACCACGCCGACCACGCCGACGGCCCCGCCCGCCCCGTCGAACCCGAGCGGCGGCACGTCGGATTACCCGGCGACCCCGGCCTCGCAGGTCTTCTACATCGACGCGACGCACGGCAACGACAGCAACTCGGGCAACAACCCGAACCAGGCCTGGAAGTCGCTGGCCAAGGTGAACGCGACCAACTTCGCCGCCGGCTCGCTGGTCCTGTTCGAGCGCGGCGAGACCTGGACCGACAGCCTGCTGGTCTCGACCTCCGGCACCGCCGACAAGCCGATCATCTACGGCGCCTACGGCACCGGCGCCGATCCGGTCATCAAGGCCAAGAGCGGCGCCAGCTTCGCGGTCAGCCTGAACAACAAGGACAACATCACGTTCGACAACCTGACGATGACGGGTTCGAACGACACCGGCCTGCTGCTCAACGGCGGCGCCAACAACGTGAAGGTCACCAACTCCCAGATCATCGACAACCGCGGTTCGGGCGTGGTGATCAGCGGGACGTCCAACAACCTGCGCATCGATCATTCCACGATCGACGGCAACGGCGGTTACGGCCTCGTCCACTACTCCGCCGACAACGCCAACCAGTACTTCACCAACAACATCATCAGCGACAACGGCTGGCGGACCGATGCGGTGTATTCGGGCTGGAACGGCCGCATCCTGAGCGGCGAGATCGCCGGCAACACGATCTTCAACAACGGCAGCGGCGGCGGCGACGGCCGGTCGCATGGCCTGTACCACGACCACAGCCAGGCCAACAGCACGCTGAAGATCCACGACAACGTGATCTACTCGAACCCGCGCGGCGCCGGCATCCTCGCCAAGTCGAGCACCGAGATCTACAACAACACGATCTACGGCAACTCGAACGTCGGCATCTCGATCGGCCAGAACCAGAGCACCAACGTCACCTACAAGATCTACGGCAACGAGATCTTCAACAACAACGGCGGCATCCTGGAGCACCTGAAGGGCAGCGGGTCGATCACGCTGAGCCTGTACGACAACACCTTCTACAACAACAACGGCCGTGCGGCGATCAACATCGCCGACAGCATCAAGCAGACGGTGACCAACAACACCATCTCCACGGTCTCCAAGGCCAACCCGATCATCTGACGATCGGCGGTTCCGCCCCTTCGGCAACGTCCGCGCCCGGCCCCTTGTGGCCGGGCGTTGGCGTTTCCGCCTGGCGGATCCGACACGAAGCCGTAAAGATTGGCCAGGCGGACCCTCCGGGCTCATCTATGGCCCCGATTTTCTTGTGCATTGCACAATAGGCTGCCGGTCTGCGGAATGCTGGATGCTGGAATTCATCCGCGTTTCCCTGCGTTTCATGGCAGTCAGCCGTTATTTCTTCAATAGACGCGCGGCATCCCCCACTTTCTCCTCAATCGACCAAAGTGGCAGACAGCTTTCCCTTTGGGACGCTGCGAAGGGGATATTTATCTTGCACTTTATGTAGGTTTACCCGCCATCCGCCCTTTGATAGCGTCCACAGACCTATTCCGTGCCTATGCGTGCATCGGCACCGGCCGATACGACGGCCAGGGGTGTGCTCGTCCGGGATGCGGACCGGAGGGAGGCCCCCGCAGAACCGACCAGGAAAGGGACGAGGCAGGGCAAGAACGGCACTGAAAACGACGACAAGGACGGGACGGCCGGCGCCGCAGAGGCGCCGGACCGACGGCCACCGGGGAAGGAACGCCGAAACCGCTTCCGCGCGCGTGCCGCGGACGCGGGGCTGTGGGCGGCACGCACTCGCCTCCATTCCCTGGGCCGCGGTGTCCGTGGTCCGGTTCTCCGGCATCGCCCGAGGACTGGACCGCCGGACGCCGTCCGCGTCGCCACGACAAGAGGGGTGGAGACCAGGTATGAATCACGTGAGCGGACCGAGGGACGGTCGGGACACTCAATCGATCAGCGTGCTTATGGCCACCTACGCCGGCGAGAAGGCGGACAACCTTCAGGCCGCGCTGGAGAGCGTCTATACCCAGACGCTTCTCCCGCGCGAATGCGTGCTGGTGGTCGATGGACGGATCGGGGAGGAGCAGGAGAAGGTCATCGCCCGCTATCAGGCGTCCAACGCCTGCCGGCTTGTGGTGGTGCGGCGGCGCAACCAGGGGGGCTTGGCCCGCGCGCTGAACGATGGCCTGCAATATTGCACGGGCTATCTGGTGGCCCGCATGGACAGCGACGACATCTGCCTGCCCCACCGCTTCGAGACGCAGGCGCGCGCCTTCGCCGAGCAGGGGGCGCTGGACGCGTCCTTCTCCTGGCACGCGGAGTTCGAGCAGGACCCCGGCGTCATCACCTGCGTGAAGCGCAGCCCGGAGACGCACGAAGAGATCAGCCAGGGCATGAAATGGCACTGCGTCCTGTCGCACCCCACCATGATGGTGCGGCGGCGGGCGCTGACCGCCATCGGCGGCTACCGCTCCTGCTTCGGCAATCTGGAGGACTACGACCTGTATGTCCGCCTGCTCCAGGCCGGGGCGCGCATGGAGACGGTGCAGGAGGCGCTTCTCCTCTTCCGCACCAGCATGGCCCAGCGCGTCCGCCGTGGCGGGCTGCGCTACGCCGTCAACGAATGGGCCTTCCGGGTCTGGTGCTGGCGGTCGGGCTTCCTGACCAACTCGGAGTTCCTGGCGACCGCCTCCCTTCAGATCGGCTTCCGGCTGACGCCGCCGGGCCTGAAGAGGATGCTGTACCGCTTGGTCCGCACGCCGACCGAGGCGCAGGCCATGGCCCGGATCCACAGCGCCATGATGCAGCCCAAGCGCCTCGCTCCCGATGGCGCGGACGCCCTCTGACCCTCTGCCCTCTGACTCTTCTCCGCGGGAGGACATGAATGAGCGTTGCCGACGTGATTTCCGGTGGCGGGCTGGGCCGGCGGCTCCGGTGGGTGGACACGCTGCGCAACCCGTTGGGGACCGCCTGCCATCACGCCTATGGCAGCCCGGTGCTGGCCGTCGTCTACCACGCCGTCTGCGACACGGTGCCGGACCATCTGAAGCACATCTACCGCCCCCGCACGCCCAAGGAGTTCACGGAGGACCTTGATTTCCTCCTGAAGCACTTCGAGCCGACGGACCTGCCCACGGTCACCGGGTCGGCCATGGGCGGGCCGGAGATCCGCCGGCCGTCGCTGCTGGTCACCTTCGACGACGGCATGCGCGAGGTCGCGGAGGTGGCGATGCCCATCCTGCGCCGCAAGGGCATCCGTCCGGCGCTGTATCTCAACCTGAACTTCCTCGACAACGGGACGCTGTTCTACCGGCACAAGGCGAGCCTTCTGGCGGAGCGGCTGAGCCGGCTGCCCGAGGCCGATCCCCGCCGCGCCGTCTGCGCCGCCACCCTGGCGCGGGCCGGCGCCATAGCCGCCGATCCGGCCGCGGGCGTCATGAAGGTGAGCTGGCACCAGCGCGCCGTGCTGGACGAGATCGCCACCGTGCTGGAGTTCGACACGGCCGGCTTCCTGGCGACGCAACGGCCTTACCTGACCCGCGACGAGATCACCGACCTGATGGCGGAGGGCGTGTCGATCGGCGCCCACGGTTTCGACCATCCCAACCACCGTCTGCTGACGCCGGAGCAGCGGAAGGAGGAGGTGACGGGCAGCGTCGCCGGCATCCGGGAGCTGTTCGGCCCCGGCTGCGGCTCCTTCGCCTTCCCCTATTCGGACGAGGGGCTGCACGACTCGCTGTTCGGCGAGCTGTACGGCAGCGGCGTCGACCTCACCTTCGGTACCTCCTGGCCGCGCCGCGGCGGTCCGCAGCGGCGCATCCAGCGGATTTGCTTCGAGAACGGTCCGGCCCCCGCCAGACAGCAGCTCGTCAAGCGCCTGCTGCGCGGCGGCGCCGGCAACCTGAAGCGCGCTCTCGCCGGGTGAGTGGTCTCGCCGGATAAGCGGTCCGGCTTATGAATGGCTCCCTCTCCCACCGCGGGGGAGGGAGTTCATGCCCTTTTCATATGCATTCCGAGCGATGATGTCTCGGCAATTCCAAAGAGAAGGCCTATTCCTCCCTTTGGAATGCCCCCTTATCGTACGCGGATCGCTTAAGCGTGATCCCTTTTCATTTCCCTTTATTTGTCCGCGACGTAACACAAAATACCGCAATAGGGACACGCTGCGGTTTTGGTCGGCGGGTCCTCCGCTTATCGGCCCCCCCCGAGGAGATCGCCATGATCGAGCAAGCCACGCCGGCCAGCCCGAACCTGCTGGGTGGGGTTGCGGACGTCCTGCCGGCGGACGCCGCCCCGACGGCGACGGACCGCGTCGCCCCCCCGATGCTCGATCTCCAGCGGGCCGGCTGGGCCTTGCTGTGCACCGGCTGCGCGCTGGCGGCCTGGGGCCTCGCCTACGCGCTGATCCGCGTCGCTCTCTAAGGCCGCGCGAGCTGGACCCATGGATCACCTGCCCCCGCCTCCCCCCGCCATCGAGCGTCCCGCCGCGCCGTCGCTGCTCGTCAGCGCGCGCCGGACCGCGGATGACGCGCCGGTCTTCTACGTCGACGCCACGGACGGCGACGACCGCCGGTCGGGCCGCGGCCCGAAGGAGGCGTGGAAGTCGCTGGACAAGGTGAACGCCACGGCTTTCCCGCCGGGCAGCCGCGTGCTGTTCGAGCGCGGGGAGAGCTGGCGCGGCAGCCTCCTGGCCTCCTCCTCCGGCACCACCGACCGGCCGATCACCTACGGCGCCTATGGCAAGGGCGACGCCCCGGTGATCGACGCGCGGGGCGCGTCGGTCGCGGTCAGCCTGAACGGGCGGACGAACGTCGCCTTCGACGGGCTGACCATCACCGGCGCGGCCGACACCGGCCTGCTGCTGGGTCCCAGGGCGCGCAACGTGTCGGTGACGAACGTGACCGTCGCGGGCAACGGCGGCTCCGGAATCGTCGTACAGGGCACGTCGGATGGGCTGCGGATCGACGGGTCGGCCATCACCGGCAACGGCGCCTACGGGATCGTGCATTACGCCGCGGACAACACCGACCAGGTCATCACGCGCAACACCATCGCCGACAACGGCTGGCGCAAGGACGGCGGCGTCTATTCCGGCTGGAACGGGCGCATCCGGACCGGCGAGATCGCCCACAACCGGGTCTTCAACAACGGCGTCAACGGCGGCGAGGGCCGCTCCCACGGCCTCTACCACGACCAGGGGCAGGCCGGCAGCGCGCTGAAGATCCACGACAATCTGATCCACGACAACCCGCGCGGCGCCGGCATCCTGGCCAAGTCCAGCACCGAGATCTACCGCAACGTCATCTTCCGCAACGCCGACGCGGGCCTCTCGCTCGGCCAGAACCGCGGGATCGACGTGACCTACCGGGTCTACGACAACGAGTTCTACGACAACAACGGCGGCGTCCTGCAGCACCAGAAGGGCAACGGCTCGATCACGCTGGAACTGCGCGACAACGTCTTCCACCGCAACGGCAAGCGGGCCGCCATCATCATCGCCGACAGCATCGACAAGGCCGTCACCGGCAACCGGGTCAGCAACGACGCCAAGGCCGAAAACAGGGCCGAATCCCGGACCGGGGCGACCGTGATCCAACAGCCAGGAGGAACCGTGCAGGAAGCATCCGGAATGCGGCCGGAATCCGTGCGCTGACCTTGGCGACGTCCGCGGGCGAGCCGCGGGCCGGCCAAGGGAACGGCGCGTTCGAACAAGGGGGGGCATGTGAGCACCAGCAGCAGCACCGTCGGTCAGTCGATCACCGACCGGCTGAAGAAAACCGTTTTCCGCTTCGACGCTTCCGACAAGGGGGAGCTGCGGGGCTTCCAGCGCAAGATGTTCGGGGAACGGGTCTGGCAGGTGGACGAGGCCTACAACCGCTGGCTCTTCGACGAGGTGCCCGACCGGGACGCGGACGGGCCGCAGGTCTGGGTGTGCAAGCGCCAGGGCCAGATCGTCGGCCAGCAATGCGGGATTCCCTTCCGCCTGAAGGCGCAGGACCGGGAAATCCCGGCCTCCTGGGCCAACAGCCTGATGGTCCTGCCGGAATGGCGGATGCGCGGCGCCTTCACGCCCCTGGCGGAAGCGCAACTCGACAGCCGCCCTCTGGCGATGGCCATCCACATCTCGGACTCCGCCTACAAGGCCTACAGCAAGGCCGGCTGGATCGACATCGGCGCCCTGCCCGCCTACGTCTTCCCGCTGGACACGCGGCGCTGCCTGGAGGCGTCGTCGCTCCAGGGCCGCATGCGGACCCTCGGCACGATCGCCGGGCCGGCCCTGCACGGAGCACGGATCGGCGGCCACCTGCTGAGCCGGGCGACCGGCGCGCGGTTCGAGGAGATCGGGCGGTTCGATGGGCGGGCCGACGCCATCTGGCGACGCGCTTCCCCGCATTACCCGCTGATCGCGCTGCGCGACCTGACGCATCTGCGCTGGCGCTACGACGCGATCCCCTGCGCCTCGGACTACCGCCGCTTCATCCTGACGCGCGGGGGCGAGCCGCTGGGCTATGTCGTCCTGCGCCGCGAGACCTGGCGCAAGGAGCCCTGCCTCGCCATCGTCGATTACCTGTGCGAGCCGAAATGGCTGTGGGTTCTGTTGAGCCACACCCTGCGCATCGCCGCGACGGAGCGCGCGACCGCGCTGATCTGCCGGACGCTGAACACGCGGGCGGAGCGGACCTTCCTCGCCATGGGCATGATGAAGGTGCCCGACCGCGTCGGCTTCCCGGTGCGGGTGATGGCGCACGCCGGGCCGGACGCCGGCATCGATCGGGACGCCTTCGCCGACCGCGGCAACTGGCTGCTGACCATGGGCGACGGCGACGCCAGCTTCCTGATGCACAACACGCTGCCCGAGACCGCCGGGCTGCAACCGGAGGGAGTCGCCGTCCAGGGATGACCGCGGTGCGAAGGAGCCGCCCGGCCGCCGACGCGCCGGTCCGGCTCCTTTCGTCTATTCTGCCCGTGGTTACTCAAAAGGGGTTAATAAAGCGACTTTCGGGATGGTCATCCCGAAAGTCTCACGAGAAAGGTCACTCGGTCAACTGACGGTAGTTCGGCCTTTTACGACGTTTACGGCTCCCCCTTTTTCTATCACGATTGCTGGGTGCTTAGACAAAGCAGCCTGATGTATTCGGTGAGAGGAAACGCCGATCGATCAGTCTTATGAACAGCAAAAGCCAAGGCCCGATGTCAGAACCGGACCTTGGCTTCGGTTTTGTGTCGGTGAATTTGATCTCTGCCATACAGCGCGAATAACGGTGAAACCTCTACGAACAAGAGAGTCGGAAAAGGAGACGTCTTATGTCGAGCAATGAGTTTGCCGACCTGTTGGTGAGCGGGGGTTCGGTCGGCACGTCCGGCATTCCGGAAGCTCTGGCGACCCTGGAGTCGAAGATCGCGGCGGGCACCGCCAGCGTCGGCGTCATCGGCCTGGGTTACGTCGGCCTGCCTCTGGCGCGGCTGTTCGCGCGGGCCGGCTTCTCGGTGACGGGCTTCGACATCGACCCGGAAAAGGTCGCCAGCCTGAACGGCGGCACCTCCTACATCGGCACCGTGTCGACCGACGAGGTCCGCGGGATGCTGGAGGAGGGCCGCTTCACGGCCACGGCGAACTTCCAGTCGCTGGCCGACATGGACGCCATCGTCATCTGCGTGCCGACGCCGCTGACCCGCAACCGCGAACCGGACATGAGCTGCATCGAGGTCACCACCCGGCAGATCGCCCAGGTGCTGCGCCCCGGCCAGCTGATCGTCCTCGAATCGACCACCTACCCCGGCACGACGCGCGAAGTCGTGCGCCCGATCCTGGAGAAGACCGGCCTCGTCAGCGGCACGGATTTCCTGCTGGCCTTCTCGCCGGAGCGCGAGGACCCGGGCAACGAGACCTTCACCACCGCCCGCATCCCGAAGATCGTCGGCGGCGAGGACCCCAACGCGCTGCGCATCGCCTGCTCGATGTACGGCCGCGCGCTGGAGCGCGTGATCCCGGTCTCGTCGCTGGAAGCGGCCGAGGCGGTGAAGCTGACCGAGAACATCTTCCGCTGCGTCAACATCGCGCTCGTCAACGAGCTGAAGGTCGTCTACGACGCGATGGGCATCGACGTCTGGGAAGTGATCGAGGGCGCCAAGACCAAGCCCTTCGGCTACATGCCCTTCTACCCCGGCCCCGGCCTGGGCGGTCACTGCATCCCGATCGACCCCTTCTACCTGACCTGGAAGGCCCGCGAGTTCGACGTCGCCACCCGCTTCATCGAGCTGGCCGGCGAGATCAACACCCGCATGCCGCATTACGTGGTGGAGCGGCTGTCCCAGGCCATGGACTCCAAGCTGGGCCGCGCGCTGCGCGGGTCGCGCATCCTCGTTCTGGGCGTCGCCTACAAGAAGAACATCGAGGACATGCGCGAAAGCCCGGCGCTGAAGATCATCGATCTTCTCCAGGACCGCGGCTGCGAGGTCTTCTACTACGACCCGCATGTGCCGGAGCTTCCGGAGACGCGCCGTCTCGCCCGCATGGCCGGCACGCCGTCGGTCGCGCTGGAGGAAATCCAGCAAGGCGCCTTCGATGCCGCGATCCTGTGCACCGACCACGACTCCTTCGACCTGAAGGCCTTCCTGGACGGGCTGCCGCTGATCGTCGACACCCGCAACGCCTTCGGCAAGGCGGGCATCGTCGACGAGAAGATCGTGAAGGGCTGACCGCCGGCCTGGACCCTAACCGACCGATCCTCAGGAGAATGGGATGGCCGCGTACACTCATGTAGACGGAGCCCTGGGGTCCGAAGCCAGCACCCGGGAGGTCGCGCTCCGCGACCTCCTCCAGGTGCTGCGCCGGCGCCGGAGCACGATCATCGCCAGCGTCCTGTGCTGCACCGCGCTGGCCACCACCGGTGCCCTGCTCTATGAGCCGCGGTTCACCAGCCAGGCCGTGCTCATCATCGACCCGCGCACGACGGAGGTCACGGACATCAACGCCGTGATCTCCAACCTGCCGCGCGAGGCGGCGGCGATCCGGACCGAAATCGACATGATCACCTCCAGCGCCACCGCCGCCAAGGTGGTGGACCGGCTTGGGCTGGTCCATGACCCGGAGTTCAACGGCGCCATCGAACGGCCTTCGGCCATCGACCGGGCCATCGCCGGGATCAACGACACCATCGGCTACGACCTGTCGCCGCTGCAGCAGCAGATCACCGGCTATCTGAACTCCGCCGGAATCGGTGTGAAGGAGCCGACGACTGCGGAGAAGGAGCGTGCGGCGGTCATCGCCGACGTCCGCCGCGGCCTGTCGGCGACCAGCGACGCCCAGTCCTACACCATCGTCGTCTCCTTCAAGGCGAAGGAGGCGGAAAAGGCGGCGCGCATCGCCAACGCCTTCGTGGACGAGTATCTGCTCGACCAGCTCCAGACCAAGCAGGAGGTCACCCAGCAGGCCAACAAGTGGCTGGAGGACCGCATCAACGAGCTGCGCGCCCAGGTCGAGGTGTCGGACAAGGCGGTGCAGGACTACCGCGCGCAGCAGGGCCTCGTGCTCGGCAGCGCCGGCGGCGAGACCTTCCTGTCGCAGCAGTTGGCCGAGCTGAACCGCGCCCTGGTCGTCGCCCAGACGGAGCGTGGCCGGGCGGAGGCGCGGGCGCAGAACGCCCGCATCGTCGCGCGCAGCCCGACCGAGGGCAACGCGGCCGAGGTGCTCGGCTCGCCGCTGATCCAGCGGCTGGGCGAGGAGGAATCGGGCATCGCGCGGCGGCTCGCCGAATACCGCACCCGCTACGGCGACCAGCATCCGGCGGTGCAGGCCTACGTCAACCAGTTGACGAACCTGCGCCAGAAGATGCGCGAGGAAGCCACCAAGATCATGGCGGTGATCAACAACGAGGTCGAGATCGCCCGCGCCCGCGAGCGCGAGCTTGAGGCCGCGTTGAAGAAGCTGACCGCCGAGACCGCCGGGGAGCTGGGCGCCAACGTCCGCCTGGCCCAGCTGCAGCGCGAGGCCGACGCCAACCGCCGCGTCTATGAAGGGCTGCTCCAGCGTCTCGTCGAAACGCGCGAGCAGGACGACCTTCAGCAGCGCGACGCCCGCGTCGTCTCCAAGGCGGAGCCGCCGCTGGAGCCGTCGACCCCGGGCAAGAAGCTGTTCGTCGGCGGCGGTCTGGCCGTGGGCCTGCTGATCGGCATGTTCCTGGCCTTCCTGCGCGACCATCTGAACAAGACCTTCCGCAACACCCAGCATGTGGAGGAGACGATCGGCGTGCCGGCCATCGGGCTGGTGCCGTCCCTGCCGCATCACAAGAACGCCAAGCCGGAAGACTATGTCCTCGACCGTCCGCGGTCGGAGTACAGCGAGGCGGTGCGCGCCATCGGCGTGTCGCTCTACGCCCGCGGCGCCCTGAACACCGGCTCCGTGGTGATGGTCACCTCCGCCGTTCCCGGCGAGGGCAAGACCACCGTCTGCCTGACCCTGGCGCGCATGCTGGCGGCGTCCGGCCGGCGGGTCCTGCTGCTGGAATGCGACCTGCGCTGCCCGCGCATCGGGAACGTGCTGGGCGACAACGCCCCGGGCGACCTGAGCGATCTGATCGTCGGCAAGGCGGAGTGGAACGACGTCGTCCAGGTGGATGGCCGCAGCGGACTGCACTATGTCGTCGGCCGCCCGCATTGCGACCACCCGCAGGAGCTCCTGGGGTCGGAGAAGCTGGCGAGCATCATCAAGTTCGCCTCGCTCGAATACGACTGCGTCATCCTCGACACCCCGCCGATGGCGGTCGTGGCGGACGCGGGCGTGCTGACCCGGTCGGCGACGGAATGCCTGTTCGTGGTGCGCTGGGAGCAGACGCCGCGCGCCGTCGTCCAGCGGGCCATCGACCGGCTGACCGAACTGGGCCGCGACGTGACCAGCGTCGTGCTGAGCCGGGTGGACCTGAAGAAGCTGGCCCGCACCGACGCGTCGGAAGAGGCCTACGGCATGAACGAGGCGCGCCGCTACTACACGCGCTGACCATGACGTGACGGCGGAAACGCCCGGCGCCCCGGCGGCCGGGCGTTTCCGTACCCCCGGGCAGGAGTTGACCCGGGGGTTCATCGGGGGAACAGGATGAGTGCAACGCCATTTCCGCGAAACCGAGCCGCTCTGGCGGCGGCGCCCGCTGCGGACGCGCCGCCCGCCCGGCCACGGACGCCGCTCCTGCGCAGCGCCGCCGATCTCACGCCCAGCCTGTTCGATCAGGTGGTGTGCGCCATCGGCCTGATCCTGCTGTGGGACGCGCTGCTGTCGGTGATGATGTCCGCGCCCTCGCAGCGCTTCATCCTGCGCGCGGGCGGCGCGCCGGAATCCTCCGGCGACACCATCAAGCAGCTCATCTTCGCCGCGCTCTACGCCACGGCCCTGCTGCGGATCGTCATGCTCCACGGCGTCCGGGCCTTCCGCTATCTCAGCATTCCCATGGCGCTCATGGTGGTGCTGGCCATCGCGTCCAGCCAGTGGTCGCATGACCCGTCGCTGACCATCCGCCGCAGCGTGGCCCTGGTCGGCACGACCATCTTCGGCCTCTATGTCGGCCTGTCCTACGGCGAGGTCGCGCTGGCCCGGCTGATCCACCGCGCGGTCTTCGTGCTGGCGGTGCTGAGCGCGCTTCTGGCGATCGGCCTGCCGAGCTACGGCCTGATGCCGGCGGAGCAGGGATCGCAGTGGCGCGGCGTCTTCTCCCACAAGAACGGCCTGGGCGACGCCATGGCCTTCGGCCTGACCGCCGGGCTGTTCGTCCTGCGCTCCCGCCCGGTGACCGACACCATGGCGCTGGTCTGGCGGCTGGGCACCTTCGCCATCATGGCCGGCTGTCTCGCCATGTCCGGCTCCGCCACGGCGCTGATCGTCGCCACGGCCGGCATGACGCTGGTCATGCTGGTGACCCACCGGCAGGACGCCGGGTCGCTGGCGCTGGAGCTGTACGGCGGCACCATGGTCATCATGCTGGCCGCCATCTTCGCGCTGCTGAACCTGGAAAGCATCACCGCGCTGCTCGGCCGCGACATCACGCTGACCGGGCGCACGCTGATCTGGGACTTCGCGATCCGGATGATCGAGCAGCAGCCGGTGCTGGGCTACGGCTTCAGCGCTTTCTGGTCGGGGCTGGACGCGCCGGGCGCGCTGTTCTGGCGCACCTCGGGCCGCTTCGACATCCACGCCCACAACGGCTTCATCCAGACGACGCTGGACGTCGGCCTGCTCGGCCTCGGCCTCTTCCTGGTGGCCTATGTGATCTACCTGTCGCGGATCGCCCGGATCGTCCCGGTCGACCGCAGCGGGGCGGCGCGCTGGCACATCGTCTTCGCCATGATGCTCCTGCTCGGCAACGTCGCGGAAAGCAGCCTGCTGATCCAGAACGGCCTGCTGTGGTTCCTCTTCACCGCCTTCCAGACGCGGCTGGCCAAGACGGTCCACGTCCATGCCCTGACGCCGCGTCCGTCGGCGGGACGGCGGCCCAAGCTGCAGAACGGCATCCCGGTGGCGGAGTCGCGGTCATGATGTCGAGCGGCTTCGCCTTCTTCGCGACCCGGATCGCCGTCGGCGTCCTGGGCTTCGCGGCGGTCGCGGTCTTCTCGCGCATCGTCACGCCGGAGGCCTACGGCCATTACGCCCTGGTCATGGCGGCGGCGGCGGCGATCAACGCCTGCGGCTTCTCTTGGATGGGCCTGTTCGTCCTGCGCAAGTGCGGCGGCGACGCGGCGGAGCGGGACGCCTGGCTTTCCACCGTGGTCACCGCCTTCCTGGTGGTGGCCTGCGGGGTGCTCGCCATCCTGGGCGCGGTGGTGGCCTTCTATCCCGGCATGAACGGCATCGACTATGTGCTGTACCTGCCGGTGATCGCGATCCTGATCTCCTGGTTCGACCTGTCGATCCAGATGTCGCGGGCGCGGCTGAAGGGCTCGGTCTTCGCGGCCAAGTCCTTCGCCAAGGCGCTGTTCGGGCTGGCGCTCGGCTCCGCCTTCGTGCTGATCGGCTGGAAGGAGGAGGGGCTGCTGCTCGGCACCAGCATCGGCTTCCTGCTGGTCACGGCGATCTGGCTGCGCTCCGACCTCAAGGGCATCTCGCTGCGCTGGCCGGCGCGGGAGCGTGTCGGCCTCCTGCTGACCTTCGGCGGCCCGCTGATGCTCAGCCTGATGGTCGGCTGGGCGCTCGATTTCGCCGACCGCTTCCTGATCTACTGGTTCATCGGCGAGGCGGCGGCCGGCGCCTACGCCATGGCCTTCGACCTCGCCAAGCAGCCGATCATGCTGGTGGCCTCGGCGGCCTCGCTGGTCACGCTGCCGATGGCGTCGCGCGCCTTCGACAGCGCCGGCCCTCGCGCCGCGCGGCCGATCATGGCGCAGAACCTGACGATCCTCCTGCTGGTCTGCCTGCCCCTGGTGCTGATGGAGGTCATCTCCGCCCAGGGCATCGTCGGGCTGCTGCTCGGCGAGGCGTACCGCGAGACCGGGGCGGCGATCATGCCGCTCGTCGCCCTGTCGGTCTTCATCAGCATCCTGCGCATCTATCACTTCGACCTGTCGCTGCACCTGACCAAGAAGACCGGCTACATCCTGAAGCTGACCATGCTGACGGCGGTGCTGAACATCGGCGCCAACCTGTTCCTGATCCCCCGCTTCGGGGTGATCGGGGCGGCCTACGGCTCGCTGGCGGCGCAGCTCGGCTGGGTGGTGGCCGCGGTCATCCTGATGCCGCGGGCCGGCGTGCTGGCGGTGCCGGTGAAGGATCTTCTGAAGGTGACCACCGCCGCCCTGCTCTTCGCCGCCGGGCTGAAGATCGCGGCGATGGAAAGCGACCTGCTGCTCGTCCAGCTCGCCCCGGCGGGCAGCCTCTATCTGCTGGCCCTGGCCGTGCTCAATCCCGCCAACCTGATGGGTCAGGTGCGGATCGCGCTGGCCCGGCTGAAACGCACCCGATCCCCGGCATGAACACCATGAACAGGCGTGAGGAAGGAACAGGCACCATGTCGAAAAAGCTGGTGGTTTGCGTGTGCACCTACCGCAGGCCGAAGGATCTTCACCGCACGTTGCTGTCGCTGGAGGGGCTGACCTTCAACCCCGACGCCCCGCTGGACGTCGAAGTGCTGGTGGTGGACAACGACCCGGCGCGCTCCGCCGAACCGCTGTGCCGCGAGATGGCGCAGGACTGGCGCTTCCCCATCCGCTACGCGGCGGAGCCGGTGCCGGGCATTCCCGCCGCCCGCAACCGTTGCCTGGACGAAACCACGGACGCCGACCTGATCGCCTTCATCGACGACGACGAGGTGGCGAGCCCCGGCTGGCTGGACTGGCTGGTGACGGCCATGGAGCGCACCGGCGCCGCCGTGGTCGCCGGCCCCGTCCTGCCGATCTACGAGAAGCGTCCGCCCGACTGGCTGACCAAGGGCCGCTTCCACGACCTGCAGCGGATGCCCACGGGCAGCGAGCCGGCCTATTGCGCGACCGGCAATGTGCTGTTCCGCCGCTCCATCCTGAAGGGCGGCGTGCGCTTCGATCCGGAGCTGAGCCTGTCCGGTGGCAGCGACGTGCTGTTCTTCGAGCAGATCCGACGCCAGGGCCATCGCATCGTCTGGTGCGATGAGGCGACCATCGAGGAGCATGTGCCGGCCAGCCGCATGACCGCGCGCTGGATTCTGCGCCGCGCCTTCCGGCTCGGCACCTGCGTGTCGCTGACCGAGGCCAAGCTGAACGGCCAGCGCCGCACGCTGGTGAAGCGCTCCACGCTGGGCCTCGCGCACATCGCGCTGAACATTGCCGCCCTGCCGCTGGTGCCGATGGTGATGGCCTTCGACACGAGCTGGCCAATCCGCCGGCTCCAGAAGATCTGCGTCGGCAGCGGCTATCTCTACGGCCTGATGGGCTTCCAATATCTGGAGTACAAGCGATGAAGGACGTTGAGGTGAACGGCGGAAAGGCGAAGGGCGGGACGGCGGAAGCCCCGCCCGTCACCGTCAGCGCGGTCATCCCGACGCGCAACCGCCCGCATCTCGTGCTGAACGCCGTGGAGAGCGTGCGCGCCCAGACGCTTCAGCATCTGGAGATCGTCGTCGTCGTCGACGGGCCGGACCCGGCGACCGTCGCGGCGCTGGAGGCGGTGGAGGACCGCCGCCTGCGCATCGTGCAGAACCCGGCCTCGCTCGGCCCCGCGGGGGCGCGCAACGCCGGCGTGCAGGCGGCGCTCGGCGAGTGGATCGCCTTCCTGGACGACGATGATTCCTGGGCGCCGGAGAAGCTGGAACGGCAGCTCGCCGCCGCCAAGGCGTCGGGCGCCAAGTTGCCGGTGGTCTCCTGCAGCACCAGCGTCAGCATCGGGGAGCGCCGCTACGTCTGGCCGCAGCGCCGGCCGGAGCCGGGCGAGCCGATCAGCGACTACCTGATCGACCGCCGCAGCCCGCTGTCCCGCCCCGGCTATCTCGCAACCCCGACGATCATGGTGCCGCGCTCTCTGGCGCTCGCCGTGCCGATGCCGGACTACCGCCATTTCGAGGATTGGGGCTGGCTGTTCCGCGCGCTCGACCAGCCGGGCGCGGAGTTGGTCTTCGTCGACGAGCCGCTGTGCTTCGTGGAGATTGACGAGGGCCGCGCCTCGCTGCATTCGGTGGACGACTGGCGCCAGGCCTTCGAATGGGCGCGCACGCACCGTCCGCTGATGACCGGCAACGCCTACGCCGCCTTCCTGATGACCAAGGTCGTCGGCATGGCCCGCCGCGAGGGTGACTGGAACGCCGTCCGCCGCCTGCTGGCCGAGGCGACGCGGGCGGGCGACCCGAAGATGCGGCATTACCTGATGTTCTTCGGGACCTGCGTGGTGCCGCCGTCCTTCCACCGCCGGGTGCGCGCAGCGACCCATTCGGACGCCGCGACGGCGTGAGGCCCCACCCTAAAGCGGATTGTCGCTGAGTATAGACGGAATTTTGGCTGGCCTGAGCGGTTGGAGGAAGACACCGCTGAAGGACCGCGCGCCATGGGCCAGCCATATTCCGCCGATCTGCGCGAACGGGTTCTGCTGGCTTATGAGCGCCACGAGGGCGGCCCCGAGTTGCTGGCGCGGCGCTTCCAGATCAGCCGAGCCTGCGCGTACAACTGGGTGCGGGCCGCGCGCCTTGAGGGGCGGCGGGTCGCCAAGCCCCATGCCGGCGGCGTACCAGCCAAACTGGACGCGGAGGGCGTGAGCGTGCTGCGGGCCTTGGTGCGGGAGGATAATGACGCGACACTGGCACAGTACCGCGACCGGTTGGCCGCACGCACCGGCATCGCGCTGAGCCCGGCGGTGGTGTGCCGCACCTTGAAGCGGCTGGGGTTGGCGCGCAAAAAAAGACGCTGAGGGCCAGCGAGCAAGAGCGCATGGATATCGCCGCGGAACGCGCGGCCTACCGGGACGATGCGGTGGTCCACGAACCGGCGCGTTTGGTTTTCCTCGATGAAACCGGCATCAACACCCAGATGACGCCCACCCAGGCCCGGGCGCCGCGCGGCCAGCGGGCGCTCGGGTCCGTGCCCTGTGGGTCGTGGCACCGCGTCACGGTGCTCGGGGCGTTGAGCGCCGAAGGCATGCTGGCCGCCATGAGCATCGAGGCGTCTACCTCCTCGGCCGTGTTTCTCGCCTTTGTCGAGCAGGTGCTCTTGCCCGTGCTCCGGCGCGACAAACCCGGCGCCGTGGTCGTGATGGACAACCTTTCCGCTCACAAGCGGGCCGATATCCTCGCCGCCTTTGAGACCGCAGGGATCCGTGTCCGCTTCCTCCCGCGCTACTCGCCCGACCTGTCGCCCATCGAGCCCGGCTGGGCCAAGCTCAAAGGAATCCTGCGCGCCAAGGAAGCCCGCACCGTCGAGGCCCTCAACGAGGAACTCGGCCCAGCCCTCAATGCGATCACCGCCACCGACGCCAAAGCGTGGTTCAAGCTATGCGGCTACCCGAATCTAAACTGAGCCGAAATCCGCTTTAACGCAGGGGAGGGAACTGTTTCTCCCTCCCCTGCGAAGCGGGGGAGGGCCGGGGAGGGGGGCAACAACACTCCCCTCCCCTCTTCACATCACCACGGCCAGCAGCAGCGGCAGTGTCAGGAACGACAGCGCGGTGGAGCCCAGCACCATCCCGGCGACCTCCTGCGGCGCGTTGTTGTAGCGCAGCGCCCAGAGATAGTTGAACACCGCCACCGGCATGGTGCTTTCCAGCAGAACGACGCCGCGCATCGTGCCCTCCAGGCTCAGCACCTCCACCACCGCCAGCCCGGCGGCGAAGCCGAGCAGCAGGCGCAGCGCCGACATGGCCAGCGACCGCATCATCCCCTGCATCCGCAGCCCCGCCAGAGCCACCCCCAGCGAGAACAGCATCAGCGGCACCGCGCAGTTGCCGAGCAGCGTCGTCGTGTTGGTCACCCATTGCGGCGGCTGGAAGCCGGTCAGCAGGACAAAAACCGCCAGCGCGACCGCGTAGATCACCGGCGTGCGCAGCACCTGCTTGGCGTCCGTGCGCCCCGCCGCCAGGGCCGGACCGATGGTGAACTGGAGGACGGCGAGCGTCGCGAAGAACAGCACGGCCAGCCCCATCCCGGTCTCCCCAAAGGCGAACAGGCAGACGGGAATGCCCATGTTGCCGCCGTTGGGAAAGCTGAGCGCCGGCAGATAGACGCGTAGCGGCAGGCGGCTGGCGAGCAGGATCGGCGTCGCCATCAGCCCGGCCAGCGCCATGCTGCCGACCGAGGCCGCCGCCATGGTCAGCAGGTCGTCCCCGCCCAGCGTCAGGCGGGCCAGCGAGGAGAAGACCAGGCAGGGGGTGGAGACGTTGATCGCGAAGGTGGTGATGAAGGCGCTGTCATAGGGCAGCTTGGCACGGCTCCAGCCGAAGCCGAGGGCGGCGATCAGGAACACCGGCACGACGACCGCGGCGATGCTGGACAGGGGGGCGAGCAGGTCCATGGTCAGCGCGCGGCCTGCGTGTTGGCGGCGTGGAACCAGCCCAGCCCATCCTCCGTCCGGCCACAGGGCCGGTACTCGCAGCCGATGAAGCCGCGGTAACCGGTGTCGGCCAGAACCTCGAACAGATAGGGATAATGGACCTCGCCGCGGTCGGGCTCCTGGCGGTCGGGGACGCCGGCGATCTGCACATGGGCGGTGAGGTCGGCGTTGGCCCGGATGCGGGTGGCGAGATCGCCCTCGCTGATCTGGCAATGGTAGAGATCGAGTTGGAGCTTCAGGTTCGGCGCCCCCACCGCCTCGATCACCCGACGGGCCAGCGCGGTGCTGTTCATCAGATAGCCGGGCATGTCGCGGTTGTTGATCGGCTCCACCAGCAGCGTCAACCCGGCCTCCGCGCAGGCCGCCGCGGCGTGGCGGAGGTTGGCCGTGTAGAGCGCCAGAGCCGCGTCGCGCCCCTGCCCTTCCGGCGGGATGCCGGCCATACAGTGCAGCAGCCGGTTGCCCAGCACCTTTGCGTAGGCGATGGCGGTCGCCACACCCTTGCGGAACTCCGCCTCGCGGCCGGGCAGGCTGGCAATGCCGCGCTCCCCCGCCGCCCAATCGCCGGGGGGCAGATTGAACAGCGCCTGGGTCAGGCCATGGGTGTCCAGCGCCGCCTTGATCCGCTCCGCCGGAACGTCGTAGGGGAACAGGAACTCCACCGCGTCGAAGCCGGCCGCCGCCGCCGCGCCGAACCGCTCCAGGAAGGGCCGCTCGGTGAACATCATGGACAGGTTGGCGGCGAATCTCATGGCGTCCGTCCCCTGGCTGTCGTGGGCATGGTCCCCTCCCCTATCGTCTGGGCCGCCGTGGCGGCCGGTTGCACCGACAATGCAGCAGGCGGACGGTCCGGACAATCGCCGGCTTATGCCGCACACGCTTGTCAGGTGACCGCCCATACCGGTTGCGCGGAATTGCGGGTGACACGCACAGTGCACGGCCCTTACCGCAGCCGGACCCGACGGATGATGAAGCGACTCGCCGCCACCGCCCTGACCCTCCTTCTGGCCACCCTGGGTGGCGGGCTGTTCGCCTTGGCGGGGCTTCCCGCAGCGTGGCTGATGGGGGCAATGACCGCGGTGGCCGGCGGGGCGCTCGGCGGGTTGAAACTCCGCCTGCCCTCCCCGCTCGGCACCGCCGCCTTTGTGCTGCTGGGCATTTCCATGGGCGCCGGGGTGACGCCGGACACGCTGCACCAGATGGCCTCCTGGCCGCTCAGCATGGCGCTGCTCGCCGGATCGGTGATGGCTTGCCTATACGCCTGCTCGGCGTGGCTGGAGCGGGTGCACCGCTGGGACCCGGCGACCGCGCGCTACGCCGCCGTTCCCGGCGCGCTGGGCGCGGTGCTGGTGCTGGCGGCGGAGAGCCGGGCCGACCTGCCGCGGGTGGCGCTGGCGCAGAGCCTGCGGCTGTTCGTCCTGGTCGCCGCCATGCCCTGGTTGCTGGATCTGATCGCCGCCACCCCCGGCCTGCCGCCCCGCCCTGCCCCCTCCGACGCGGCGGGCGCGCTGCCCGAGCTGGCGTTGCTGGTCGGGGCAAGCGCTCTCGCCGGGCTGCTGTTCCAAAGGCTGCGCGTGCCCGGCGGCGTGCTGCTCGGCGCCATGCTGGGAAGTGCTGTGCTGCACGGCGGCGGCCTTGTGGACCACCGTTTGCCGAACTGGCTGCTCAACGCGGGTTTCGTGGTGACGGGGGCGCTGATCGGATCGCGCTTCGCCGGGGTCACGCTGGCGTCCCTGAGGGCGGCGCTGCGCCCGTCGCTGGAAAGCGTGGCGCTGGCGCTCGCCCTGTCCTCGATCTTCGCCTGGGCGGGAGGCTGGTTGCTCGGCCTCCCCTTCGGTCAGCTCTGGCTCGCCTACGCGCCGGGCGGGGTGGAGGCGATGACCATCGTGGCCTTCGTGCTCGGCCTCGACACCGCCTTTGTCGGCACGCACCATGTCGTGCGCTTCGCCGGGCTGGGCTTCCTGGCCCGCTGGTGGCAGCCCCGCCGCGGCTGAGCGGACGCTTTACAGCCCGTCGAAGAGAAGCTGTGCCGGCGGCTCGGCCTTGCGCTTCTTCCTCTTCTCCTTGGGCGCCTGTTCCGCGGCCGGTTTGTCCTGCGCCTCCTTCTCCTCGGCCGCTGCATCCTGGGCGTCCGGGTTCAGGGCCATCTCAACCCGCTTCAGAGGAGCCGGTGCGGGCGCGGGGGCTTCTGGGGCTGCCTCGACCGGCTCGGGCGCGTGGACCGGTTCTTCCGGAGCCGGCGCTGCGGCAGGAGGCATGTCCTCCGCCACAGTCTCCTGGACCGGCTCGACCGCCGCGTCCTCGGCCGGCTTGTCCGCCTTTTTCTTCTTCGGGCGGGTCGGGCGCGGCTCAATGCCCACCCCGTCCTTGACGCGGGCCTTGGCTTTGTCGCGGGCGACGGCCTCCGGTGCGTTGGGATCGTCGTTCAGCCACTTGCCGCGCTTGATGACCTCGTTCACGCGTCCCTGGTTGACGCTGAGCTGAAACGCGATCTCCTGCTGCGTCATGTCGGTGGTGCGGTGAAGCTCCAGAATCTGCGCGGCAAGTTCCGGGGTCATCTTCTTGCCGACGACGCGCCGCGCCGGGCGAATCGACCGCTGGGCCTTGTCGCGCTCGCGCAGCTTGCCCAGGATCTCCAGGGCCTCCGTGTTGCCCGCCGTCTTCAAGGCTTCTTCGAATTCCTTGAGCGTCGCCACCCGTTCCTCCTGCCACCATCCACCCGCGGCGACACCATCGCATCGCCGGCCTACAAGACCGACTATACATGGAATCGCTCGGGCGGTTGATAAGGCTCTTGCGAGGATATCCACAGAATGGCACGGCCGTGACGGGACGGCGACGCGACGCTATTAGACGTCTAATCGCCGGAAACCATCATTCGCCGGGATATTGCCTCTCCTTCAGGAAGCGCGCGAGATGGGCGGCGTTGCGCGCGGCCATGGCGGAGGTGGAGGCGACCTTGTCCGGCACCCTGTCCAGCTCCTGGAAGTCGGTCTTCTGCATCGCCTCCCCCACCCAGTAGCAGACGGCGTTGGCGGCGAGCGTGAAGCCGACGTCGTTCAGCGCCTGGAACAGCTCCGCCGAGACATGGTGGGCGCCGTCCTCGTTGCCGACCACGGCGACCAGAGCGACCTTGCCGTAGGACACCATGCGGCCCTGGTCGTCCGTCTCGCCCAGGAAGGCGTCCATGCGCTCCAGCACCCGCTTGCACACGCTGGACGGCTGTCCCATCCAGATTGGCGTGCCGAGGACGAGGATGTCCGCCCCCAGCACTTGGCGACGCAGGTCCGGCCAAGCGTCGCCCGGCCCCTCGTCGGAGGTGACGCCGGGCTTCACGTCATGGTCGGCGACGCGGACCGGCGCCCCCACCTCGACGCCGAGGGCCGCGAGATCCTTCTGGAGCAGCCCGATCATCGCGTCGGTCGAGGAGGGCTTTCCCGACGGCTTCAGGGTGCAGTTGAGCGCGAACGCTTTGATCGGCATGCTGTCCTCCCGGTTCGTTCCGCATCGGCGGGGATCGGAGGCAACATCCCGCCCTTCGAAACGTTGCGGCTCTCACGACACGGCCACCGAATTGCCCCGGCACAGCCCATCCGCCATCGGATAGGATGCGGCGGACCGAACCACAACGGAGGAACAGAGATGCCAACCATGACCGTCCGACCCCTGTGCCTTGCCGCGGCGCTGGCCGGGTCCCTGGCGCTGGCCGGATGCGCCGGAAACTCGACGGGGCTCGGGCTGAACCTCGTCTCGCAGGAGCAGCTTGTCGAACTCGGCCAGCAGGATTGGCAGCGCCTGATCCAGTCGACCCCGGCCACAACCAACGCCAGCTATCAGCGCCGCGCTGAGCAGATCTCCGCCCGCCTGCTGCGCGCCGCCTCCCTCGACCCCGCCGGGTGGGAGGTCCGCGTGTTCCAGGGCCAGGAGGCCAACGCCTTCGCCCTGCCCGGCCAGAAGATCGGCGTCTATGAAGGCCTCTTCAAGTACGCCAAGACCGACGCGCAGCTTGCCGCGGTCATCGGCCACGAGATCGCCCACAATCTGGAAGGCCACGCCGCCGAGCGGGTGAGCACCCAGATGGCCACCGACGCCGGCACCAGCATCCTGGGGGCCGTGGCCGGGGCGAGCGGGGTCGGCGGCAGCGAGATGATCGCCGCGGCGCTGGGCACCGGCGCGCAATACGGCCTGCTGCTGCCCTACTCCCGCAACCAGGAGCTGGCGGCCGACCGCGCCGGCCTGCTGATGATGGCCCGCGCCGGCTACGACCCGCAGGC
This sequence comes from Azospirillum brasilense, assembly GCF_005222205.1. Taxonomy (NCBI): domain Bacteria; kingdom Pseudomonadati; phylum Pseudomonadota; class Alphaproteobacteria; order Rhodospirillales; family Azospirillaceae; genus Azospirillum; species Azospirillum brasilense. Next base: position 771,131 of record NZ_CP032347.1, on the reverse strand, counting down.
GGCCATCGAGCTGTGGCAGAACATGAAGCAGGCGGGGGCCGAGCAGCCGACCTTCATGTCCACCCACCCCGGCACGGCGGACCGCATCGCGGCCCTGCAGAAGCTGATGCCCGAAGCGAAAGCAGCCTACAAGCCGAGCTGACCGGAACGGCGGGCGGTGCCGTGGTCGCACCGCCCGCCGAGCGCTTTCCCGCGAGAAAATTTTCTCGCCGAATGTTGACTCCCCTCCCCTGCCCCGGAGTCAACATTCCGGCTTGACCGGGCTCCGGCGCCGCGCAAAAGTGGCCTCGGGGCAAGGCAGGGGAACGAACCATGCGCGGCGAGGACATCAAGGCGTTCCGGGAAGGCCGGACGCTGAACCAGCCGGATTTTGCGGCTTGGCTGAACGAGAAGCTCGGCCGGAAATACGACAAGGCGAAGATCTCGCGCTGGGAGAACGGCAGCGAGAAGATTCCGGCTCCGGTCATTTCCCTGCTGTTGCAGGAGAAGATCGGAACGGTGACGCATCACGGCCCGGCGCTGATCTGCGCCGCGGCCAACCGCAAGGGCGGCGTCGGCAAGACCGCCTTCACCGTCAACACCGCCACCCTGCTCGCCCGGCATTTCAAGGTCCTGCTGATCGACGCGGACCCGCAGGCCAACGCCACCATCCATCTCGGCATCAACTCCATCGAGCGCGAGCGCGAGGAGAAGACCCTCTACTACGCGCTGAAGGCGTCCGTTGAGGCGCTGAAGTCGCGGGGGAAAGGGTTCGACCTCAGCGATTACATCGTCACCACCGACAGCGGTCTGGACGTGATCCCCAGCGGCATGCGGCTGGGCGACGCGGAGGCGGAACTGCAAAGCCAGTCCTCGGGCGACTGCGCGCTTCGGGAATGCCTGGATGGCGGAGCGCGGCAGAGCTACGATTTCATCTTCGTCGACACCCCGCCGCATTTCGGGATGCTGGCGCGCAACGCGCTGACCGCCGCCAACACCGTCGCCATCCCGTGCCAGACGGAAATGCTGAGCGTCGCCGGTGTCGAGTTCCTGCTGGAGAACCTGGACATGATCCGTCGCCGGGCCAACCCGGGGGTCAGTGTTCTCGGCATCCTGCCGACGATGTTCAACGCGCGGCTGACCCAGGACCAGGCGTCGCTCGACGACATCCGCAATCTGTTCGGCGCGAAGCTGCGCGTCTTCGGCCCGATCCCGCGGGCGACCGTCTATGCCCAGGCGGTGGCCGCCGGGCGCGCCGCGCTGGAGGCGGTGCCGGACGCGCCGGGCTACGAGGTCTATCAGGCCGTCGCCGACGCGCTGATCCAGGAACGTGCCCGCATGCCGGAGGTGATGGCCCATGTCGCGTAAACTGGCCCGGACGAACACCGGCGTGCTGACCACGGCCGCGGCCGAGCGCCAAGCCCGCGAGGACGGGCAGGGCTTCAACCGCCGCGGCCCGGTCGTGGTGGAGATCGACGTCGGCCGCATCGTCACCAACCCCGACCAGCCGCGCCGCCATTTCGACGAGGCGGACATGGAGGCGCTGAAATCCTCCATTGCGCAGCATGGGCTGGCCCAGCCGGTCGGCGTGCAGCAGTTGGGCGACGGCCGCTTCCAGCTCGTCTTCGGGGAGCGGCGCTTCCGAGCGGTGCGGGCGCTCGGTCACCCGACCATCTACGCCGTGACCGTCACCGGCGCGTCGGACGAACTGGCTCTGATCGAGAACGTCGTCCGCGCCGATCTGTCGCCCTTCGAGGAGGGCGACGCTTACGCCCGGCTGATGGAGCGCCACGGCTACCGGCAAGAGGATGTCGGGCGGATCGTCGGCAAGGACCGGGTGGACATTTCCCGCGCACTCCTCATCAGCCGCCTGCCGCAGCGCATCCGTGACGAGTATCCGCTGCACCGTCCGGCGCGCTACCGGCTGGTGGAGATCGCGCGGCGGAAAGGGGAGGGCGAACAGCTTCGCGGCTGGGACGCGCTGGTCGCGGAGATGACCCGGCGCTCCGCCGACGCGGAAGACACTCCGTCGCCCGCGGCGGCGCGGCCCCGCAGCAACGCGGTTCCGACCGGCAGCGCATTGCCGAAGCCGCTGGCCAAGGCGATGTTCGGGGCGCGCCAGACCGTCGCCGCCGTCCGTGAACAGGGACTGGCGCTGGCGGACATCGACCGGGAGACGCTCCGCGCCATCCGCGACGACATCGACGCGATTCTCACTGCCGGCGAGGGCAGGGGAGGGGGGTGAGAGACGCCACGGCTCCGCGAGAAAATTTTCTCGCGGAGCCGTGGCGTCCGGTATGGTTCAGCGACTGGCCAAGGCCACCGGCCCGGCCGAGGTCCGGGCGCTGTCCAGCGATTGCAGCAGGTTCGTGCGGGCCATGACCATAAGAAGGTCCGTCTGGGTCACCACACCCAGAAGCCCGCCGCTCCCATCCACGATGGCGACCTCGTGCGTGCCCCCGTCCGACAGCGGGCCGAGCAGACGGAAGGCCGGAGTTTCCGGACCGGCGGTCACCGGTGGGGCCATCACCGCCGCCACCGTCGCGGCATGTCCGACCAGATGCCGGTGCCCGACCAGACCGACCACAACGTTGCGCCGGTCCACCACCGGCAGGGTGCGGAACGCGTGCTCGATCAGGCGGGCGCGGGCCACCTCGGGATGGGCCTCCGCGCTCACCGTCACCACGTCGCGGGACATGATGTCACCGCAGGTGATTCCGCTGTGCATCCGCTCCATGGCGTGAAGCTCGGCCTTCTCCAAAAGGGCGCTCAGGTCGTCACGATTGACGTCCAGCGCCTCCCCCAATTCGCGGATCGCCTCGTCCAGGTCGTCGGCGGTCAGGCCGGCGCGCGTTTGGGCGGGGGGATCGGCGGTGCCGTGGCTGTTGGCCGGCTTGGGTGGTGCCCGGTGCGGGTAGGAATGGCCGGAGAAGCGGTGGAACGTCCAGCCCGCCAGCACAAGCAGGATGGAATTGACAGCGACCGGGTAGAACACGAACTGCATCCCCGACGCCGCGATCGCCGGCCCACCGATCACCGCGGTCAGGGCGGCGGCGCCGCCCGGCGGGTGCAGGCAGCGCGTCATCGACATGGTCGCGATGGCCAGCGCCACCGCCACGCCGCCGGCCAGCATCGGGTCGGGGATCAGCGCCGCCACCATCACCCCGACCAGCGCCGACAGGGTGTTGCCGCCGATGATCGACCAGGGTTGGGCGAGCGGGCTGGCCGGCACCGCGAACAGCAGGACCGCCGACGCCCCCATCGGCGCCACCAGGGCCGGCGCGCTGGTGAGATGGGTCAGCAGGTTGTGGCAAAGCAGGCCCGTCGCGGCGAGGCCGATCATGGCGCCGCAGCAGGCGATCAACCGGTCCTTCAGGTTCGCACCGGGCAGGATGGGCCTGAACAGGGCAAGGCGGCGGCGGTTTTCGCGTTTCTTCAGCAGAGTGATTTTCCAGCGGCGCAGCAGATGCCGTATCTCGCGGTGCATTCGGCCCGGTCCCTCCCAAGGTTTCGGCGTGCGGCGGCAGGATAGAACCTCAAGCTAAGTTGAGGTCAAACGGAAAGTGCCGGACCGCCTTACCGTTTCCGCGCGGCGTTGCCGCCATCGGACAGGACATCAGGAGTGCGCGCCTTGACCGGGGGCAAGGGGGTGAGCCCGTCCAGCGCCTCCTGCAGACCCAGCACGCGCTCGACCGACGCTTTCCATTGGGCGACGGTCGCCAGATTGTCGATGGGCCAGGACAGCGCCGCGACCGCCTGCTGGAAGGCCTGCGCGGTCTGCATCATCACCCCCAGCGTGATGGCTCCCGCGGCGTAGCGGGGCGCCACCACCAGGATGGGAAAGACCGCGGACAGCACCGAATAGGACGCGCCGAAGGCCATCACGCGGACCAGCGCGCCGGTCTGCCGTTCCCAGCCGCGACGCACCCCGCCGAACAGCAGGGCGATGCGGCCGCGCTCCACCGCCTCGCCGCGCTGCCGGGCGATGATCGGCGCGTTCTCGCGGACCCGCGCCAGCCCGAACCGGAAATCGGCCTCCAGCCCCTGCCGCCGCTCCGCCGCGCGGACCAGCGGCCGGGCGACGGCGATGGCCGCGGCGGTTCCGGCGGCGGAGAAGGCGAGAGCGAGGAGAAGCAAATGGCCGGGCACCGCGAGGCTCACGCCGGCGAACGCGACCTGCACCAGCCCGGAAAGCTGCCACAGGATGCTGGCGAAACTCACCAGCAGCAGCAGACAGTAGGTCAGCGAATGACCGAGATCGACGACGAGTTCGGTGACGATGCGGACGTCCTCGGCGATGCGCCCGTCCGGATTGTCATGGTCGCCGGGATGGGAGGGGAGGGCAAGCTCCCGTCCCTCCGACACCCACGCGCCGACCAGCCGCCGGGTCAACCACGCCCGCCAGCCGAACTGGAGGCGCCGCTTCACCCACAAATGCGCGACGGTGACCGCGATGTTGAACAGCAGGATCCCGCCGGCCGCCGCGGCCATGACCGGCAGCCGGTCCATCGCCCGCTGCTCCAGCGCGTCGAACAGGCGCTGGCTCCACAGGTTCATCATCACCGGGACGGACACCTGCGCCACCGTCAGGGCCAGCAGGGCCAGCGCCAGCAGCCGGACCGACCAGCGGTCCCGTCCCGCCCAGTAGCCCCCGGCCAGTCCGGCAAAGCGCCGGACGAAGCCGGAGGCGGTTCTCGGGGAAACCCTTCTCACCATGACCGACCATCCCGGCCGCCCAACCGAGGCGCCCAACATCTGCGGCTCGGTTCAGCCTAACACCAATCCGGGCGACGGGAACCGGGACAAGCGGTGATCCCCTGATCCCGCCGGATCAGGCGGCCCGGACGGTGGCGATGAAGCTGCGCACCTCATTGCGCAGCCGCTCCGCCTCGGCGGCCAGCTCCTCCGACGTGCCGTGGACATGGCTGGCGGCACTGCCGGTCTCGGACACGGCCGTGCTGACGCCGGCGATGTTGCGCGACACCTCCTCCGTCCCCTGGGCGGCCTGGGAGACGCTGCTGGCGATCTCGCGGGTCGCCGCGGCCTGCTCCTCGATGGCGGCGGCGATGGTCGTGGCAATCTCGCTCATCCGGCCGATGGTCTGGCCGATGCTGCCGATGGCCTTCTGCGCGCCGCCGGTGGTCTGCTGGATCTCCTGCACCTTCGATTGGATCTCGTCGGTCGCCTTGGCGGTCTGGTTGGCCAGCGCCTTCACCTCGCCCGCCACCACGGCGAAGCCCTTGCCCGCCTCGCCGGCGCGGGCCGCCTCGATGGTGGCGTTCAGCGCCAGCAGGTTGGTCTGGGCGGCGATGCCGCTGATGATCTCCACCACCTGCCCGATCTGCTCGGCGGCGGTGACCAGGGCGCGCATGGTGCGGTCGGCGCCTTCCGCGTCGGTCACCGCCTGCCCGGCGATGCGGGTGGAGATCTCCACCTGCTGGCCGATCTCGGCGATGGAGGCCGACAGCTCCTCCGTCGCGCTGGCGACGGTCTGCACGTTGGCCGACGCCTCCTCGGAGGCGGAGGCGACGAGGAGCGAGCGCTCGCTGGCGTCCGCGGCGGTGCCGGACAGCGTGCTGGCGGCGTTGTGCATGCCGCCCGCGGCGCTCGCCACCGCCTCGACGATACCCTGGACGGTCGCTTCGAAGGTGTCGGCCATGTGGATCATGGTGGCGCGGCGCTGCGCGGCGGCCTGGCGCTCGGCCTCCTCCTGCGCCTTGCGCATGCGCTCCATCTCCTCGGCGTTCGACTTGAAGACCTGGAGCGCACGGGCCAGCGCCCCGATCTCGTCCTTGCGCCATCCCTCGTCCACCTGCACCGTGCGGTCGCCCTCGGCCAGCCGGCCCATCGCCCCGGTGATCGTGCCGAGCGGGCGGGTGATCGCCCGCGAGATCATCCAGGCCAGCAGCAGGCCCAGCGCCACCGCGGCGGCGGTCACCGCGGCGCCCTGCCGCTCGGCGGCGGCCACCGCGGCGGCGGCGCTGACCTCCAGCCCCTTCAGGACCTCGGTGGAGTGCTGGCGGATCGCCCCGATCCTCTTGTTGATCTGGGCGCCGGCGCGGGTCAGCGTGTCGGCGTTGACGCGGGCCATCTCCTCGGCGATGGCGGCGATGCGCTCGATGCCCGCGGTGTAGCGCGGCAGCTTGGCGAGCACCTCCGTGCGCTTCGCGGCACCCGGGGAGTCGGTCCAGCCCTTGGCTTCGCTCTCGACATCGGCGGCCACCGCCGCCAGATCCTGGCGGATGCGGGCCAGATCCTCGGGCTTCGTCTCGGTCACGAAGCGGGCGACCAGAACACGCACCAGCAGAAACTGCTCGCTGACGCCCGCGGCCTGAACGGTGCGGTCCAGATTGCCGGTCTGCCGTTCGGCGGTCACCAGATCGCTCAACGTCCGGCGGATGTCGGCCCCCAGCTTGTTCACGACCTCCGCGACGATGCCGTCCCGTTCGGTGCGCAGGGCGACCAGACGGTCGAAGCCGGTCAGAAAATCCCGCTCCAGCCCACGAATCTCGTCCACCGCCTGACGATCGGCCGAATCGCCGATGCCGGGGGCCGCCTTGTCCAATTGCCGGCGGAAGTCCCCAGTTGTCGCGCGGAAGCGGGTGGCAGCACTGTCCGTCCCGGAAACGAGAAACTCCGCCGCCGCGCCCAGCGCGTCGGACAGCGCGGTATCGGCCTCTCCCAACGTCACCGTGATGTCGGACTGCGCCGCGTAGCTGCGCAGCGCTGTGTCGTTGGACCGAAGGCCGCTCCAGGAAACCGCCCCCAACGTGACCAGCAGGGCCAGCGTGACCCCGAAGCCGGTGTAGACCTTGGTTGCGGTGCGCAAGTTGGCGAAAGCACGAAGGGAGGTGGTCATGATGGGATGTCCTGCCTGGGGTATTTTTTGTTCGGCGTCGGTTGCCCGTACCGGATCAAATCATTCTCAAATTCCGTACCAACTCCCAATCCCCGCGCAATTGCTGTTCCACCCAGCAAAAATCCCGAGCGGGCTGCGCGGTTGTTCCTTCCCAACCGTTGCAATTTGCCAACGCGCTCCCATCCGCGTCGCAAATTGCCACGCCCGCGTCGGCAAGTTGCGAATGGGAACGCCGGAACGGTCCCGATGTTGAGGCCCGATGTTGAGGGAAGCGCCGCCAGAGCGCAGACTGGAATCCCGCACACGCACGGAACAACGAGAGGTCGGTCATGCCGGACAGCAAGCATTTCGCTCCGCCCGGACCCATCGGGTTTGGTGGCGCTCCGCTCGGCAACATGTTCGAGGAGGTGCCGGACGACGTGGCGGAGGCCACCCTGGCCGCCGCCTGGGACGCCGGCATCCGCTATTTCGACACGGCGCCGGAATATGGCCCCGGCATATCGGAGCACCGGTTCGGCCATGTCCTGCGCAACCGCCCGCGCGACGAGTTCGTCCTGTCCACCAAGGTCGGGCGTCTGCTGCGCGCCGATGCCAGCAAGGGCGGGCAGCACGGCCCCTTTGTGAAGGGGCTGCCCTTCCGGGTGGACTACGACTACACCGCCGACGGGGTGCGCCGCTCCATCGAGGACAGCCTGCAACGGCTGGGCATGGCGCGCATCGACATCGCCTACATCCACGATTGCGCCGAGGACGCCCACGGCGACCGCTGGCTGGAGGTGTTCGACACCGCCATGAAGGGCGCCGCCGTGGCGCTGACCAAGCTCCGCGAGGAGGGCGTGATCCGCGGCTGGGGCCTGGGCGTCAACCGGGTGGAGCCCTGCGTGATGGCGTTGGAGCGCGCCGACCCCGACGTCTTCCTGCTGGCCGGGCGCTACAGCCTGCTGAACCAGCCGGCGCTGGACACGCTGTTCCCGCGTTGCCAGGAGCGCGGCGTCCATGTGGTGGTCGGCGGCCCCTACAACTCCGGCCTGATCGCCGGGGGCAAGAATTTCGAGTACCAAGAGGCTCCGCCGGACAAGGTGGCGGCGCGCGACCGTCTGGCCGAGATCGCCAAGCGGCACGGCGTGGACCTGCGGGCGGCGGCCCTGCAATTCTGCGCGGCGCACCCGGTCGTCGCCTCGGTCATTCCGGGCACCAAGAACCCGCCGCGCGTGCAGGAGAACGTCGCGCTGATGAAGCAGCCGATCCCGGCGGACTTCTGGCGGGAGCTGAAACAGGCGGGCGTCCTGCCGGAGCAGGCCCCGACTCCCGCCTGAGGCGCCGGCCTAATCGTCCATGCGGACGGCGGCGGCGATCCAGTGGCGGAAGCTCTGCATCGCCGCCGTCTCGGGACGGGAGTGCAGGCGGGTCAGCCAGTAGCGGCCCGCCGGCACCTCGATGGCGAAGGGGCGGACCAGCCGGTCGGTGGCGAGGTCGTGCCCGAACAGCCGCGCCGGCAGCAGAGCCACCCCGGCGCCCATCGCGGCGGCGGCGGCGATGGTGGGGGAGGAGTCGAAGACCGGGCCGCGGATGGCCGGGCAGGGCACCCCGGCCAAAGCGAACCAGCGCTGCCATTCCTCGACCCGGTAGGAGCGCAGCAGCACCTCCCGCGCGAGCTCGGCCGGGGCGGACAGCCGTTGCGCCAGCGCCGGGGCGCAGAGCGGGGTCAGCGGGGCGTCGAGCAGTGGCACCGCCTCCACCCCGTGCCAGGAGCCGTCGCCGAAGCGGATGGCGAAGTCCAGCCCCTCGCCGGCCAGATCGACCCGGTTGTTGTTGGTCAGGATGCGCAGATCCACGGCCGGGTTCGCGGCGGTGAAGGCCGGCAGGCGCGGCAGCAGCCAGCCCGTGGCGAAGGTTCCCACCACCCCGACCGTCAGCACCTCGTGGTAGCGCCCGTCGGCGAAGCGGTCGAGCGTCGCGCCGATCCGCTCGAAGGCGTCCATCAGCACCGGCACCAGCGCCGCCCCCTCGTCGGTCAGGGCGAGGCCGCGCGGCAGGCGGCGGAACAGGGTGACGCCCAGCCGCGCCTCCAGCGTGCGGATCTGCTGGCTGACCGCCGCCTGGCTGACGCACAGTTCCAGCCCGGCGCGGGTGAAGCTGAGATGGCGGGCCGACGCCTCGAAGGCGCGCAGCGCGTTGAGCGGAAGCTGGGGGCGGGCCATGGACAGCTATTAGTTTTTCTTGTGGCTTGTGAAAACTATCATCGTTTGTTCGAGCGCCGGGAGCTTTTTATCGTCCGCCCATCGACACGGCATGAGACGAGGACACGATGATCGGACGGCGGGCTTTCCTGGCCGCGGCGGGCGGCGTGACGCTGCTGGCGGCAACCGGCGTGAAGGCGGAGAAACCCAGAAAATTCGGGGACAAGCGGCTGGCGGACGCGATCGCCGCGTTGGAAAAGCGCAGCGGCGGGCGGCTCGGCGTGGCGGTGCTCGACACCGGCACCGGACAGAGCTTCGGGCATCGCGCGGACGAGCGCTTCCCGATGTGCAGCACCTTCAAATTTCTTTTGGCTGGCGCCGTCCTGAAGCAGGTGGACGAGGGGCGGGAGCGGCTGGACCGGCGCATTCGAGTGACCAAGGCGGACATGGTCCCCTACGCCCCCTTCGCCGAAACCCGCCTCGACGGCCCGCCCCCCACGGTGGCCGAGCTGTGCGAGGCCACAATGACGCTCAGCGACAACGTGGCGGCAAACCTGCTGCTGCCGGCGGTGGGCGATCCCGCCGGGCTGACCGCCTTCCTGCGCACGCTGGGCGACCGGAAGACCCGGCTGGACCGCAACGAGCCGTCGCTGAACAGCGCCATTCCCGGCGATCCCCGCGACACCACCACGCCCGCGGCGATGGTCCACAGCATGGAGCGGCTGATGCTGGGCGACGCGTTGACGTCGGCGTCGCGCGACCAGCTCATCGCCTGGATGGTCGCCAACCGGACCGGTGACAAGCGCCTGCGCGCCGGCCTGCCGAAGGGCTGGCGCATCGGCGACAAGACCGGCACCGGCGTGCGCGGGACGGCCAACGACATCGGCATCGTCTGGCCGGAGGGCAGGGCGCCGCTGCTGATCACCAGCTACCTGACCGAGACGCCCGACACCTTCAAGGAACGGGACGCCACCCACGCCGGCGTGGCCCGCGCGGTCGTCGACACCCTCAAGGGCTGATCGCATTTGAAATCCCCTCTCCCCTCCGGGGAGAGGGTTAGGGTGAGGGGGTCGCACTTGTGCCGGACGTATCGCCACGCGCATCCCCCTCACCGGCCCTCCGGGCCACCCTCTCCCCAGAGGGGAGAGGGCTATGAAGGTCAAACGCGATTGCCTTGAACGACCGCCCCCTGCGGCATGTCGTCACTGGGGTTTACCCTAAGAAGTGTAGGGATGCCCCCAATGGGAACGGGGGCAGGGCGCCGGTACCCTTCGCACCGTAGGGCCGCGGTTCGTCGCGGCCGAAGGAATCAGGTGCGAAGAGGCCAGCCATGGACCGATCAAGGCGCAACTTCTGCCTCGGCGCCGGCGCCGCGACCATCGGGGCCGCGACGGTGGCGACGATGCCAGCCGCCGCCGCGCCCAGCGGTGCGTCGCTCCGCCGGGACGGCGATCCGGCGCACCGCTGGGCGATGGTGGTGGACGTGGGCAAATGCGTGGGCTGCCAAGCCTGCACGGTCGCCTGCATCATGGAGAACGACGTTCCGGAAAACAGCTTCCGCACCATCGTCTCCACCTATGAGGTGACGGAGCAGGGCAAGGCCGGCAGCTACATGCTGCCGCGCCTGTGCAACCATTGCGAGGATCCGCCCTGCATCCCCGTCTGTCCAACCGGAGCGACCTTCCAGCGCCGGGACGGTATCGTCGTGGTGGACAACACCGTCTGCGTCGGCTGCGCCTATTGCGTCCAGGCCTGCCCCTACGACGCGCGCTTCATCAACCACGAAACCCAGACCGCCGACAAATGCACCTTCTGCGTCCACCGCGTGGAGGCCGGGCTGCTGCCCGCCTGCGTGGAGACCTGCGTCGGCGGCGCCCGCATCTTCGGTGACCTGAACGACCCGGACAGCGCCGTCGCCACCCTGGTCCGCGAGGAGAACCCCAAGGTGCTGAAGCCGGAGCAGGGAACCCAGCCCCGCGTCTTCTATCTCGGCCTCGACCCCCGCTTCCAGGGCAAGGTCGACGGCACGCCGACGCTCTGGAAGCCCAGCAGCCAGCCCCACGCCGAGAAGGAGCACGCGTGATGGACAACCATATCGTCGAGGTCATCAATGTGACCCGCGAGGTCGCGTGGCTTCCCTGGGCCGTCCAGTATTTCTTCCTGATCGGCCTGTCGGTCGGCGGCCTGCTGCTCAGCCTCCCCGGCTACGCTTTCGCCCGGGAGGACTGGCGCGCGCTGGGGCGCGTCGCCCTGCTGGTGGCGCTGACCTGCGGGCTGGCCGCCCCGGTGGCGCTGCTGTCGGACCTCCACCAGCCGGGCCGCTTCTGGCACTTCTACGTCGTGCTGCGCCCGACATCGTGGATGTGGTGGGGCTCGGTCTTCATCCCCCTCTACGTCACCGGCCTGCTGGCCTACGGCTGGGCCTGCTTCCGCGAGGAGTTGCAGGCCCATGGCCGGGTGGACAGCCGCCTTGCGGCGCTCTACCGGCTGGCGTCGCTGGGCGGCGGGCGCAACGACGCGCTGATCCGCGCCGCCGGTCTGTTCGCCCTGGTGGGCGCGCTCCTCGTCGCCCTCTACACCGGGGCGGAGGTCGCGGTGGTCAAGGCGCGCCCGCTGTGGCACACGCCCTTCCTGCCCGTGCAGTTCCTGATGACCGCGCTGGCCGGCGCCGCCGGTCTGGTGCTGGTGCTGAACCGCTTCGCCGCCGGCAACGACCGCGCGGTGGAGGTGCGGGCGAACCGGCTGCTCGCCGGCGTCCTGGGCGGCGTCATGCTGGTCGGCGCGCTGTGGCTGGCGCTCGGCCTGTTCGGGCTGGACGCTACCCACGCGGAGGCGCTGGGCAGCGTCGCCGGGTCGGAGGCATGGCGCGTCACCGCCGTCTGGGCCGTCGCCGCCACCGCGCTGCCCTTCGCCATCGCCGTCGCCAAGCCCGCCGGGACGGGGCTGCTGACCGGGCTGATCGCCCTGCACGGTGCCTGGATGTTCCGCTGGACCGTGTTCATCGGCGGCCAGACCGTGCCGAAGACCGGCGCCGGCTTCTACGACTACGCGCTGCCCGCCGGTCCGGAGGGGCTGCTGGGAATCGTCGGCACGGCCGGACTCTGGCTGTTCCTGCTGATCGCCCTCACCGCCATCCTGCCTTCCCCGCGCCGCCCGGCGCCCGCTCCGGCCCGCGCCGCCCAGGCGCCTGCCGGAACCGTGGCCGCCGCCGAGTGAACGGAGCACCCATCATGTCGATTTCCCGTCGCCTCCTTCTGAAGACCAGCGCCGCGGGCGGCGCGCTCGCCGCCTTCGCGGGCGGCTTCTCCGACACCGGGCGCAAGCTCGTGAAGGGCGCCTGGGCCGGGGACAAGCCCGACCACGCCATCTCCGGCAACGCCCCGGCCCCCGAATTCCGCGTCGATCCGGCAACCGGCGACCTCACCCCGACGCCGGGCCAGATCGTCGCCAACGTCGCCTGCCTCGGCTGCACCACCCTGTGCGGCGTCCGCGTCCGGGTGGATGTCGAGAAGAACAAGGTGCTGCGCGTCGCCGGAAACCCCTACAGCCCGCTGTCCACCGATCCCTTCCTGCCCTACGGCACGCCGATCAAGGAGAGCTTCAAGTCGCTGTCGCGGCTGGACGAGAAGGGGCTGAAGGGCCGCTCGACCGCCTGCGGGCGGGGCAACGCGGCGCTGGAGATGCTGACCTCGCCCTTCCGCGTCGCCACGCCGATGAAGCGCGTCGGCCCGCGCGGCTCCGGCCAATGGGAACCCATCGCCTTCGACCGGCTGGTCGAGGAGATCGCGGAGGGCGGCGACCTGTTCGGCGAAGGCCCGGTGCCCGGCCTGCGGGCGCTGCGCGACCTGAAGACGCCCATCGACCCGGCCGCCCCCGAACTGGGGCCGAAGGTCAACCAGGTGGCCCTGCTGTCGTCGGTCAACGACGGGCGGGAGCCGTTCGTGCGGCGTTTCTTCAACCAGGCGTTGGGGACGATCAACTTCGTCGGCCACGGCTCCTACTGCGGCGGCGCCTACCGCTCCGGTTCGGGGGCGGTTTTCGGCGACGCCAAGAAGATGCCGCACGCCAAGCCGGACCTGCAGAACGCCGAGTTCGTTCTGTTCATCGGCACCGCCCCGTCGAACGCCGGCAACCCGTTCAAGCGGCAGGCCATGCTGCTCGCCAAAGGGCGGACGGACGGCGTCCTGAACTACGTCGTCGTCGATCCGGTGCTGACCAACGCCGACAACCGCGCGGCGGCGGAGCGGTCCAACTGGATTCCCATCCGGCCCGGCACCGACGGCGCCCTGGTCATGGGCATGATGCGCTGGATGTTCGAGAACGGGCGCATCGACGCCAACTACCTGTCCCAGCCCAACGGCAAGGCGGCGGAGGCGGCGGGCGAGGCCGGCTGGTGCAACGCCACCCATCTGGTGATCCAGCAGGCGGGCCACCCGCGCGACGGGCGGATGCTGCGCGCCTCCGACCTCGGCTGGGTCACGCTGGGCGAGACGGAGCGCTACGGCGCCAAGGACGCCTTCGTCGTGCTCGACCCCGCCGGCACGCCGGTGGCCCACGACGCGCTGACGGGACCGGCTATGCTGTTCCACGGCGGGACACTGGCGACCCCGGCGGGAGACGTCGCGGTGAAGACCAGCCTGACCCTGCTGCGCGAGCAGGCGATGCGGCTCGACCTCGCCGGCTACGCCGACGCCTGCGGCATCCCCGCCGACGTCATCGCCGGTCTGGCGCGCGAGTTCACCAGCCACGGCAAGAAGGCGGCCGCCAACGCCCACGGCGGCATGATGGCCGGCAACGGCTTCTACAACGCCTTTAGCGTGGTCACCCTGAACACGCTGATCGGCAATCTGAACTGGAAGGGCGGCACCATCTTCGGCGGTGGGCGCTTCCCGGACGAGCAGGACGGCCCGCGCTACAAGCTGGCGAGCTTCCCCGGGCAGGTGAAGCCCTCCGGCACGCCGATCAGCCGCCCCGTCCCCTATGAGAGGTCCAGCGAGTTCAAGGTGAAGAAGGAGGCCGGCAAGCCCTATCCGGCCAAGGCGCCCTGGTACCCCAACGCCCCGCAGCTCACCACCGAGTATCTGACCAGCGGCGTGGTGGACGGTTACCCCTACCCGCTGAAGGCCCTGTTCCTGTGGAACAGCAACCCGCTCTACGGCATCCCCGGCGTCCGCGCCCAGGTGGAGGCGACGCTGCGCGACCCGAAGGCGCTGCCGCTGATCGTCGCCATCGACCCCTTCATCAACGAATCCACGGCCTTCGCCGACTACATCATTCCCGACACCGTGCTGTACGAGACCTGGGGCTGGGCGGCGCCCTGGGCGGGCGTGCCGACCAAGACCTCGACGGCGCGCTGGCCGGTGGTGGCTCCGCGCACCGAGCCGCTGCCGGAGGGCCGGCACGTCCAGATGGAGACCTTCCTGATCGCGCTGGCGAAGCGGCTGGGCCTGCCCGGCTTCGGCCCGGACGCCATCGCCGACATGGACGGGAACACTTATCCGCTGGAACGGCCGGAGGATTGGTATCTGCGCGGTGGCGCCAACATCGCGTGGCTGGGCAAGCAGCCGGTCCCCGACGCCACGGACGAGGACATTGCCCTGTCCGGCGTCGCCCGCGTCCTGCCGGCGCTCCAGGCGGTGCTGAAGGAGGAGGAGTGGCGCAAGGTCGCCTTCATCCTGGCGCGCGGCGGGCGTTACCAGAACCAGGCGGAGGGCTTCGAGGGCGACAGGGCCACCCACCGCTTCAAGGACGGGCTGCTGGTCTACAACGAGGCGGTCGGCGCGGCGAAGAGCAGCGTCACCGGCAGGCGCTGGACCGGCACCGCCGCCTGGACGCCCCCGGCCTTCGCCGACGGCACGCCGATGCGGCAGGTCCACAGGGTAGAGGACTGGCCCTTCCAGCTCATCAGCTCGAAATCGGTGCTGGTCAGCGCCTACACCATCGCGGCCAGCCGCCTGCGCCACCTGCACCCTGAGAATCCGGTGGGCATCAACGCGGAGGATGCGCGGCGGCTGGGCATCGCAACCGGCGACCGCATCCGCATCGCCACGCCGGGCGGGTCGGAGCTGGCGACCGCCATCGTCCGGCACGGCGTGATGCCCGGCGTGCTCGCCGTCGAGCACGGCTTCGGCCATAAGGAGTTCGGCGCGCGGCCGCACGTCATCGGCGGCCACAGCCAGCCGGTGGTGCCGGAGATCGGGGCGGGGGTGAACATCAACGACCTCGGCCTGCACGATCCGACCCGTCCGGGCGCCTCGGTCTGGGTCGACCCCATCGCCGGAACGGCGGTGCGCCAGGGCCTCCCCGCCAAGCTGGAACGCGTCGCCGCGGCGTGAGCCTTCCGTTCGGTAATCACGGGTAAAATTCCCTCTCCCCTCCGGGGAGAGGGGCAGGGTGAGGGGGCCGCGTGCGCGTCAAGCCCACGCCAGGGGATTGCCAAGGGGCAGCATGCCACTTGACGGTGCGCCTGTGGCGCACCGGTCCCCCTCACCCTCCCCACGCCTACGGCGCGGGTTCCCTCCCTCTCCCTGGGGGGGAGAGGGCTGCACCATCACGCGTCGAGGTCGGGCATCCGCCAGTTTCCGCCGAGATCGGCGTTGCGCAGCAGCAGGAACAGCTCGTCCTGCGAGCGGGTGACGGCGGTGTAGAGCCAGCGCCACTTGTGCTCGCGGAAGGCGGCGGAGTCGTCGAGCACGGTGACCGAAGGAAACTCCGACCCCTGGGCGGAATGGCAGGTGATCATCCAGGCCCAATCGAACTGCTGCACGTCACGTTCCACCCGCGGCGCCTTGGTCTCGCCGCTGTAGTGGGCCTGGAACATCCAGGGATGGACCATCAGCTTGCTGCGGGGCTTCACCTCGTCCTCCATATGGACGCCGAGCGACCACAGCCCGTCCTGGCGGCCCCGCCCCTCCGCCGCCGGGCGGGTCAGCGTGCCGATCATGCCGTTGAACAGCCCCTCCTCGCGGTCGTTGCGGCGGCAGATCACCCGCTCGCCGGCCTGGGGCATCACCGTGTCGAAGCCGTGGCGGGTGCGGATGCGGCGGGTGAAGTCGGTGCGCACACGGTGGGTGCCGCAGATGGTCTGGGTATCCACCCGCAGGGCCAGCGGCTCGGTCACCCGGTTCAGCGGCAGGACATGGGCGTTCCCGGCGGTGCCGAAGCGGCGCGGCAACTCCTGCCGGCGCAGCAGATGGGCGAGCCGGATCACCGGGCTCTCCCGCGCCGTGCGGTGCGGCTCGACCAGCCGGAAATCCGGTTCGCCCTTGGTCAGGGTGCCCTGGCCGGTCACCGGGGGGAGCTGGTAGTCGTCGGCGATCATCAGGATCTTCTTGCCGGAGCGCAGCAGGTCGCCCGCCACGTCGTCCCCGACCATCGAGCCCTCGTCGCAGACGATCAGGTCGGCCTCGGCGAACTTGCCCTCCGACTTGCGGGCGAAGAACAGCTCGCCGGTGTCGTCGTCCTGCCGCGGCGCGTAGATCAGCGAATGCAGCGTCGCCGCCCGGTCGATGCCCTTGCGGCGCAGCACCTGCGCGGCCTTGCCGGTGGGCGCGCCGACCACGAAATTCTCCAGGTTGCGGCGGTCCTGGAGATGATCGAGCGCGAAGACGGTGGTCTTGGTCTTGCCGGTCCCGGCCTCGCCGGCCAGCCAGAACATCTGGGGGGCCGCGGGGTCGGCATACCAGGCGTCGATGGCCTGGATCGCCCGGAACTGCTCGTCGGTCGGGGTGTCGGTGGTGCTGGGCATGGAGCGCGGGGGAGGGGGCTGCTGGGCGGGACACAGTAGCCCGCCCGGCAGCCCGCGGCCAAGCCTTACGGCCCTTACGGCTTCATGGCTCCGAGCGGAAAGGGCCGCTGATGAGACGGCGCAGGCCGGCGAAGAGGGTTAGGCCGCCCGACACCACCCCGACATAGACGAACAGCGCGTCATGCCCGAACCATTCCATGGCCGCCGTCGCCAGCAGCGGGCCGAGGGCGGCGCCCAACGCCCAGGCGAGCAGCAGCGCGCTCGCCAGCGGCACCGTCTCCTCCACCGTCACATGGTCGTTGGCGTGGGCCACGCAGATCGCGTAGAGCGACAGGGCGGCGCTGCCCCATAGGGTGAACAGGCCGAGCAGGACGGTCTGCGGCGCCGCCCCGCCGGGCGGGTTGGCGAAGGCGGCGATCAGGAAGGCGGCGACCGTCGCCACCCCGGACACCGCGAAGATTACCAGCCGCCGGTCGTGGCGGTCGGAAAACCGGCCGATCGGCCATTGCAGCACGACGCTGCCCACCTGGATGCCCGACATGATCAGCGCGACTTCGGCGGCGGGCAGGGCCAGCCCGGCGAGCCAGGCCGGACCGATGCCGGTGACCGCGGTGTTGCACAGCCCGACCATCAGGCAGCCGGCGAAGGCCACCGGCGCCCGCCGCACATACTGGCAGGGCGAGGGCGCCGGCCCTTTCGGCGCGACGCTGGCCGGCGGGCGGATCACCGCCACCGGCACCAGCGACAGGCCGTAGCAGCCCGCCGCCAGGACGGTCAGCCACAGGGCTGACAGGTTCGGGCTGGCGAGCAGCATCTGGCCGCCGATCACCGCCACCTTGCAGGCGATCATGTAAAGGGAGAAGACGCTGCCCCGCGATCCCGGCGGGGACAGGGTGGCAAGCCCGCTTTCCGCGACGGTGAGCATCCCGACATAGGACACTCCCATCAGCAACCGCAGCCCCACCCAGGCCTGGGCGTCGGGCAGCAGGTTCAGCAGCAGCGTGGCGGCGGCGGCGAGCAGCCCGAAGGCGGCGAAGGACCACACCCCGCCCACCCGGCGGATCATCCAGGGTGCGGCCCAGCAGCCCAGCACGAAGCCGACCGAGTAGGCCGACGCCACCGCCCCGACGACCAGCGGCGGGGCCGCCGCCTCGGCGAGGCGGAGCGGCAGCAGGATTTGCAGGATGCCGTTGGCGACCTGGATGACGCAGACGCCGAGGATCAGCGCGGCCAGCACCGTCACGGGCGAGGCCGGAGGCCGATGGGTGGTGTGGGGCAAGATCGCGGGAGGCTCAGTGGTTGCCGGGCAGGGCGTCCAGCGGATCGTCCGCCGCCGGCTGCGGGCGGGCACCGGCGAGATGACCGTCCACCAGCGCGCGCAGGAAGCCGCGGGTGCGCTCCTGCGTCGGGTTGGTGAAGATCTGCTCCGGCGGGCCGGACTCGACGATGCGCCCGTCGGCCATGACGACGACGGTGTCGGCGACCTCGCGGGCGAAGCCCATCTCGTGGGTCACCACCATCATGGTCATGCCTTCCTCGGCCAGCGTCTTCATGACCTGGAGCACCTCGCCGACCAGTTCGGGGTCGAGCGCGGAGGTCGGCTCGTCGAACAGCATCACCTTCGGCTTCATGGCGAGCGCGCGGGCGATGGCGGCGCGCTGCTTCTGCCCGCCCGACAGGGTGGACGGATAGACGTCGGCCTTGTCGCCCAGCCCCACCTTGCGCAGCAGCTCCATGGCCAGCTCCCGCGCCTCGGCCTTCGCCATGCCGCGCACCACGACGGGGGCGCGCATGACGTTCTCCACCGTGGTCATGTGCGGGAACAGGTTGAAGGACTGGAAGACCATGCCGGTCTCGGCGCGCAGAGCGTTCAACTCCTTGTCGGGCAGCGGCTTACCGTCGGCGATGATGGTCCGGTGGTTGATGCGGATCTCGCCGCGGTCGGCGGTCTCCAGGCAGTTGCAGCAGCGCAGCAGCGTGCTCTTGCCCGAACCCGAGGGGCCGATGACCACGGTGGTGCGCGACGGCGGCACGGTCAGGCTGACGTCCTTCAGCACCTCGGTGCTGCCGAAGCTCTTGTAGACGTTGCGGATCTCGATCACCGGCTTACCCTCTTTCCACGGTCATGCGCTTTTCGAGCTGGCGCAGGATCCAGGTGGCCGCGTTGGTCAGCACGAAATAGATCAGCGCCACCGCGATGTAGACCTCCAGCGCGCGGAAGCTGGTGGAGATGATCCGCTGCCCCTCGCGCATGACGTCGTCGATGGTCAGCAGCGACACCAGCGCCGAGTTCTTGATCAGCGCGATGGTCTCGTTGCCCAGCGGCGGCAGCATGCGGCGGAAGGCCTGCGGCAGGACCACTTCCCACATCGCCTCGCGGTAGGACATGCCGAGCGAGCGGGCGGCCTCCATCTGGCCGCGGTCGATGGACTGGATGGCGCCGCGCACCACCTCCGACACGTAGGAGCCGCTGTAGATGCCGAGCCCGATCACGCCGCACAGCATCGCCGGCAGCAGGATGCCGAACTGCGGCAGGCCGAAGAACAGCAGGAACAGCTGCACCAGCAGCGGCGTGCCGCGGATGAAGGCGACATAGGCCGACGCGATGCCGTACAGCACGCGCCGCGCCGGGTTGAGGCGGATGATGCCGACGAGCAGGCCGAGCACGGCGCTGAGCAGGAAGGCCGCCGCGGTCACCTCGATGGTGACCACGGTGCCCTTCAGCAGCTCCGGCAACCCTCCCCAGACGGGGGCGAAGTCGAGCGTCACGGGAGGGATCCTCCGTTCACAAAAATATCGATCACTTCTTGGCTTCGAACCACTTGTCGATGAGCTTCTGGTAGGTGCCGTCGGCCTTCAGCTTGGCGATGGCGGCGTTCACCTTGGTCACCAGCTCGGTGTTGTCCTTGCGCATGGCGAAGCCGTAATCCTCGGTGGTGAGCTGGTCGTCCAGCACCTTCACGGTCGGATGCGTCTGGGCGTAGAGCTTGGCGGCGGGCTTGCCGGTCACCGCGACGTCGGTGCGGCCGGTCTCGACCTGCCCGAACATCTCGGCGTTGGTCTCGACCTCGACGATCTTCGTCTTCGGGAAATGCTCCTTCAGATGGACGACCGACTTGGTGCCGATCTGCACGGCGGCGGTCTTGCCTTCGAGGTCGGCCGGACCCTTCACGGCGCTGTTGTTCGCCTTGACCATGATGACGAGGCCGCCCGGATAGTAGGTGTCGGAGAAGGCGACGACCTTGCGGCGCTCCTCGGTGATGTACATGGCCGAGGCAATCATGTCGAAGCGGTTGGCCATCAGGCCGGGGATCAGGCCCTTGAAGTCGATGTCCACCCACTCGACGCCCTTGGTGGCGCCCAGCTCCTTGGCGATGGCCTCGACCAGCTCGATGTCGAAACCGGTCTTCTTGCCGTCCTGCGAGAATTCGAAGGGCGCGAAGGTGGCGTCCACGCCGACGCGGAAGGTGCCGCTCTGCTTGATCGAGGCGATCACCGCGTCCTCGGCGCGCGCCGGGACGGACCCGGCGCCGACCACCGTGACGACCGCGGCGGCGGCGAAGGAGGCGGCGGCGAGAAACTTACCAAAGGACTTCATGGGTCGGAATTTCCCTGTTCGTTGCGCCTGCGTTGCCAGTTTCGGACGCCGGGGAACCCCCTTGCGCAGCGAGCGGCTTGGCAGCGCCGTGTTTTGCCTATAAAACATATGTTGCCCAGGGAAAACAGCTGCGTCAACGCCGTTTGTCATACTGGAGCATGACGGACGCCCTATGGCAACGCTGGTGTTGCGGCCAAGTACCGCGAACGCCGCGGAAGCCGGGGACGACCGAACAGGGAAGCGAAAAGTTTTGCTGACAAAACACTTGTCGCACGGGAGAGAGGATATGGACGTTTTCGGGTTTCGCGCCGCGCGCCGTCCGGTGCTGGTCAGCCTGCCCCATGTCGGCACGGCGCTGCCGGACGGATTCATCGGCCGGCTGGTGCCGGAGGCGCAGGGCCTGCCCGACACGGACTGGCACCTGCCGCGTCTCTACGACTTCCTGGAGGACCTTGGAGTCGGGGTGATCCAGGCGCGCTTCTCGCGCTATGTCGTCGATCTGAACCGCCCCAGCAACGACACGCCGCTCTACAGCGGCGCCACCACGGGCCTCTGCCCGACGACCCTGTTCGACGGGGCGCCGCTGTACCGGCCGGGCGCGGAACCGGACGCGGCGGAGGTGGCGGAGCGGATCACCCGTTACTGGGCTCCCTACCACGACGCCATCACCGCGGAGATGACCCGGCTGCGCGACCAGTTCGGGCGCGCGGTTCTGTTCGACGCCCATTCCATCCGCTCCGTCGTGCCGCGGCTGTTCGAGGGGCGGCTGCCCGACCTGAACATCGGCACCAACGACGGGCGCAGCGTCGACCCCGTGCTGAGCGACCGGCTGGTCGCGGTCGGCGCGGACGCCGGGACCGACGGCTTCACCCATGTCCTCAACGGGCGCTTCAAGGGCGGCCACATCACCCGCCACTTCGGGCGCCCGTCCGAGGGCTGGCACGCCGTGCAGCTCGAGATGGCGCAGGTGACCTACATGGAGGAGGATGCTCCCTTCGCCTTCGACGAGTCGCGCGCCGCGCGGATCCGCCCGCATCTGCGGCGGTTCGTCGGTGCGATGGCTGATTGGGCGGAGGAGCGGGCGTGACGGAGGCGGCGATGGACAGCGTGAACGGGCTTTTCTGCGGACGGGCGCTGCTGCCCGAGGGTTGGGCCTCGAACGTGGCGCTGCGTTTCGACGCGCGGGGCACGCTGATCGCGGTCGAGCGGGACGCGGAGGCGAACGGCCTCCCGCAGGCCGCCGGGCCGGTGATCCCCGGCATGCCCAACCTGCACAGCCACGCCTTCCAGCGCGCCATGGCCGGGCTGACCGAATACGCCGGTGCGTCGGAGGACAGCTTCTGGACGTGGCGCGACGCCATGTACGGCTTCGTCCGCCGCATGACGCCCGAGGCGGCGGAGGCGGTCGCGGCGCTGCTCTACATGGAGATGGCGAAGCAGGGCTACACGGCGGTGGCGGAGTTCCACTACCTGCACCACGGTGCCGACGGGCGCCCCTACGCCGACCGGGCGGAGATGTCGCGCCGCATCCTGGCGGCCGCCGACACGGCGGGGATCGGCCTGACCCATCTGCCGGTGCTCTACGCCCACAGCGGCTTCGGCGGCAAGCCGCCGTCCGACGGGCAGAAGCGCTTCATCAACGACGTGGACGGGCTGCTGTCCATCGTCTCCGCCATGCAGACGGCGATGGGCGCGGAGCGGGCGGGCCGCCGCGCCGGCCTCGCCCTGCATTCGCTGCGCGCGGTGACGCCGGAGGAGATGCGCGACGCGCTGGCCGGCCTCGACGCGCTCGACCCCGGCGCGCCCATCCACATCCACATCGCCGAGCAGACGGCGGAGGTGGACGACTGCGTCGCCTGGAGCGGCAAGCGCCCGGTGGAGTGGCTTCTGGAGAACGCTCCGGTCGGGCCGCGCTGGTGCCTCGTCCACGCCACGCACGTGACACCGGCCGAGGTCGACGGCATGGCGGCGAGCGGGGCCGTGGCCGGCCTCTGCCTGACGACCGAGGCCAATCTGGGCGACGGTCTGTTCCCCGCCATCCCCTTCCTGGCGCAGGGCGGGCGGTTCGGCGTCGGGTCGGACAGCCACATCAGCGTGTCCGCGGCGGAGGAGCTGCGGCTTCTGGAATACGGCCAGCGGCTGGTGCAGCGGCGGCGCAACGTGCTGCGCATCGGGAATTGCCCGTCCATCGGCGGCGGCCTCTACCGGGCGGCGGTGGCCGGCGGCGCGCAGGCGCTGGGCCAGCCGGTGACCGGCGGCGGGATTCAGGTGGGCCAGCCCGCCGACTTCGTCGTGCTTGACGCGGACAACCCGAAACTGCTTTCTCGGACCGACGACAGCCTTCTGGACGCCTATGTCTTCGCCAGCGACGGGCACGCCGTGCGCGACGTGGTCGCGGCGGGGCGGACCGTAGTGCGCGAGGGCCGCCATGTCCGGGAGGACGCCATCCGGGCCGCCTACCGGCGCGCCATCGAGGGGTTGCGCCGGGACACATGAGCGAGACCGATCCGAACACCTACATCGCCCCGGCGCTGCAGCGCGGGCTGGCCATCCTGGAGCTGTTCACGCCGCAGCGCCGGACGCTGTCCCTGACCGACATCGCCAGGGCGCTGGGGATCGGGCGGGCCTCGGCCTACCGGCTGGTCTTCACGCTGGAGCATCTCGGCTACATCGGGCGGGCGGGGGACGGCAAGTCCTACCGCCTGGCGCCGCGGTCGATGCAGCTCGGCTATCATTACCTGTCGGGGCTGGACGGGATCGAGGTGGCGATCCCCTACATCGACGGGCTGCGCGACAGCACGCAGATCTCCGCCCACATGGCGGTGCGCGACGGGACGGAGATCGTCTACGTCTACCGCGCGCACTCGCACATGACGCTGTCCAGCAACATCGCGGTCGGCTACCGCCTGCCGGCCCACGCCACCGCGATGGGCCGGATGCTGCTGAGCGGCCTCACCGACGAGGCCATCGCGCAGCTCTACACCGGCGTTCGGCTGGACCGCTACAGCGACACCACGGCGGTCACGCTGACCTCGCTGATCCAGGAGGTGGCGGAGGACCGCAAGCGCGGCTGGACGATGAACCGCTCCTCCTTCGTGTCGGGGATCGTCGCCATCGCGGCCGCCATCCGCGACCATCGGGGCGAGGTCATCGCCGCCATCAACCTGTCCGGCCCCAGCGCCGTGATGGACCAGCCCGCCACGCTCGACCATCTGCGGACCAAGGTGGTGGAGACGGCGGACGCGATCTCGCACCAGCTCGGCTACCTGCCGCGCGGGTGAGCGCGGCGGGCTCGACTCACGCCGCCGGCCGCAACCCCGTCACGAAGGCGGCGATGCGGCGGCAGGCCTCCGCCAGCTCCGCCTCGCCGACCGCGAAGGACAGGCGGACGCAGCCCGCCGCCGCCGGGCCGAAGGCGCCGGCGTCCAGCACCGACACGCCGGTTTCGCGGAACAGCCGCCACGCGAACTCCATGGTCGGCAGTCCGGTGCCGCGCACGTCCACCAGCATGAACATGCCGGCCTCCGGCTTCAGGCAGCGCAGGCCGGGAACCGAGCCGAGCGCCTCCAGCGCGATGTCGCGGCGGCGGCGGTAGCCCTCGCGCATCGCCGCCACCGCCGCGTCGCCCTGCTCGACGGCGACCAGCGCGGCCTGCTGCACGAATCCCGGCAGGCCGTAGAGCATGCACAGCGCCAGCGTGCCCATATGGGCGACCAGCGGCGCCGGGGCGACGACCCAGCCGGCGCGCCAGCCGGTCATGGCGTGCGACTTGGACAGGCTGTTGATGGTCACCGTGCGCTCCGCCATGCCGGGCAGGGTGGCGATGCTGATGTGCGGCCGGTCGAAGGTCAGGCTGGCATAGACCTCGTCGGCGACCACCCACAGGTCGTGGCGGCGGGCGAGGTCGGCCACGGCCTCCAGTTCCTCCATCGACATGACGATGCCGGTGGGGTTGGCGGGGGTCGCCAGGAAGATGGCGCGGGTGCGCGGGGTCACCGCGGCGGCCAGCGCCGCCGGGTCCAGCCGCAGCGTGGCGGCGTCCGGGGCCACCGGGACCAGCGTGGCGCCGGACGCGCGGACGCAGGCCTCGTAGGTCAGGTACATCGGTTCCGGCACCAGCACCTCGTCCCCCGCCTCGACGAGGCAAAGGGTGGCGTTGAACAGGCCGTTCTGCGCCCCGGCGCAGACGATGACGTTCTCCGGCTCGATCGCCAGACCGGTGCGGCGGGCGACGTCGCGGGCCAGCGCGGCGCGCAGCTCCGGACGGCCTGGGATCGGGGTGTAATGGGTGTCGCCGGCGTGCAGGGCGGCGATGGCGGCGTCGCGCACCGGGGCGGGCGTGTCGAAGTCCGGGTCACCGACGCTCAGCACGATCACGTCCTCGCCGCGCCCCTTGGCGGTCCAGGCGGCGAAATGGATGTCCCAGGCCGCGACGCGGTCGCCGCGGATGCGGTCGGTGAGGGACGAGAAACGCATCGGCGGAGGCTCCCTGGCAGGCTTTTCCGTTGGCCGGACATGGGTCACGGCGGAAGCCCATCCATATGCCCCAGGGCGGTGCCGGGGCACAACCGGGCGTTTGAGGGACGACGGCGCAAGGCGGCCATTCATGCCCATTAGGACACCCTGATATGACCGACCGGCAATTGCAGCGCTGCGAAAGCGGGGCCTATGACGGACCTCAAAGAAAAGAATGAGTGAATCGTCTGCCGAACAATTTCAACAGGCAACAAACGCCCGAGAACGTGCAAAGGATAACCATGTACCGCGACCGTATTCGCCTGAAGTCCCTGTGGGGTAAGGTGGTGACGCCGGAAGAGGCGGCCCTGCTGATCCGCGACGGCATGACCATCGGCATGAGCGGCTTCACCCGCGCCGGTGACGCCAAGGCGGTGCCGCTGGCGCTGGCCGAGCGCGCCGCGACGGAACGGCTGAAGGTCACGCTGATGACCGGCGCCTCGCTGGGCAACGACGTGGACCGCATCCTGACGGAGGCCGGGGTGCTGGCCCGCCGCCTGCCGTTCCAGGCCGACCCGGTGCTGCGCAAGGCGATCAACCGCGGCGAGGTGATGTTCGTCGACCAGCACCTGTCGGAGACGGTGGAGCTTCTGCGCTCCCGCCAGATGGGGCCGGTGGACGTGGCGGTGATCGAGGCCTGCGCGATCACCGAGACGGGCGGGATCGTTCCCACCACCTCGATCGGCAACTCGGCGACCTTCGCCATCCTGGCGGAGAAGATCATCGTCGAACTGAACCTGACCCAGCCGCTCGACCTGGAGGGGATGCACGACGTCTACATCCCGACGCGTCGCCCCTTCCGAGAGCCGATCCCGGTGGTGACCGCGGAGAGCCGCGCCGGCCTGCCCTACATCCCCATCGACCCGTCGAAGATCGCGGCCATCGTGGTGACCCGCAAGCAGGACAGCAGCGCCACCATCCTGCCGCCGGACGCCGAGACCCGTGACATCGCCGGGCACCTCATCGAGTTCCTCGACCGCGAGGTGCGGCAGGGCCGGCTGGGCCGCTCGCTGAACCCGCTCCAGGCCGGGATCGGGACCATCGCCAACGCGGTGCTGCACGGCATGATCGACAGCCCGTTCCACGACCTGACCATGTACAGCGAGGTCCTGCAGGACAGCACCTTCGACCTGTTCGACGCCGGCAAGCTGACCTTCGCCTCGGGCTCCTCCATCACGCTGAGCGCAGGAAAATACGCAGAGGTTCTGCCGAAGATCAGCAGCTACAAGGGCCGGCTGCTGCTGCGTCCGCAGGAGATTTCCAACCACCCGGAGGTCATCCGCCGGCTGGGCGTGATCGGCATCAACACGGCGCTGGAGTGCGACATCTACGGCAACGTCAACTCGACCCACGTCAACGGCACGCAGATGATGAACGGCATCGGCGGCTCCGGCGACTTCGCGCGCAACGCCCACCTCGCCATCTTCGTCACCAAGTCGCTGGCCAAGGATGGGAAGATTTCCAGCGTCGTGCCGATGGTCACCCACACCGACCACAACGAGCATGACGTGGACGTCCTGGTGACCGAGACCGGTCTGGCCGACCTGCGCGGCCTCGCCCCGCGCGAGCGGGCGGAGACGATCATCCGCAACTGCGTCCATCCCAGCTACCGCGAGCTGGCGCTGGACTATCACCGCCGGGCGCTGCAGCGCGGCGGCCACACCCCGCATCTGCTGGAGGAGGCCTTCTCCTGGCACCTGCGCTACCAGCAGACGGGCAGCATGCGGCCGGTCTGAGCGCCTTGACGGGGGCGTGGGCGGTCAGGGGCAGACGGCCTCGACGATCCGGCACACGTCCCCGGCGGTGCGCGGGGTGAAGCGGGCGAGCAGCCCGCCGCGCAGCTCGGGCACGACCAGCGACACCGGCTGTTCGGCGGGAACCGTCAGGTCGTGGTCAAGGTCGCAGACGCTCACATAGTCCAGCCCGGTCAGGGCGACCAGGAGCGACTGCCGCCCCTGCGCGTCGACGGCGTGGGCGATGGCCCGCCCGTTGGCGGCGGCGTAGGCGGCGGCCTGGTCCCGGGTGTAGCGGGACACCGGCAGCACCCGCAGCGACGGGTGGCTGCGCAGGACCGTGTCGATGAGGGCGTTGAGGCCGCTGGACAGGCTCGGCATGGGGTTCCAAAGGCTTCCGACTGTGGAGCGCCATGCTACCACGAATTCGGCCGTTGGGGGCGCCACCCCCGCGCGACACGACAATGGTCACGCGGGGGTCACGCGGGGGTCACGCTCCGCCCGTTCATCAGCCGGCGCGGACCCGGGCGATGAAGCCGTGGATCTCGTCGCGCAGCAGGTCGGAGTCGCGGGACAGGCTGTTCGCGGCGTCCAGCACTTCGGCGGCGGCCTCGCGCACGTCGGTGGCCGACTGGCTGACTCCGCCGATGTTGCCGGAGACCAGCCGGGTGCCCTGGGCGGCCTGCTGGATGTTGCGGCCGATCTCGTGCGTGGCGGCGGTCTGCTCCTCCACGGCGGCGGCGATGGCGCCGGCGATGGCGTCCACGTCGGCGATGGTCCGGGCGATGTTGCGGATGGCCGTCACGGTGCCTTCGGTGATCGCCTGGATCTCGGTGATCTGGCTGGCGATCTCCTCGGTGGCCTGGGACGTCTGGGTGGCCAGCGCCTTGACCTCGCCCGCCACCACGGCGAAGCCCTTGCCGGCCTCGCCGGCGCGGGCCGCCTCGATGGTCGCGTTCAGCGCCAGCAGGTTCGTCTGGCTGGCGATGTTCTGGATCAGGTTGACCACGTCGCCGATCTTCTGGGCGGCGCTGGCCAGCCGCTCGACCAGCGCGTTGGTCCGTTCCCCTTCGGCGACGGCGTCGCGGGCGACCGTCGCGGCGCCGTTGACCTGACGGCCGATCTCCCCGATGGAGCTGCCCAGCTGCTCCGACGCCGCGGCGACCGTCGCGACGTTGGCCGACGCCTGCTCCGTCGCGGCGGCGACCGAGGAGGCCTGCTCCGTCGTCGTCTCGGCGGCGCCGGTCATCGTCTGCGCGTTGCTCTGAAGCTGGCGGGCGGCCTGCGAGACGGCCTGCACCACGCCCTGCACGTTGGCGTCGAACTGGTCGGCCAGGGCCAGCATGGCGGCCCGGCGGTCGGCCTCCATCTGGCGCTTCTGCGCGTCGCTCTCCTCCTGGAGGCGCCGCATCTCCAGCCCGTTGCTCTTGAAGACCTGGAGCGCGCGGGCGAGCAGGCCGACCTCGTCCGTGCGCTCGGTGCCCTGGATGGCCACGGCCAAGTCGCCGGCGGCGATCGAGGTCATCTCCGACGTCAGGCGGTGCAGCGGACGAACGACGAAGAACAGCAGGATGGACCCCAGCAGGCCGAAGGCGAACAGCAGGCCGGCGCCCGCGACCGTGTAGAGCCGCGTCATGACCTGTTGGGAGAGCGCGGTTGCGCGCTTCTCGGCCTCCCGCGTCTCGGCCATGCTCTGCTCCACCCGCTCGCCCAGCGCGGCGGTCAGCTTCTGCCGGACGGGGCGGCCGACGTCGATGGACACGCGGATGGCGCCGTCGGTGTCGAAACCGCGGGCCAGCTGCACGGTCGTCTGGGCGACGCGCTCATACTCTCCGACGATCGACTTGATGGCCTGGATGCTCTCGCGCTCCGCCGGGTCGTCGTAGGCCTCGGCCAGCGTGTCGATGGCGGCCAGGGCCTTGGCGATGTTGGCCGTGAGCTGCGCGTTGGCGGCGTCGATGGCCTCGCGGGACGAGGCGACGATGGCGTTCGCCTCGGTGTCCATGGCATCGCCCAGCGCCGATTGCACGGCGATGGTCGCGCCGAGCCGGTCGGCGACCAGGTCGGTGATGCGGGCGGTTGAGCTTGTCAGATCGGAGATCGCGCTCCGGGCGGTCCAGACGAGGCTGGCGATGACGATCAGCAGAACAAGAACCGGAACGAGGATCTTGTGCAATAACTTGCGGTTCGAGAACCAGCGGTGCAGCGGCATGTCCAGGGCTTTCCAGTAAAGCGGGCTCGATCGGTGGGGCGGCGCGGGCGCCAGGAGCCGGGTCCAAAAAAATTTCCCCCGCAGCCTTGCGGCATGCGGGGGGAGGTGAGACGCGCCGTCAGCCGGCCAGCCGATCCCAGCAGCCGTCTAAGGCCGGGGACAGCTTGTGCTTCATGATGCGCTGGCTGGGGGTGCGCTCGAACTCCTCGACCACCGCGATGTAGCGCGGATTCTGATAGGGCGCGAGCTGTTTTCCGAGCCAGCCGGACAGCGACGCGATATCCAGCGTCGCCCCGGCCTTCGGCTTCACGAAGAGTTTGATGTCCTGCTCGCCGACGTCGGCGGCGACGCCGATGATGGCGCAGTCCTCGACGGAAGGATGGGTGGCCGCGACATGCTCGACCTCCCAGGCCGAGACGTTCTCGCCCTTGCAGCGCACGCTGTCGGTCATCCGGCCGTGGAACAGCAGCGTGCCGTTTTCATCGAGCGAGCCGAGGTCGCCGGTGTGCAGGGCGCCGTCCTTGAGCGCACGGGCCGTCGCCTCCGGGTTGCGGAAATAGCCGGCGAAGATGGCGCCGGGCCGGTCGGTGCGGACGACGATCTCGCCCCGCTCGCCCTGCGGCACAGGCTTGCCCGCGCCGTCCAGCAGCTCCACGGTGAACCAGGGCATCGGGCGGCCGACCGCGCCGACGACGCCCTCGTCGTTGCAGGTGGTGATGCTCGACGCCTCGGTCATGCCGTAGCATTCGCGGATCTGCACGCCGAACCGCTCCTCGAAGGGCGTCCAGGTCTCCTTGGGGCAGCCGCCGCCCCAGGCGATGCGCACGGGGTGGTCGCGGTCGCGCGGGGAGACCGGCTGCTTCAGCAGGATCTGCAGGATGCCGCCCAGATAATGGATGTGGGTCGCCCCATACTCCCGCACCTGGTCCCAGAAGCGGCTGGCGCTGAAGCGGTCGACCATGGCCAGCGACACGCTGCGGATCAGCGGCATGACGATCATCTGGGCGCCGCCGATGTGGTACAGCGGCTCCCACACGAACAGCACGTCGCCGTCACGGGCGGCGGAGACGCGGGCCACCGCCTCGCCGGCCAGACGCATCATGCGGTGCGACACCAGCACGCCCTTGGGCCGCCCGGTGGTGCCGGAGGTGTACATGATGGCGAAGATGTCGTCGGGGGCGGGCGGCGCCTCCTCGAAGGCGGCGTCGGACTCCAGCAGGGTCTCCAGCCGCAGCGCCGCGGCGGGGTCGCCCTGGACGATCAGCGGCGTGCCGGCGGGCACCGCGCCCGTCTCGGCGATCACCGGCAGGAACTCGGCCTCGGCGACGATGGCGCCGGGCTCCGAATGCTCCAGGATGTAGCGCAGCCCCTCGCCGCGCTGCTGGGCGTTGATCGGCACCCAGACCAGCCCGGCCTTGGCGAGGCCGAACAGGGTGGAGAGCACCAGCGGGCTGTTGCGCAGCATCAGCGCCACGCGGTCGCCGGGCTTCAGCCCCAGCCGCCGCAGCTCCGCCGCCACGCCGTCGGACTGGCGGTCGAGCGTGGCGAAGCTCAGCGCCTCGCCGTTGAAGCGGGCGAACAGGCGGGCGCGCCCGGTCCGGGCCGCCTGCGTGAACAGGCGGACGAACCCTTCTTCGAAATCGGACATGATGCGTATCTCGAATGCGTTTGGTCGGTTGGTTACGGCCGAAAGGAGTTTCGGATCAGCGCGCCGGGCGGCGCAGCCACTCCGCCATCAGCAGCAGGGCCATCACGATCGCGAAGACCACGACGGACACGGCGGCCAGCGTCGGGTTCAACTGAAGGATCATGTCGTCCCACATCTGCTTGGGCAGCGTGGTCTTGACGCCGCCGCTGACGAAGATCGCCACGGTCAGCTCGTCGAAGGAGGTGATGAAGGCGAACAGGAAGGCCGCCACCAGTCCGCCGCGGATCAGCGGGACGGTGACCAGCATCAGCGTCTTGAAGCGGTTCGCCCCCAGCGTCGCCGCCGCCTGGTCCAGCCGCCAGTCGTGCCCCTTGACCACCGCGGAGATGGCGACGAAGGCGAAGGGCAGGGCGAGCACCGTGTGGCCGATGATCAGGCCGAGGTCGGTGGCGACCAGCCCGATCTGGGCGAACAGGTAGAACAGCCCGACCGCGATGACGATGCGCGGCACGATCATCGGCGCCAGGAAGAAGGCGAAGATCGCCCCCCGCCAGCGCGAGGAGGAGCGGGCGAGCGCCAGCGCGGCCAGACCGGCCACCAGCGTCGCCAGGACCGCCGTGGCGAAGGCCACCGCGAAGGAGCGGATCGTCGCCGACACCCAGAGGTCGGAGTTGAAGTAGACGCGGAACCACTCCAGGCCGTAGCCCGGCGGCGGGAAGTCGAGGAAGGGCGAGGTGGTGAAGGCGATGGGCACCACGACCAGCGCCGGGGCGACCAGGAAGACGATCACCGCCGCGGAGTAGAGCGGCAGCAGCCGGTCCATCACCTTCGGCCCCAGCAGGCGCCCGACCGGTCCGCCCAGCGCCGTCGACGCCTTGGCGAGGGCCGACAGGATGCCCATCCCGGCCTCGCGCAGGCGGCCCTGGCCGCCGCCGGTCCGCCCGGACGTCTCGCCCGACAGGGAAGACAGGCCGAACAGCCGGTCGTAGACCCAGCAGGTGACCAGCGCCGCGACCAGCATGAAGGTGGCCAGCGCGCCGGCGAAGGCCCAGTTCAGCATCTCCTGGATCTGCGAGATGATGAGCTGCGCCAGCATGGTCTGCTGCGGCCCGCCGAGCAGCGCCGGCACGATGAAGAAGCCCAGCGAGGAGATGAAGGTCAGCAGGCCCGCCGCCGCCACGCCGGGCAGCGACAGCTGGAAATAGACCAGCCAGAAGGCGTTGGCCGGCGGGGCGCCCAGCGTCTCCGCCGCCTGGACCAGCCGGCGGTCGAGGGTGGTCATCACCGGCAGCATGGTCAGCACGGCCAGCGGCAGCATGGCGTGCACCATGCCGGCCATCACGCCGAACTCGTTGTGCAGCAGCGGCAGGGGCGACGCCCCCGTACCGGAGAGGATCTGGTTGATGACGCCGGTCCGCCCCAGGATGACCATCCAGGCGAAGGTCTTCACCAGATAGCTGGTCCAGAAGGGCACCATCACCGCCAGGATCGCCAGCCCGCGCTGGCGCTCCGGCAACTGCGCCAGCCAGTAGGCCAGCGGGTAGCCGAACAGCAGCGACAGCAGGGCGGTCAGCCCGGCGATGCGGAAGGTGCTCATCAGGACGCGGAAATAGACGTCCGTGGCGACGATGCGGGCGTAATGGTCGCCGGTCCAGGCCGAGGTCTCCAGGTCCTGGACGCTGAGGCCGAGCAGCCGCAGCACCGGGAACAGGAAGAAGATGGCGAGGAAGGCGAGGCCGGGGGCGGCCAGCCACAGCGGGCCGAAGCGCAGCCGCCGCCGCGCCGCGGCGAAGGCGCCGTCATGGTTCAGGGTGGCGGCGCTCATGACACCAGCACCCCGGCGTCGGCGCGCCAGCGCACCGCGACCACTTCGCCCAGCCGCGGCGGGGCGGTGCCGCGGCGCAGCCGGACGGTGATCGT
Source organism: Azospirillum brasilense (assembly GCF_005222205.1). Taxonomy (NCBI): domain Bacteria; kingdom Pseudomonadati; phylum Pseudomonadota; class Alphaproteobacteria; order Rhodospirillales; family Azospirillaceae; genus Azospirillum; species Azospirillum brasilense. The sequence continues at coordinate 738,740 of NZ_CP032347.1, read as the reverse complement.
CTCCTCGCCGCCGAGCGACACCAGGACGCGGGTCTCGGACCCGGCATAGACGGTGTCGACCACCTCGCCCCGCACCTCGTTGTCGCCGTCGCCGTCGATGTCGAGCTGCTCGGGACGGACAACCAGCGTGCCGTCCTGGCTGTCCGGGGTGTCGGCCGACAGGCGGAAGCTGCCGTTGCCGGTGACCAGCATGGGCGCCCCGCTGCCGTCGCGCCGGACCTGTCCGCGGAAGATGTTCGACACGCCGATGAAGTCGGCGGCGAAGGCGGTCTTCGGGCGGGCGTAGATGTCGTGCGGGGTGCCGAGCTGCTCGATCCGCGCGTGGTTCATCAGGCAGATGCGGTCGGACATGGCCAGGGCTTCCTCCTGGTCATGGGTGACGTAGATGATCGTGGCGCCCGTCTCGCGGTGCAGGCGCTTGATCTCGTACTGCATGTGCTCGCGCAGCTTCTTGTCGAGCGCTCCCAGCGGCTCGTCCATCAGGATGACCGAGGGCTGGTAGACGAAGCAGCGCGCCAGGGCGACGCGCTGCTGCTGCCCGCCGGAAAGCTCCTTGGGGAAACGCCCGGCGAGATGGCCGAGATGGACCATCTCCAGCGCCTCCTTCACGCGCCGCGCGAGGTCCGCCGGGGCGACGCCGCGCATGCGCAAGGGAAAGCCGATGTTCTCCGCCACCGTCAGGTGGGGGAACAGGGCGTAATGCTGGAAGACGAGGCCGATGTCCCGCTTGTGCACGGGGGTGCGGGTCTCGTCCTGCCCATCGATCAGGATGCGCCCGCCGCTGGGCTCCACCAGCCCGCAGATCATCTGCAGAAGCGTGGTCTTGCCGGACCCCGACGGGCCGAGCAGCGTCAGGAACTCGCCCGCCGGGACTTCCAGGCGGGTGGGCTCCAGCGCCGTGATGGCGCCGTACCGTTTGGTCAGGCCGTCGACCAGCAGCTTCGGCGTGGCGGCGGCCCCGGCCTGGACCGGCGCTGTCCGCGCCTGTGCGAGCGGTGAGAGCATGGCGGCGGGTCTCCTTTCCGAAGGCGGGCTTAGCCGAGGATCCAGGCGTTGAAACGCTCGTTCATCTTCGCCCGGTTGGCGCCCCACCAATCTTCCTTGGCGATGGTCATCACCTTCAGATTGTCTTCAAAGGTGGGCAGCGCCTGGGCGCGCTCCTTCGGGATGCTCTTGTAGGCGTCGAGGTTGGTCGGGCCGTAGGCCAGCACCTCGGTGAAGACGGCCTGACGCGACGGGTCGGCGCAGAACTTGATGAACTGGCGGGCGGCGTCGGCGCGCGGGTTGCCGCGCGGGATGCCCCAGCCCTCGATCGAGTAGAGGCCCTGGTTCCAGTTGATCTTCACCGGGGCGCCGCCGTCGATCACCGCCTGGGCGCGGGCGTTCCACAGGGCGATCATGTCGACCTCGCCGCTCTGGATGAGCTGGCTGGACTGGGCGCCACCGGTCCACCACACGGCGACGTGCGGCTTGATGCGGTCGAGTGCCTTGAAGGCGCGGTCGACGTCGAGCGGGTAGAGCTTGTCGAGCGGCACGCCGTCGGCGAGCAGCGCCTGCTCCAGCGTGTCGATCGGGTTCTTGCGCAGCGAGCGGCGGCCCGGGAACTTCTCGACGTTCCAGAAATCGGCCCAGCTCTGCGGGGCGTTGGCGGCGAACTTGTCGGCGCGGTAGCCGAGGATGGTCGAATAGACGTCGGTGCCCATCCAATGGCTGGTCAGCGACTCCGGCATCAGGCCGGGCGCGTCCGCCGCGGTGAAGTTCAGCGGCTCCAGCAGGTTCTGCGTCATCAGGATGTCGCGGGCCGACAGGGTCAGCGTGCAGACGTCCCAGGTGTAGGATTTGGTCTCCACGATGGCCTTGAACTGGGCGGTCGGCTCGGCCTCGCGGGCGACGTTGACGACCTTGATGCCGGTCGCCTTCTCGAACGGGTCGTAGAAGGCCTTGCGGAAGGCCGGGCTGTAAGGGCCGCCCGGGTCGGCGACGGTGATCTGCGTGGCGGCGAAGGCCGGACGGAGCAGCCCGGCGGGCAGGGTGGCGCCCAGCGCGACGCCGGCGGCTCCCTTCATCAGGCTGCGGCGGCCCATGGAGAAGCCGGAGGTCTTGCTCATGTGAAACTCCCTGTTCTGTGCGGCCGGGGCGTCTCTGTTGCCCCGGTGGAGGAGCGCCGCCGTGGCGGCGCGGGTGGGCGGATCGTTGCGCCCGGGAAGAGTCGTGTTTGGGGCGTGAGCCCGGGTTACGCGCGCTTCGCGGCGCGCTTGGCGAGGAAGGCCTCCATCATCCGGGCCGGTTCGCCGGACGCGTAGGCCTCGCGCTGGATGCGCACGCCGGCGGCCAGGGCGTCGCGGAAGCCGGCCTCGGTCATCTCGCGGAAGCGCTGCTTGTCCAGGCGCATGGCGACCGGCGGCTTGGCGGCCAACTCCTCGGCCAGGGCCAGCGATTCGGCCATCACGCGGTCCTGTGGGACGATGCGGTTGATCAGGCCGATGCGGTGGCTCTCCTCGGCGTCCATCAGGCGGCCCGACAGCGTCAGGTCCATGGTGCGGGCCAGACCGATCATCTCCTTCATGATCCACGGGCCGGTGGTGCTGGCGATGCCGGAGTTGATCTCCGGCTGGCCCATGCGCACCCCGGCGTGGCCGATGCGGAAGTCGCCGAGCAGGGCGACCTGGAAGGCGGAGCCGGCGGCGACGCCGTTCAGCGCGATGATCAGCGGCTTCGACAGGGTGCGCATGCGGTGGTAGAGGCGCTCCCACTCCGCCACCCACTCCTCGGCGCGGTCGGCGTCGAAGGTCTTGGTCTCGTTCAGGTCCTGCCCGGCGCCGAAGGCGCGGTCCCCGGCCCCGGTGAGGATGATCGCGCGCACGCCGTCCTGGTTCTCGAACTGCTCGAAGGCGACGACCAGCTCGTCGCGCATTGCGGCGTTCCAGGCGTTCAGGATCTCCGGGCGGTTCAGCGTGATGATGCCGACCGGGCCGCGGACCTCGGTGAGGATGAATTTGAACACGGGACCACTCCTGTAAGCGGGGCGTTTCGCGCGCCTTGCGGATGTTCCGGCGCCCCTCGGGGCGGCGCGTCGTATTGCAATACGATACTTGGTATTGAATAGCTTGGCTTGCTTTGCTAGACCTGTCAACGGTATCTCTCGCACACGAACCACAGGACCGATCGCCATGGCTCCGCGCCGTCCGTCTTCCCGACAGTCAGACACGGAATCCGCAACCATCGATGCGGACGCCTCGGTGAAGCAGAGCGGCGCCGCGCGCGCCGGCGATCCCCTGATGGTCATGTCCGTGGAGAAGGCGTTTCGCGTGCTGAACGCGTTCGACGCGGCGCGCCCGACGATGAGCCTGACCCAGATTGCCTCGATCGTCGGGTTGGACAAAAGCGCGGCGCAGCGCTTCACCCACACGCTGCAAAAGCTGGGCTACCTGCACAAGGACCCGGAAACGAAGCGGTTCGAGCTGACCGTCAAGACGCTCGACCTCGGTCATCATTATCTGCGCGGCAACGGGCTGCTCGAACGCTCGATGCCCTACCTGATGCATCTCAGCAAGACCACCGAGGAGACGATCAATCTGACCATGCTGGACGACACCGAGATCGTCTTCGTGTCGCGCTTCATGAGCCGCCACGTTCTGAACACCGACGTCGTCATCGGCATGCGGATGCCGGCCTATTGCACGGCGCCGGGGGTAGCGATGCTGTCGCGGATGCCGATGGAGGAGGTCGCCGCCCTGATC
>NZ_CP032346.1:1717500-1845095 GCF_005222205.1 Azospirillum brasilense | reverse complement strand
GTCGAGGCCTGTTTCCGCATCCTGCCCGAGGGCGGGCGCTTCGTTCTCTACACCTACGGCCTCGTGTCGCCGCTGAACCAGCGCTGGGCGTCAAGGGCAAGCGGGGCTTCACCCGCTGAACGTCCCGCCGGCCTCCGTCTGGGGCTATTGGAAAGCCAAGCCCTGATTTCCCTTCATTCCTTGCGCCTGCCGCAGCACATCCGTCAGTCCCACCGGCAGAGCCGCCATCAGCCACACGGCGGCGGCCATCGGCCAGGGGGCGATGCGCGCCCGGCGGGCCAGCCCGCTCTTGATGTCCGTCTCCACAGGGAAGCGGTTCACCGCGGTCATCCGGCTTTTCACGAAGCCCGGACAGATCACCGTCACGCCGATCCCCTGCCCCGCCAGATCGCCGCGCAGCGACTCGCCGTAGACCCGCACCGCCGCCTTGCTGGCGCAATAGCGGGCGCGCCGGGCATGCCGCGGAAGCCGGCCAGCGAAGCCATCAGGGCGATCTGCCCGCGCCGCCGCGCCTGCATGCCGGGCAAGAGCGGTGGACGCTGTTCAGCACGCCGTCCACATTCACCTGGAAGATGCGCCGCGCCTGCTCGGCGCTCTCCACCCCGGCCCCCGGCGGAGATTCCGCGCGATGACCAGATCGACCGGCGCGCGGGCGTCCAGCGCGCTCAGCCACCCCGCCATCGCCGCGCGGTCCGCCGCGTCGACCAGCGCCGTTTCCACCGCCGCCCCGGCGCGCGGCAGCGCTCCGCCACCGCGTCCAGCCTTGCGGAGTCGCGCCCGCTCAGGGCTAGCGCGACGCCGGGGACGGCGTAGGCCAGGGCCAATTCCTCCCCGATGCCGCGCCCCGGTGATGACGATCGAGCGCGGATCGCGCATGCCCCTTTTCCCTGCTGTTGCTTGGCCGCCCGACGCTATAACGTGAGCCTCCCGATCCCACAAATACTCGTCGAGGCCGCTTTGCCCGCCCAACGCTCCGCCGTTTCCAGCATGACCGGTTTCGCACGCGTGGACGGGCATGCCGACGGCTACAGTTGGACCTTCGAGGTGAAGAGCGTCAACGGGCGCAACCTCGACATCCGCTGCCGCCAGCCCGCCGGCTTCGACACGCTGGAGGCCGCCGCCCGCGCCGAGATCCCCAAGCGGCTGGCCCGCGCAGCGTCAACCTGAACCTGACCGTCACCCGCAGCCAGTCGGTGTCGCAGCTCCGCATCAACCGCGAGCTTCTCGCCCAGGTGCTGGAGCTGGCGCGCGAGATCGAGGGCGCCGGGGCCGCCCCGCCGCGGCTCGATTCGCTGCTCGCCGTCCGCGCATCATCGAGCCGGTGGAAGAGGACGAGGGCGACCGCGGGACCGGGTGGAGGCCGGCTGAAGGCCGACCTCGGCCGGCTGATCGGCGAACTCGTCACCGCCCGCTTGGCGGAAGGGGCGCGTCTGGTCACCGTCCTGAACGGCCATCTCGACGAGATCGAGCGGCTGATCACCGCCGCCGCCGCCTGCGCCACACCAGCCCGAAGCCTTGCGCGAACGGCTGCGCAGCCAGGTCGCCGCCCTGCTCGACGCCGCCCCGGCCTGCCGGAGGAGCGGCTCGCCCAGGAGGCCGCCATCCTGATCGCCAAGGCCGACGTGCGCGAGGAGATGGACCGGCTGCGCGCCCACATCCAGGCCGCCCGCGACATGCTGGCGGAGGGGGCGCCATCGGCCGCCGCTTCGACTTCCTGTGCCAGGAATTCAACCGCGAAGCCAACACGCTGTGCTCCAAGTCCGCGGACGTGGAGCTGACCCGCATCGGCCTGTCGCTGAAAGCCTCCATCGAGCAGCTTCGCGAGCAGGTCCAGAACATCGAGTGACGTCCGACCCATGCCCGAGACATATGCCTGAGACCATGAACACGAAGATCGCCCGGCGCGGCCTGATGCTCGTGCTGTCTCCCCCTCCGGGGCGGGCAAGACCACCATTCGCGCCCGCCTGCTGGACCGCGACCCCGGCATCACCCTGTCGGTGTCCGTCACCACCCGGCCGATGCGCCCCGGCGAGCACCGGGCGTCCATTACTATTCGTCGACATGCCGGAGTTCGACCGCATGGCCGGCCAGGGCGAGCTGCTGGAGCACGCCCGCGTGTTCGGCAACTGCTACGGCACGCCGCGCCACGCCGTGGAGACGGCGCTGAGCGCCGGGCGCGACGTGCTGTTCGACATCGATTGGCAGGGCATGCAGCAGCTGGCCGCTAACGCCCGCGCCGATCTGGTCAGCGTCTTCGTCCTGCCGCCCTCGGGCACCGAGCTGGAGCGCCGCCTGCACTCCCGCGGCCAGGACTCGGCGGAGGTGATCGCCCAGCGCATGGCCAAGGCGTCGGACGAGATCAGCCACTGGGGCGAGTACGATTACGTGATCGTCAACAACGACGTGGACGAGAGCGTCACCGCGGTCCAGGCCATCCTGCGCGCCGAGCGGCTGCGCCGGACGCGGCAGGTCGGGATGCCGGCCTTTGTGGAGAGCGTGCAGGCGGCGCTGTAAGGCGGCGGCGTACGGCCCCCACCCTTCCACGGCTTCGCCGCGGGCCCCTTCCCTCCCCCGCTTCGCAAGGGAGGGAGATTTGTCCCCTCCCCTGCGAAGCGGGGGAGGGTCAGGGTGGGGGCAAGGACCTATCGCGCCTTGAACGCCCGCGCCAGCGCCGCGAACCCCGCCACATCCACCTCCTCCGCCCGCGCGGTCGGCTCGATGCCGGCGGCGGCCAGCAACGCCTCCGCGTTCCCCAGGCTCTTCAAGCTCTGGCGCAGCATCTTGCGGCGCTGGCCGAAGGCGGCGGCGGTCACCTGCTCCAGCGCCTTCCACTCCGCCGGCTCCGGGTTGGCGCGCGGGGTCAGGTGGACGATGGTGGACTCCACCTTGGGCGGCGGGGTGAAGGCCTTGGCCGGCAGGTTGAACAGCACCCGCGCGTCCGACCGCCACTGCGTGATGACCGACAGGCGGCCGTAGGCCTTGCTGCCCGGCTTGGCGACCAGACGGTCCGCGACCTCTTTTTGGAACATCAGCGTCAGGCTGACGAACTCATCGATCCGCCCCAGCCAGCCGATCAGCAGCGGCGTCGCCACGTTGTAGGCAGGTTCGCCACGATGGCCCGCGGGGCCGGCGCGATTTGAATGGGATCGACCTCCAGCGCGTCGCCCTCGACGATGGACAGCCGCCCGTCCGCCGCCTGGATCACGTCCTGCAACGCCTCGATGAAGCGGTGGTCGCGCTCGATGGCGATGACCTGCTTCGCCTTCGTCGCCAGAAGCGCGCGGGTCAGCCCGCCCGGACCGGGGCCGATCTCCACGACCGTCACGCCGGTCATGTCGCCGCCGAGCGCGCGATGCGGCCCGTCAGGTTGAGGTCGAGCAGGAAGTTCTGCCCCAGCGCCTTGCGGGCATCCAGCCCGAAGCGGGCGATCACCTCGCGCAGCGGCGGCAGGGCCTGCGGGTCGAAAACAGCGGGCATGGGGGCGGAGTCGGGCGTGGCGTCGGTCATGGCCGCACTTATAGGACGGCGCAGGCCCGCCGTCATCAGCCGCGCGTCATCGTCACCCCTCGCTCTTGAGCGCGATGTTCTCCGGCGTGGCGTCGAGCCGGCCCGTGCAGGTGATGCGGCGCCCATCGTCGAAGGCCTGGGACGGCTTCGGCCCGATGGTCACCTGCAACACCACCTTGTCCGCCAGCTGGTCGCCGAGATCCTGGGGCCGGTCGCCGCCCTGGGTGTCGTGGCTGAACACGCTCTCCAGATACCAGGCCGCCCCGCCGGCCCCTTGCGGCCCGCCGCGGACCAGCGCGCCGGCCAACCGGGTGTAGACGTCCTTGCACACCTCCTCGGTCCGGTTGCGCGGCAGATCGACGAAGTTGGCGTAGGCGACGATCCGCCGGTCCTGGAAACGGTAGAAGACGCCACTGCGCGACACCTCCGTCCGCAGATCGCGGGACAACCCGTCCACCGTGTCGTGCAGGTCGCCGCGCAGGCGGGTCATGCCCCAGTCGAGCAAGGTCACCGGCTCCCGCGCCAGCCAGTCCAGCGCGTCGCGGGCCTGAACCGGCCCTGAGACGAAAGACAGCAACATGAAGGACGGCAACAGGACGAGCGCGGCGAAACCCCTCATGGCGTCGGGCCTCCGGACCATCGTTGCGGCGCAACCGTAGCAGCGATGCTAAGCCAGGAGCGCGGCCATAGCCAGCCGGATTCCGGGCCGCATGCCACGCCCACGCCGGGGTACCCCCGTCAGTCCTCCAGCAGGAAGTCGCGCACCGCGGCGATCTGGTCCGCGGTCATCAGCGCCGGGGCGTGGCCGGTGTGGGCGAACTCCACCAGGCGGGCCGTGGGGCCGCGGCGGGTCATCTCCTCCGCCGTTTCCGCCGGAAGAATGTCCGAGGTGGCGCCGCGCAGCACCAGAACCGGGCAGCGGATGCGGTCCCAGACCGCCCACAGGTCCACATCCTCCATCGGCTGCGCCTTGAAGGCCTCGGCGATGGCCGGGTCGTAGGCGAGGCCGTAGCAGCCGTCCGGGCGCAGACGGGCGCTGTGCTCCGCCATGTGGCGCCACGCCTCGTCGGAAAGCCGCCCGAAGCCCATCAGGACGAAGCGCAGATAGGACTCCACCGCCGCCAGATCCTCGAACACCGGGTCCTTGCCGACGTAATCGGCGATGCGCTGCAAGCCCGCCTTCGGGATGAAGGGGCCGATGTCGTTGACCACCAGCCGGCGGATCGGGCTGTCGGGCTGGGCGGCCAGCAGCATGCCGATCAGCCCGCCCATGGAGGTGCCGACCCAATCCACCGACTCCACCCCCAGCCGGGCGATCAGCGCCGCCATGTCGGCGCAGTATTGCGGGTAGCCGTAAAGCGTCGGGTTGCTCAGCCGGCCGCTCTTGCCGCGCCCCACCACATCCGGGCAGGCGACGCGGTAGCGGTCGGCCAGATCGAGCGCCAACGCGTCGAAATCACGGCCGTTGCGGGTCAGGCCATGCACGCAGACCGCGGTGCGGGCCGCGTCCTCGCGCCCCCACTGGGTGTAGGCGACGCGGTGGAACCCCGCCGCGCTGAGGCCGAGAAAGCTGCGTTCGGACATCGGCACGGGTGGCCCCTCCCCTGTTGGTTCGTTCTCAGCCCTTGCCGGGCTTTGCCAGTTCCGCCGCCTGCCGGACGACCATGGGCGACGGGTCGGCCGCCGCGGCGTCGAAGGGATGCCGCGGCGCGTCGTACAAGCGGCGGATGGCGCGCACGTAGTTCCGCGTCTCCTCGTAGGGCGGAACGCCCCGGAAGCGGTCCACGGCCCGCTCCCCCGCGTTGTAGCCGGCAAGGGCCAGCGTAACGTCCCCCTGGAAATAGGCCAAGAGCCAGCGCAGGTAGCGCACGCCGCCGCGGATGTTCTGGGCGGGGTCGAAGACGTCGGACACGCCGAACCGCTCCGCCGTGTCGGGGATGAGCTGCATCAGCCCCGCCGCCTCCTTCGGCGACACCGCGTCGGAGCGGAAGGCGCTCTCCACCCGGATCACCGCCATGACCAGCGCCGGGTCGAGGCCGTACTGGGGCGCGGTCTTGTGGACCAGCGCGATGATCTCCGGCGGCGGGGGCAGCGCCTCGCGCAGCGGGGCGGCGCCGGGGCGGCACCAGGGACGGACATGGCCCATGCGGCCCGGTACGTAGGCGACCAGCCGCCGCGCCTCCTTGTGGCCGCGCGACGCCGCGGCGCGCAGCCACGCCGTGCCGACCCGCTGGTCGCGCCTCACCCCGACGCCGAACAGGAAACGCCGCGCCATGCGGTAGGACGCCTCCGGATCGCCCTTCTCCGCCGCCTCGCAGTCGGCCATGCGCGACTCGCGCGAGGAGACGGAGCCGGACTTGCCCGCGGCGAGGGCGGCGGGGGCCGCCAAGGCGACGAAAAGGGCGAAGGTCAGGGGGAGGAAACGCACGGGTTGGCCTTGGAACGGTCTGCAAAACCGCATTGATATGAGGCTGCCTGCAGGACACGGCAAGCGCAGGGCAGGGTTACCCTCTTTTCGACACAGCGCGCAGGTGGTTGCGCAGCGACCGCGCCCAGCCGCGGACGACCGCCAGCGCCGGCCCAACCGCCCCGCGCACCCGCCCCGCCACCCGCTTGGCGGCCTGCCAGGGCGGCAGCGCGGTGAGCCAGGCCAGCCAGCGCACCACCCGGACGTAGCACCAGGCGAAGGCCGGGATGGTCAGCAGCTTGTCCTTGCCGATGTGAAACAGCCGCTCGACCAGCGTGACCTTGACCAGTTCCACGGCCCCGAGCAGCAGCGCGCCCTGGACCGCGTGCCCGGTCCCCATCAGGTACAGGCCGACCGGCTTCAGCGGCTCCAGAATCACCAGCGGAACCACGAACAGCGCCAGCGTCGGATAGGGGCCGAGCCGGCGGATGCGCGCGGCCAGCCGTTCGGCGAAACGCTGCCGACCGATCCAGGCGGCCAGCGGGCGCAACGCCTCCAGCGCCACCGCGTCGATCAGGAAATAAACCAGCGCGGCGACGGTCAGCAGAGGGCGTAGCACGAGGCGGCGCAATAGCCCCATCATCCTCCGCCCAAAGGCCCGGTCGAAAGTCCCAGATGGAGAGTTTCCGTTCGAGGTAGCCATTAGGTCTTTCGTCGGGCGTACAGGGGCGTTTCGGTGGCTTGGGTTCGCTGCGGATTTCCACTATCTAACGTTTCTGACATCGCGCGTCCGTCCCCTCGTCCACTCTCGGTGCGCCCCATCGTGCTCGGCCATTACGATCCTTACCTCGTTGCGCTGTCCGTTGTCGTGGCCTCTTTCGGCGGCTATGTGGCCCTGGACCTCGCCTCCCACGCGCGGGACGCCGGGCGGGGACGGAACGGCTGGCTGGGCGCCGCCGCGCTGGCCCTCGGTGCGGGGATCTGGTCGATGCACTTCATCGGCATGATGGCGATGCGCATGCCCATGCCGGTGTCCTATGACATCCTGCTGACCGCGCTTTCCTTTTTCCTGGCGGTCGGGGTGTCGGGGACCGGCCTCTTCGCCGTGGCGCACGGCGGAGGCGGCCGGGCGACCCTGGCGGCGGCGGGTCTGCTGACCGGCTTCGGGATCGTTTCCATGCACTACGTCGGCATGGCCGGCATGCGGCTGCCGGTGCCGCTGATCTACGACACGCTTCTGGTCGTCGCGTCGGTGGTCATCGCCGTCGCCGCCTCGACCGCCGCGCTCTGGCTCGCCTTCCGCACGGCCAGCCCCCTGCAGCGCCTGTCCGGCGCGCTGGTGCTCGGCGCCGCGGTGGTCAGCATGCATTACATCGGCATGGCCGCCGCCAACGCGGACGTAACCGCCATTGGGCATGCCGCCAATACGGACGCCGTCCCGACCGGGGACGACCTCGGTTTCGTGCTGTCGACCCCATCCCTGGCGGTGGGGACCGGGGTGGGGACGCTGCTGATCCTCTCGCTGGGGCTGCTCTCCGTCCTGATCGACCGGCGCCGCTCGGCGGAGCGCGCGGCGGGGCAGGAGGCGCGCTACCGCGCCGTCGTCGACTCCGCCGTCGACCCCATCGTGGTGATCGACGAGACCGGCACCATCCAGTCCTTCAACCGGGCGGCCGAGACGACCTTCGGCTACGGCGCGGCGGAGGCCGTCGGCGCGAACGTCCGCATCCTGATGGCGGAGCCGCACCACTCCGCCCATGACGGCTACATGGCGCATTTCCGCGAGACCGGCGAGCGGCGGATCATCGGCATCGGGCGCGAGGTCGAGGGCCGGCGCAAGGACGGTTCCCTCTTCCCGCTGGAGCTGTCGGTGGCCGAATGGCACGACGGGCGGCAGCGCCTGTTCACCGGCATCATGCGCGACATCACCGCCCGCAAGGCGGCGGAGGACGCCCTGCACCGCGCCAAGGCGGAGGCGGAGCGCGCCCGCGAGGAGGCGCTGACCGCCCGCGACAACGCCGAACGGGCGGACATGGCCAAGACCAAGTTCCTCGCCGCGGCCAGCCACGACCTGCGCCAGCCCGTGCAGTCGCTGTTCTTCTTCGCGCACGCCCTGTCCGACCGGCTCGACGGCCATCCCGCCTCGCCCCTGCTGGCGAGCATGAGCGAGTCGCTGAACGGCCTGCGCACGCTGCTGGACAGCCTGCTGGACGTGTCGCGGCTGGACGCCGGGGTGGTCACCCCCGCGGTGACGGAGTTCGCGCTGGGCCCGCTGCTGCAGCGCCTCGCCGACGAATATCGCGGCCGCGCGGCGGAGGTGGGGATCGCGCTGCGCCACGTCCCCACCGACGGCTGGACGCGCAGCGACCCGGCGCTGGTCGAGCGCATCCTGCGCAATCTCGTCGAGAACGCCATCCGCTACACGGAGAGCGGGCGTATCCTGATCGGCTGCCGCCGCACCGGCAAAGACCTGCGGATCGAGGTGCTCGACACCGGCATCGGCATCCCCGAGAACAAGCGCGACGAGGTGTTCGTCGAATTCACCCAGCTCGCCAACCCCGAACGCGACCGGCGCAAGGGGCTGGGGCTGGGGCTCGCCATCGTGCGGCGGCTGGCCGGGCTGCTCGGCCATGAGGTGACCCTGCGCTCCCAGCCGGGACGGGGCAGCGCCTTCGGCCTGACCGTACCGTCGGTCGCGCCGCGCCAGGTGATGAAGACCTGCCGCCCGGCCGCCCAGTCCGCCGCCCAGCCCGCCGCCAACGGCGGCAAGGGTCTGGTCGTGGTGGTGGAGGACGACGCCATCATCCTGCTCTCCATGCGGACGATGCTGGAGGAGTGGGGGTACGAGGTGGTGGCCGCCGTCTCCGCCGACGAGGCGGTGGGCACGCTGACCAGCCTCGGCCAGCGCCCCGACATGATCGTCGCCGATTACCGCCTGCGCGAGGGACGGACAGGGCTTCAGGCCATCCGCGACATCTACGGGGTGTGCGGGGTGCGGGTGCCCGCGCTGGTGCTGACCGGCGACACCGACCCCGCGCGCATCGCCGAGGTCCAGCAGAGCGGCCACCGCCTGCTGCACAAGCCGGTGGCCCCCGAGGTGCTGCGCAACGCCCTGAACTCCGCGGCCTAAAGCGAACTTCCGTTCGCTTTAGAATCATAGCGCCTCATTCGCCGGCGGGCTCCGGTCGCATGTGCGACCGGGACCGCCGGCGCGGTCCAAAGCGGATTGCAATCCGCTTTAGGCGCGCTTTCCCCGGCCGCCCCCGGCCGAGACCCGAGTGTGGTTGAAAGCGCGCTCCGCCCCGCTTATGGTCTTGGAAAAAGGCGCGTTTGCGCCGAAACCAGAATCAGGTTCCAGGAGCGCCCCCCATGAAAGCCATGCTGCTCGGCTTCGCCGCCGCCATCGTCATCGCCGTCGGCGCGTCGGTCGCGCTGACCTCCATCGACCACAGCTCGGCCAGCCGCTTCTCCAGCAGCTCGGTCCGCCTCTGAGGGTCAGGCGCGGCGAAGGTCAGGCGCGGCGGCGGGCGGCCATGGCCTCCGCCGTCGTCAGGGCGGCGATCAGGCTCGACGCGCCGGCCTTGCCCGTGCCGGCGATGTCCAGCGCCGTCCCATGGTCCGGCGAGGTGCGGACGAAGGGCAGCCCCAGCGTGATGTTGACCCCCGTGTCGAAGTCGATGGTCTTCAGCGGGATCAGCGCCTGATCGTGGTACATGCACAGCGCCGCGTCGTAGCCGCGCCGCGCCGCCGCGTGGAACAGCGTGTCGGCGGGCCGCGGCCCCACCGCGTCGATTCCCTCCGCCCGCAGGTCGGCGACCGCCGGGGCGATGACGTCGATCTCCTCCCGCCCCATGGCGCCGCCCTCCCCCGCGTGGGGGTTCAGGGCGGCGACGGCCAGCCGGGGCCGCGCGATGCCGAAGTCGCGGGCCAGCGCCGCCGCGGTGACCCGCCCGGCGTGCAGGATCGCCTCCCGCGTCACCAGCGGCACGGCGTTGCGGACGGAGACATGGATGGTCACCGGCACGACGCGCAGATCCTGCGCGGCCAGCATCATCACCGGCTCATCGGTGAGCCCGGCCAGATGGGCCAGATATTCGGTATGTCCAGGATGGCGGAAGCCGGCGGCGTAGAGCGCCGACTTCTGGATCGGGTTGGTGACGACCGCCGCCGCCTCCCCGCGGCGGACCAGCTCGACCGCCCGGTCGATGCTGGCGATCACCGCGGCCCCGTTGGCCGGGTCCGGCCGGCCCGGCGTGACCGGGGCCGCCAGCGGCTGGGGCAGCACCGGCAGCGCCGCGCCGAACAGCGCAGCACCCTCGGCCATGCTGCCCACCGCCCTGACCGGCACCGGCAGGCCGAGCCGGGCGGCGAGCGCCTCCAGGCGGGCGGGATCGTCGAGAAGGACGAAGGGCGGCACCGCGCCGTCCGCGCGGGCCGCCCCGGCCTTCCCCTGAGCTTCCGCCCAGGCCTTCAGTGCGATCTCCCCGCCGATCCCCGCCGGCTCGCCCATGGTCAGGGCGAGCGGCGGCCGGACGCCGGATTCGGTCATCAGTTGCGGATCTCCACGAAGGCGGTGCGGCGCAGGTCGCGCAGGTAGCGGCGGGCCAGCAGGTCGGCGCGCTCGTTGATCAGGTCGCGCTCGATCTCCTCGCGCGGCGGCATCTTGATGTCCTTGGGGTCGATCGGCGGCGGGGCCGGGGCGGCGACCGGCTGCGGCTCGGCCTCCGGCGGCGGCTCGATCATCGGCACGTCACGCTTGCAGACGATCAGGATGACGGCGCCGCCCGGGCTCATCAGCACCGGGCTGGGCTGGCCGAGCGGGATGCCGACGGCGAGCTGCTGGAGGCCCGGCGCGAGGTCCTTGACCCGCAGCGTGCCCATGTCGCCCGACTCCGGAATGCCCATGGCGCGGGCCTTCTCGTCGAAGTCGGTGCAGCTCTTGATTGACTTGCGCAGCTTCTCCGCCTGGGCCTGGACCGCCTTCAGCTCCTCCTTCGAGGGGGCCGGGATGACGATCTGCTTCATGTTGACCTTGGCCTTGGCCAGATCGGGCTTCGGCTGGGCGCGCGGGCGCGGCGGCGGGGCCGGCGGCGGAGCGGTCGAGGCGTTGCTGCCGAAGGGCCGCTGGTCGCGCACCAGCAGGACGTGATAGCCGGTCGCCGTGCGGACCGGCGAGGAGAGCTGGCCGGCGCGCATGGTGGACAGGGTCTTGTCCAGCTCGGCGTTCAGCTCGCCCGTGCGGACCCAGCCCATGTCGCCGCCCGAGGCGGCGCCGGCGGACTGCGAGAACTGGCGGGCCAGCGCCGCGAAGTTGCCGCCGCGGCGCACCTCCTCGACCAGCCGTTCGGCGTTGCGCCGCACCTCCTCGTCCTGGTCGGGGCTGTCGACGGCCAGGAAGATCTCGGCCACCAGATACTCCGGCTTGCCGATGTTGGCCTTGATGCGCTGCATCACGGCGTCGATCTCCTCGTCGCCGATCACCACCTCCTGCCGGATGCGGCGCTGCATCACCCGCTGCCAGGACAGCAGCGCCCGCACCTGCTCGCGCAGGGTGGAGACCGGGACGTTCTGCGCCTTCAGCATGGCTTCGAGCTGCGGGCGGCCCATGCGGTTCTGTTCGGCGATGCGCCCGATGGCCTCGTCGATCTCCTTGGACGGCACCGAGACGCCGAGGCGCTTGGCCTCCTGAAGCTGGAGCCGCTCGTCGACCAGCTGGCGGAGCACCTGCGGGGTCAGGCGCTGGCGCGTCTCCGCGCTGTCCTGGGCACCGGCGTTCAGCAGGGCGAGGCGGATGCGCGCGTGCACGTCGGACAGCGAGATGACCTCGTCGTTCACGACGGCGGCGATGCGTTCCGCGGGGCCTTGCGTTCCCGCAGCAGGGCTGTTTGGAGCGTTGGGAGCCCGCGTCTGGGCCGCGGCGGGCGCGCCGGCGGCAAGAAGGGCGCAGGCGGTCGCCACGGCGAAGGCAGACCGGACGGCTCGCAAACTCTGCATGGTGCTCCAGACTCCAGAGGTGGTTGCCGTTTAATACGGCCCCCCCGGGCGCGTGTAAACGGAATCGTGGGTCGTATCCTGGAACGGAATTGTGTCCAAAGACCGGGCGGTCGGCGTCAGCCCTGCTCCGGATCCGGCGTCAGCCGTCCTCCAGATGCAACAGCACCGCGGTGCCCAGAAGCACGCTGACACAGGCCGGGCTCCAGGCCGCCATGGCCAGCGGGATGGTTTCGGAGATGCCGAAGGTGCGGATCACGTCGGTCATCACGAACAGCACGAACCCGGTCAGAACGCCGCCGGACACCATGGTCATCGTGCCGCCGCGCCGCGGCAGCCGCAGCGAGAAGGCCGCGGCGAACAGCACCATCGCCACATAGAGCAGGGGCTGCGACAGCAGCGACTGGTAATGCAAGCGGTGCCGGACCGCCGGGAAGCCGGTGGCCTCCAGCGTGCGGATGAATTGCGGCAGATCCCAGAAGGAGATCGTCTCCGGCGCGGCGAAGCTCTCCTCGATGGTGGTCCGGTTCAGCTCCGTCGGAATGACGTAGGCCGGAACCGTCTCCGACTCCTTCTTGCCCAAGTTGATCGTGGCGTCCTGCAACTCCCACTTCCGGTCGCGCAGCACGGCGCGCGGCGCGTCGACCCGGCCGATGTAGGTCATGTTGGTGTCGAAGCGCAGGACGATCACCTGGCTCATCTCGAAGGTCAGCGGGTTCACGCCGTCGGCGTGGATGAAATACTGCTCCCCCGCCTCCTGCTGGCGCAGCCAGAGGCCGCTGCGCGAGACGTCGAAGCTGCTCGACTTCAGTTTCAGATAGCGGTCCTGAAGCTGGTTGTACTTGGCGATGAAGACGGCGCCGACCGGGTTGATCATCGTCACCTTCACCGCACCGATCATCAGCGCGGCGATCAGCACCGGGGTCAGGAACTGCCACGCCGACACGCCGACCGCGCGGGCCACCACCAGCTCCGCGCTGCGCGTCAGCCGCCAGAAGGTGAACATGCCGCTGAACAGGATCACGAAGGGAAAGATCTGCTGGCCGATCTCCGGCAGCTTCAGCAGGGCCATGCGCAGGACCAGCCAGAAGGTGATGTCCGGCTTGGTCCCGGCGCGGCGCAGCAGTTCCACGACGTCGAGCAGCAGGATGATCGACAGCAGGATGCCGAGCAGCAACAGGAACCAGGTGACGAACTGGCGCCCGATGTAGCGCGACAGCGTGGCGGATGAATACATGGGCTCCGGCCTCCCCGGCCGATCGACGGGCGGTACGCGGCGCGCCGGGGGCTTCCACCACGGCGTGCCGGGGCTATGTACTGCGGACGGGCGCGGGAAACAACCGGTCCGCGCCTTGACAGGGCGCACGGGAAGGTCTTTATCCCAGGGTGGTTGCGGATCGATCCCACCCGCCCCGGCGCCCGCGCGCCGGCCGTCCCAGCCGAGAGGAGCCCGAGAGGAGCCGATGAAGTTCGCCTTTGCGAAGCCCGCGCTGCCCAAGTCCGGCACCGTCGCCGTCACCGTCGCCACCGATCGCGCGCTCGGCGCCGCGGGGCAGGATCTCGACCAGAAGACGGGCGGCACGCTGTCCCGCGCCATGAAGGCCAGCCGCTTCACCGGCAAGAAGGAGGAGACGCTGGCGATCCTCGCGCCGGCCGGGGTCGAGTTCGACCGCGTCCTCCTGGTCGGCATCGGCAAGGGCGAGGATCTGTCGGAGGCTGCCCTCCAGGCCGTCGGCGGCTCCATCGTCGCCGCCCTGGACAAGTCCGGAGAGACCGAGGTCTCCGTCCTGCTCGACCTGCCGGACGGCGGCACCGTGGCCCCCGACGCCGCGGCGGCGGAGCTGGCCTTCGGCGCGCAGCTGCGCTCCTACCGCTTCGACAAATACCGGACGACCGAGAAGAAGGAGGCCAAGCCCTCCCTCAAGAAGATCATCGTCCTGACCGCGGAGCCGGACGCCGCCAAGCGCGCCTACGGCCGCCTGGAGCCGCTGGCCGAGTCCGTCGCCTACACCCGCGATCTGGTGTCGGAGCCGGCCAACGTCCTGAACCCGGAAAGCCTCGCTGACCGCTGCCGGGACCTGACCGACGTCGGCCTGCAGGTCGAGGTGCTGGACCTCAAGAAGCTGAAGAAGCTCGGCATGGGCGCTCTGATCGGCGTCGCCCAGGGCAGCGCCTTTGAGCCGCGCGTCGTCGTGATGCGCTGGGACGGTGCCCCCGACGCCGAGGATCGCCGCCCGCTCGCCTTCATCGGCAAGGGCGTGACCTTCGACACCGGCGGCATCTCCATCAAGCCCGCCGCCGGGATGGAGGACATGAAGTGGGACATGGGCGGCGCCGCGGTGGTCATCGGCACCATGCGCGCCCTGGCCGCCCGCAAGGCGAAGGTGAACGCCGTCGGCATCGTCGGCCTGGTCGAGAACATGCCGTCCGGCACCGCGCAGCGGCCCGGCGACGTGGTGACCTCGCTGTCCGGCCAGACCATCGAGGTGATCAACACCGACGCCGAAGGCCGCCTCGTCCTGGCCGACTGCCTGACCTATGCGCAGGAGACCTTCAAGCCGCGCCTGCTGGTCGACCTCGCCACCCTGACCGGTGCGGTCATCATCGCGCTGGGCCATGAGCACGCCGGCCTGTTCGCCAACGACGACTGGCTGGCCGAGAACCTGCTGGCCGCCGGCCGGTCGGTGGGCGAGCCGCTGTGGCGCCTGCCGATGGGCGACGCCTACGACAAGGACATCAACTCCGACATCGCCGACATGAAGAACGTCGGGTCGGGCCGCGGGGCCGGCAGCATCGTCGGCGCGCAGTTCCTCAAGCGCTTCGTCGAGGACCTGCCCTGGGCGCACATCGACATCGCCGGCGTCGCCTGGTCGAAGAAGGACACGGCCACCGTGCCGAAGGGCGGCACCGCCTTCGGCGTCCGCCTGCTCGACCGCTTCGTGGCGAGCTACCACGAGGGCAAGTAAGGGTCCTCGTCCGGCGGGTGCCGTTTTCAACCCTCTCCCCCCTGGGGGAGAGGGACATTTCCATGAGGGGCCATGAGCGAGGTCCGTTTCTATCACCTCCAGCGGCGCACGCTCGAACAGGCGTTGCCGAAGATCCTGGAAAAGGTTCTGGAGCGCGGCTGGCGCGCCGTCGTCCTGGCCGGCTCGCCGGAGCGGGTGGACGCGCTCAATCAGCATTTGTGGACCTACGACCCCTCCTCCTTCCTGCCGCACGGCGCCGCGCGCGACGGCTTCGCCGCCGACCAGCCGGTCTGGCTGACCGCCGAGGAGGAGAACCCCAACGGGTCCACCGTCCTGGTTCTGGTGGACGGGGTGACCAGCGGCGCGATGGGCTCCTTCGACCTCGTCTGCGACCTGTTCGACGGCAATGACGGCGACGCCGTGCTGGCGGCGCGTGAGCGCTGGAAGCTCTGCAAGGCCGCCGGGCACGCCCTCACCTACTGGCAGCAAAACGACCGCGGCGGTTGGGAAAAGCGCGCCTGAAACCGAGTATTATCATAGGATTTAAAGAATTCTTGGGATGATACCGCTAACGCGGCGCAACATTGCATTCATTTGTCACCACCGGCCTTGACGGGCCTCCTGTGCGCAAGGTTAATCTAAAACCCGTAAAATCCCGCGGGATGGCGGCGCACAGGGGAGGGCAGCATGAAAAGGTGCGTCGGACGGGCGGCGGCGGCACCGTCATGACCCGCAGCGCTCTCGACCCGACGCTCGCGCGGGACGTCAAGGACGCCGCCATCCTGATCGTCGACGACAACGCGTCGAACGTCGATCTGGTGCGCGACATCCTGACCCACGAGGGCTACACCGCCGTGCGGGGCGAAACCGACCCCCGGCGGGTCCCCGCCCTGTGCGAGGCGCAGCGCTTCGACCTTCTGCTGATCGACATCCGCATGCCGCACATGAGCGGTTTCGATCTGATGGAGCGCGTCAACGCCCTGTACGGCGACGATCTCGTGCCCATCCTGGTGCTGACCGCCCACACCGACCAGGAGACGCGGCGGCGCTCGCTGGAGTTGGGGGCCAACGACTTCCTCACCAAGCCCTTCATCGCCTGGGAACTGCTGCACCGCGTGCGCAGCGTTCTGGAGATCCGCAAGCTCTACCAGCGCGCGGCCGAGCAGAACCGCGGGCTGGAACGCCGCGTGTCGGAGCGCACGGCGGAACTCAGCGCCGCGCTGGAGGCGGCGCGGAAGGCCGACCGGGCCAAGCTCGACTTCCTCTCGGTGACCAGCCATGAGCTGCGGACCCCCCTGAACGCCATCATCGGGTTCGCCGAGGTATTGTCCAGCGAGGCGCACGGGCCGCTCGGCCACGACGACTACATGGACTATGTCCGGCTGATCGAGGAGAGCGGCAAGGCGCTGCTCGGCATGGTCAACAACATCCTGGACTTCACGCGCGGATCCGGCGGCATCGACCTCGCCGAATCGACCATCGACCTGCCCGGTCTGCTGATCCACTGCATCGAACTGCTCGGCGCCAAGGCGCGGGCCAAGTCCCAGACCATCACGCTTCAGCCCGGACCGCCCGTCACCTTGCGCGCCGACCAGCGCCGCCTGGGAGAGATGATCGTCCATCTTCTGGACAACGCGGTGAAGTTCGGCCATCGGGGCGGGCGGATCACGGTGCGGATCGCCCTCCAGGGCGGGAGGATCGCCATCGCCGTCGATGACGACGGCCCCGGCATCCCGCTGGAGATCATCGATCAGGTCTTCCGCCCGTTCATCCAGGGCGAGCGCTCCCTGGTGCGCCAGCATGAGGGAATCGGGCTGGGCCTGCCCATCGTCCGGCGCTTCGCCGAACTGCACGGCGGCAGCGTGGAATTGGACAGCGCACCGGGACGCGGCACCACCGTGGCCATCCTCCTGCCCGCCGCCCGCCTGACCGCCCCGCCCATCGCCGGCCTCCGGGAATCCCGGGTCTTCTGAAAGCGTCCCCGAACACGGACGGGTCATTCGGCGAGGCTGGGCTCCTCCAACGGTCCCGCATCGGCTTCGGCGGGGGTGGCCGGCGCGGTCTCCGGCAGGCCCAGGAACAGCGCGGCCAGCGCGATCAGGGCCATGGCTCCGGCGGTGAGGAAGGCGGCGGAATAGCCGAAGCGGTCCACGATCACGCCGGTGACGAAGCCGCTGGTCGCGGCCCCCACCCCCTGCATCGTGGCGACCGCCCCGAAGGCAAGGTTGTAGCGCCCGGTGCCGCGCATCAGGTCGGCGATCACCAGCGGCGTCAACGCGGTGAAGATGCCGGCGCCGACCCCGTCCAGAAGCTGGACGCCGATCAGCCAGGCGCTGTCGTCCGACAGGGTGTAGAGGACGGCCCGCAAGGGCAGGATGGCGAAGCCGACCAGCAGGATCGGCTTGCGGCCCAGGCGGTCCGCCGTCCGCCCGACCAGGACGGCGATGGGCAGCATGACGAACTGCGCGGCGATGATGCAGGACGACATCATGACCGTCGCCCATTCCGGATGCGCCGCGGCCAGCTTCTGGCCGACCAGCGGCAGCAGGGGCGCGTTGGCGAAATGGAACAGCAGGGCGCAGATGCCGAAGATCATCAGGGGCCGGCAGTGGACGAGGATGCCCATGCCCGACACCGTCTCCCCGTTGCCGGCCCCATCGCCGGTGGCGGCCTCCACCCCGCGCGCCCGCCGCTGGTCGATGGCGGAGGCCGGAATCGACAGCACGGCGAACGATGACAGGACCGCGAACACCGGCACCAGCAGGAACACCGCCTGCTGGGAGAACAGCCAGCCGACCAGCCCGGCGAGCGCCGCCACGGCGACGTTGCCCGCATGGTCGAAGGCGGCGTTGCGCCCCATCCGCCGGGCGAGCAGGCGCTGCGGGACGAGGCCGAGGGTCAGGGCCGCCACCGCCGGGCCGAAGACGTCCCCGACCACCGCGATCAGCGTGTTCGCGATCAGGACCGGCCAGAATTGCGGGAACGCGTAGATGCACAGCGCCCCCGCGCCCAGCACGACCAGCGCCAGGACGATGGCCTCGCGCTTGCGGTGGGTGGCGTCGATGGCCGCCCCGATGGGCGTCTGCACGGCAAGCCCGAGCCAGCCGGCCAGGCTGGTCACCAAGCCGACCTCCGACTGGCTCCAATGCTGCTGGGTCACCAGGAAGACGTTGAGATAGGGGCCGAGCGCCCCCCGCACGTCCGCCAGCAGGAAATTCACGGCGTCCAGCGACGCCGGCCGGAAGCCGCGGCCGGATTCACCGGTCATCGCCGCCTCCCGACCCTTGCTCTCATCAGGCAACCGCGTCTCCCTTCCAAGATTCTGGCGAAGCGGTCCGCGGCCAGAAGCAAAGGTTAGGAACAACGGACTCCGTGATTTGACACCACGAAATGCACCGCCCAAGGAGAACAAAGCCCGAAGATCAGATCGCCACAAGGCCAGGAAAAATCAAAGGTTGCGATTATTTCTTGAGTCCGCAACCGAAAACTGTGCATTCGGTAATTTCCGAAGCTCTCGACGCTAGTTTATTCACACGCGCATAAGGTCGCCGAGCTTGTCGAGCAGGTAATCCAGATCCTCGGCCGCCAGATCCTCGTACTGGGTCAGGATGCGCTCGATCACCCGGCGGCGGTGGCGTTCGATGTCGTGCGCCTCGCCGTCGTAGGGGGTTTCCTTCAGCACGTCCAAGGCGATCCGGCAGGCCGGCAGCAGGGCCGGCGGCTGCTTCGCCTTGTCGTAGATGGACTTCAGACCCAGCCGCCCGGCATCGTGGATCAGCAGGCGGGCGTTGGTGAGCGGCACGTTGGCCAGATGGGACAGGGCCGTCTCGAAGAAGGCGCTGTCGCCCATGCACAGCGCCCGCACCAGCAGCGACGGGGTCAGGCGGCCGCTGCGCGACAGTTGCGCGACCAGCCGTTCCAGCGCGCCCTCGTCGCTTTCCCCGGAGAAGAGGGCGACCGTGGCGCGTTCGCGGCTTTGCAGGATCAGATCGGCGGCGACCTTGGCCGGAAGGTCGTGGTTGGTCACCAGATGCTGCTGGAGCTTTTCCGAGACCACGGCGACCAGCCGTTCGGCGATGGTGATCGGCAGGCGGGCGCGCTGGACCAGCGGTTCCTGCACGGCTTCGCTGTCGGCGAAGCGCTCGATGACACGGCCGAGCGTGCGCTCGCCGAGGTCCGCGCTCTCGTTGGC
The DNA here is from genome assembly GCF_005222205.1 of Azospirillum brasilense. Taxonomy (NCBI): domain Bacteria; kingdom Pseudomonadati; phylum Pseudomonadota; class Alphaproteobacteria; order Rhodospirillales; family Azospirillaceae; genus Azospirillum; species Azospirillum brasilense. Next base: position 1,826,032 of record NZ_CP032346.1, on the reverse strand, counting down.
GACCAGGACCGCCACCGCCCCTTCCGACGCGGTGTCGATCAGCGCGTCGGCAACGCTGGCCGACAGGGCCGGGCGCTGCGCGATGGCGGTGTGCTTGGCGTCCGTGCCGGTCCGCACCAGCTCGACGAGGTCGGCGTCGGTCAGCACGGTGGAGACGCTGAGGACCGGGATGGCCACGGCCTCCACGTCGCGCGCCAGCATGAGCGCGACGTCGCGCGGCAGCGCCGGGTTGGCCTTCAGGTTCTCCGCCAGCGACTGGCGCACGCGCACGACGGCGTCGCGCGCCATGAAGCGGATGATGTCCTCGGCGAGCCGGCGCTCGCTGTCCGACAAGGCGGTTGCGGAGAATTGCTTGGCGATCTTGACCGCCAGCTCGGAACGGCTGTTCGGCGACGGGTCCGACAGCAGTCTGGACACGTCGTCCTTGGTGAGTTGATCGCTCATGGGTCCCCGACCCTTTCCTGCCCTGCTTCGCTGCCGCGCCTTGGATCGTGCATCAGCGGGAGCGAATGTATTCAGGTCATGATCGGACCAAAGCATTGAGCCTTTGTTAACGACGATTTCCGGTCACGGGCTGGCCCCGCCGCTCCTCACCAGCCGCCATGCCGGTGATGATGACGGGGGCCGCCATGGTGACCGCCGCGATGCCCCCCGTAATAGCCACCATAGTAGGGGCGGCCATACACGACGGGGGGCGGCCCGTAATGGCGGTACTGCGGGCGCTCGTAATAGCCGTAGCCATAGGAACGGTGTCCGTAGCCATAGACAGGTCCCGGACTCCCCGCGGCGACGTAGCAGCCGGACAGCAGGAGGGCGGCGAAGGACAAAAGAAACAGCGAGCGGAGCGTCGTCATTGGCGTTCCTGTGCCAGGGGTCGCGGCCCGGCGAGCGGGCCGTACTGGCAGGATGAACGCTTGGGACGGGGACATTATTCCCGACGCGACTCCGCCCTTCCCGGTCAGCGCCGTCCGCGGCGGCCCTGCTTCTTCGGAGCGCCCTCGGGAATGCCGCGGCCCTGGCGGGCGGAGCTGATCCCGATGCTGCCCGGCTGCTCCAGCCCGAGGTCCATCGCCTCCAACCGGCGGAGCTCGTCGCGCAGGCGGGCGGCCTCCTCGAACTCCAGGTCGGCGGCGGCGGCCTTCATGCGCTTCTCCATGTCGGCCATCACGGACTTCAGATTGTGGCCGACCAGCTCCGTCGCGTTCAGGCCGGTCTTCACGGTGACGTGGTCGCCGCGCTCGTAGACGCTCTCCAGGATGTCGCCGATCGCCTTCTTCACGGATTCCGGCGTGATGCCGTGCTCCAGATTGTAGGCCCGCTGCTTCTCGCGGCGGCGCGCCGTCTCGTCGATGGCGTACTGCATGGAGGCGGTGACCTTGTCGGCGTAGAGGATCGCCCGCCCCTCGACGTTGCGCGCGGCGCGGCCGATGGTCTGGATCAGCGACGTCTTGGAGCGCAGATAGCCCTCCTTGTCGGCGTCCAGGATGGCGACCAGCGAGCATTCGGGGATGTCCAGGCCCTCGCGCAGCAGGTTGATGCCGACCAGCACGTCGTAGGCGCCGAGCCGCAGGTCGCGGATGATCTCGATGCGCTCCAGCGTCTCCACGTCGGAGTGGATGTAGCGCACGCGCAGACCCGCCTCGTGCATGTATTCGGTCAGCGCCTCGGCCATCTTCTTGGTGAGCGTGGTGACCAGCACGCGGTTGCCCTTCGCCACCACCTCCTTGCACTCGTGGATCAGGTCGTCCACCTGGGTCTCGGTGGGACGGATGATCACCTCCGGGTCGATCAGGCCGGTCGGGCGGACCACCTGCTCGGCGAAGACGCCGCCGGTGCGCTCCATCTCCCACGGGCCGGGAGTGGCCGAGACGAAGACCGTCTGCGGGCGCATGCCCTCCCACTCCTCGAACTTCAGCGGGCGGTTGTCCATGGCGCTGGGCAGGCGGAAGCCGTACTCGGACAGCGTTTCCTTGCGCATCCGGTCGCCGCGGTACATGCCGCCGATCTGCGGAACCATGACGTGGCTCTCGTCCACGATCAGCAGCGCGTCGCCCGGCAGATACTCGAACAGCGTCGGCGGCGGCTCGCCCGCCGCGCGGCCGGTCAGGTAGCGTGAATAGTTCTCGATGCCGGCGCAGGCACCGGTGGCCGCCATCATCTCGATGTCGAAGGTCGTGCGCTGCTCCAGCCGCTGCGCCTCCAGCAGCTTGCCCTGGGCGTTGAACTCCTCCAGCCGCAGCTTCAGCTCGCGCTTGATCTGCTCGATGGCCTGGTTGAGCGTCGGCTTGGGCGTCACATAGTGGCTGTTGGGATAGATGCGCACGGCCTCCAGCGAGGCGATCTTCTCGCCGGTCAGCGGGTCGATCTCGTGGATGCCCTCGATCTCGTCGCCGAACAGGGAGATGCGCCAGGCGCGATCCTCCATGTGGGCGGGGAACAGCTCCACCGTGTCGCCGCGCACCCGGAACAGGCCGCGCCCGAAGGCGGCGTCGTTGCGCTTGTACTGAAGCTCGGTCAGCTTGCGCAGCAGGTCGGGCTGGGCGACGACCTCGCCCTTGCGCAGGTCGACGGTCATCTCCGAATAGGTCTCGACCGAGCCGATACCATAGATGCAGGAGACCGACGCCACGATGATGACGTCGTCCCGCTCCAGCAGCGCCCGCGTCGCCGAGTGGCGCATCCGGTCGATCTGCTCGTTGATCGAGGATTCCTTCTCGATGAAGGTGTCGGTGCGCGGAACGTAGGCTTCAGGCTGGTAGTAGTCGTAGTAGGAGACGAAGTATTCCACCGCGTTGTTCGGGAAGAAGGACTTCATCTCACCATAGAGCTGCGCCGCCAGCGTCTTGTTCGGGGCGAGCACCAGGGTGGGGCGCTGGACGTGCTGGATGACGTGCGCCATGGTGAAGGTCTTGCCCGACCCCGTGACGCCGAGCAGCACCTGATCCTTCTCGCCGGCGCGCAGCCCCTCGGTCAGTTCCCCGATGGCGCGCGGCTGGTCGCCGGAGGGCTTGAACTCCGACACCAGTTCGAACTTCTTGCCCGCCTCCAGCTTGGGCAGGGACTTCTGCGGGAGGGCGGTCAGGACGGGATGGGACATGCGGGTGCGCTCGCGCCAGGGGTACGGAACGGGAACCGAGTATATGGCCCACCCCACCCCCGCTGTCGAGCGTGGGCTTGTCCGGAATGTCCGCTCGCGCTTGCCCCTGGCCCTCCCCCGCTCTCAGCGGACCTATGGTCCGCCTGCCGCGTCAGCGCAAACCTTTGGTTTGCGCGAGAGCTGCGCAGGGGGAGGGAAAATAGGGCGTGTCCCTTACCCGCGCACCAGCGCGTCGTAGTCCTTCACCAGCGTCTCGCAAACGCGGCCCGGTGTGAAGCGGTGGTCGCCGATCTGGCCGACCGGGGTCACTTCGGCCGCGGTGCCGGTCAGGAAGACCTCCTGGGTGTTCGCCAGTTCGTCGGGCTGGATGTGGCGTTCGATGACCTCGATGCCGCGGGCCTTGGCGAGGTCGATCACCGTGCGGCGGGTGATGCCGTCCAGGAAGCAGTCGGGCTTCGGCGTGTGGATCTTGCCGTCCATCACCAGGAACAGGTTCGCCCCGGTCGCCTCGGCCAGATAGCCGCGGTAGTCAAGCATCAGAGCGTCCTGGTAGCCCTCGGCCTCCGCCGCGTGCTTGGACAGCGTGCAGATCATGTAGAGGCCGGCCGCCTTCGAGGCGGTCGGGGCGGTGTCCGGGGCCGGGCGGCGCCACGGCGCCCAGGTCAACTTGATGCCGGCCATCTTCGCCTCGGGGCTGAAATAGCTCGGCCACTGCCAGACGGCGATGGCGACGTGGATGCGGCTGGACTGCGCCGCAACGCCCATCATCTCGCTGCCGCGCCACGCCACCGGGCGGACATAGGCGTCGGTGAAGCCCATCGCCTTCACCGTCTCGTTGGTCGCCGCGTCGATCTCCGCCACGGAATAGGGAAGCTCGAAGCCCAGGATGCGGGCGGAGGCGGCCAGACGCTCGCTGTGCTCGGTCAGCTTGAACACCGTGCCGTTGTAAACGCGCTCGCCTTCGAACACGCAGCTCGCGTAATGCAGGCCGTGCGACAGGACGTGCAGATTCGCGTCGCGCCACGGCACCAGCGCGCCGTCGTACCAGATCACGCCGTCGCGATCGTCGAAGGGAAGGATGGACATGGCGGCTCCCACCTTGGTCTTTGGCCCGTTGCTCGGGACTTGGAATGGAAATGTCGAAAGCCGCGCTTGTCTCGCGGGCTTTGTTCGTTTATGTCTGGCTTATTGACCCATTTGTAACGAATCGCACCGATCACGTCAACATGGCTGACATAAAAGCGGGCGTGAACCAGCTTTTCCTGCGCGAGGAGGAACTTCGCACGGGCATGGAGCTGCTGTTCTACGCCTATCGGGAATTCACCGCGGAGCCGGACGAGATCCTGGCGCAGATCGGCTTCGGCCGGGCGCACCACCGCGTCATCTATTTCGTCGGGCGTTACCCGAAGATCACCGTGTCGGAGCTTCTGGCGATCCTGAAGATCACCAAGCAGAGCCTGTCGCGCGTGCTGGGGGAACTGGTCCGGCAGGAATTCATCCTGCAGCAGACAGGCGTGCGGGACCGGCGGCAGCGTCTGCTGGAACTGACGGAAAAGGGCGTGGAGCTGGAACGCCAACTGTCCGAAACGCAGCGGCAGCGGATCGCCCGCGCCTACCGGATGGCCGGGGCGGAGGCCGTCGAGGGCTTCCGCAAGGTGATGCTGGGCATGATGGACGAGGAGGACCGGGTGAAGTTCGCTCCCCCGGTGCCGACCCGGCTCGCCGCCGTGAAGCGGTAGGAACCGGGCCGGACACCCGTCGGGTCAGTCCCCGGCCAACTCAATCTCCGGTCAACTCAATCCTTGGCCGGGGTCGGGGTCGGCTCGGCGGCGGGAGCCGCATCCGCCGGCGGGGTGGCGGCGGTGCCCTCGGCACCCTCCTTGCCCGCGGCGTTCGCGGCGCCGCGGCGGCGGAAGGATGTGCGCTTGTACACCACGCTGTCGGAAGACCCCGGCGGGCACTGAACGATTTTACCCCCCTTCGCAAGAAACTCGCGGGTCATGGAGTCGAGATCATTCCGATCCGCGCTGCGGTTATCGGATGCCATGCATGCCTCCTGTGATCGTCATCGTGCCCCATTGCGCCATCCGGGCGGTCCCGGTGGTCCATGGAGCATGCGTTTCTTTTGTGAAGCGGCTGTTGCAGGATTGGGGGCAACCGGCCCCTGAACGGGCGGCCCCGATGAAACCGGGGCGGAAAATTACGCCTCCTTCAGGTTGGCCGCGGCGCTCTTGCCCTTCTTGGGGTCGCGCTGGAGTTCGTAGGACAGCTTCTGGCCTTCATGAATGTTGATGCCCGACCGCTCAACGGCGGAGATGTGGACGAACACGTCGGCCGTCCCGTCATCCGGCTGGATGAAGCCGTAGCCCTTGGTGGTGTTGAACCATTTCACGGTTCCAGTAGCCATCTGGTAGTTCCTTGAACGAGGTTTCCCATGGCGCTCGTGCCACGGGTTCACATCAAATCACCGAGGGGAAGGACCAGACGCAGCGATCTGCAAGCGGACCGTAGACCCAAAGAAATTCGACTCTTTTCATGTGGGGATCGAAAGGCCGGGATGCAACCCGAACCCTTCGGGCGAAGCCTCGCATCTTTGTTTCGACTCACGACTCTTGCCTCGTTCGTCGGCGTCGGCCCTGCCCTTCGGCAGAGTTGTCCCCGGCTTGTTGCTTAGCCCATAGTTTTTTCGGCCCGATTCTTTTGCCTTAGCTTTCCTGAAGGAGCCGGCGGCATGCAGCGTGCCCATCTCGTGGCCGCGTTCCTGACCTTTGCCGCTTTGTGCGTCGGCGTGTCCGCCCTGTCGGTGTCGCGCGACCGCCACGTCACGCTGGAACAGGCCCGCCGCGAATTCGCCGCGACCGCCCATCTGCTCGACGAACACGCCAGCCGCGCCATCGAAGCGGGGGACTCCCAGCTGCGCATGCTGCTCGACGCACTGGAACGGTGGGACCGCCGCGACCCCGCCGAGGGGCGGCGCATCCAGGCCGCCATGCGCGCCCGCGCCGAACGCCTGCCGCAGGTCGGCGGCGTCTGGGCGCTCGATGCCCGGGGCCGGCTGCTTCTCGACAGCGCGGAACACCCGCCGCCGCCCCGCGACCTGTCGGAACGGGATTACGCCCAGGCCCATCTGGGCGTCGCCCAGGGACCGCCGACGGCGCTTCATGTCGGGTCCTACCTGCCCGCAGGCCCCGGCATCAGCCAGGGGCGCTTCACCATCAGCCGCGCCCTGCGCGACGAGGAGGGAACCCTCCAGGCGATCGCGGTGGCGGGCATCCAGAACACCTATTTCTCGCAGATGTACGGGGAGGCCGGCTGGGGCGAGGGCGCCCGGCTGGCCCTGTTCACCAGCGCCAAGGAGAAGCTGGCGGAATGGCCGCCGGACAGCGCCGTCGAGCCCCCCACCACCGCCTGGCCCCAGCCCTGGGACCCGCCGGACGGCCCGGCGATCATCGAGGGCACGCAGATCACCGCCGCGCGGATGCTGACCGGCTTCCCGATCGTCGTGGTCGCGAGCCGCCCCCTGGCCGAGGTGCTCGCCCCCTGGCGGGAACGCGCCCTGTGGACCACGGCGGTCAGCGGCGGCATCCTCACCGGGGCGTTGGTGCTGTTCGTCTTCGCGCTGGCCGGCGCCCGACGGGAGGAGGCGGTCCGGGCGGAGCTTCTGCGCGCCAACCAGAGCCTGGACGAGCGCGTCCGCCAGCGCACGGCGGAGCTGGAGAAGGCCCTGCGCAGCGCGGAGATGGCCAGCCTCGCCAAGATGAAGGTGCTGGCGACCGTCAGCCACGACCTGCGCCAACCCCTGCAGGGCCTGGCCGCTTTCCACGAACTGCTGCTGAAGGAGGCGCCGAACCCGACGCTCCAGCAGCTCGGCGCCATGGCCTCCGCGTCGCTCCAGGCCGGGCAGCGGCTGCTCGACGATCTTCTGACCCTGTCGCGGCTGGAGGCCGGGGTGGTGCCGGTGGAGATCGGCGTCTTCCCGCTCGCCCCGCTGCTCGACCAGCTCGCCGCCGAACTGCGGGCGGAGGCCGAGGGCAAGGGCCTGCGGCTGACCGTGATGCCCACCAAGGCCTGGGTGCGCAGCGATCCGGCGCGGCTTCAGCCGATCCTGCGCAACCTGCTGTCCAACGCCGTCAAATACACGGCGCGCGGCGGGGTGGTCGTCGGGGCGCGGCCCCGCGGCGACGGCCTGCGGGTCGAGATCTGGGACAGCGGCCAGGGCATCGCCAAGGCGGAGTTGGGCACGATCTGGGAGGAGTTCTACCAGATCGGCAATCCCGCCCGCGACGGGTCGCGGGGCGCCGGCCTCGGCCTGTCCATCGCGGAGCGCACCGCCCGCCTGCTCGGCCATCCGCTGGAGGTCCGGTCGCGGGTCGGCCGCGGGTCCGTCTTCGCGGTCACCCTGCCCCGCGCTCCCGCCCCCGCCGCCCCGATCCCGATGGCGGTTCCTCCCGCGACGGCCCCCACCCCGCCGGCACGCCCCGCCGGGGCCTCCGGACGCCTGTCGGGACGGCGGATCCTGGTGGTCGAGGACGATCCGCTGCAGCGCAACTCCCTGACCCTGCTGCTGGAGCAGGCCGGGGCCGGGGTGATGGCGTCGGACAGCTTCGACTCCGCCCTCGCCGCCGCCCAGGCGACCCTCCAGGCGCCCTCGGCCATCCTCAGCGACTACCGGCTGCCCGGCGGCACCGACGGGCTGAGCGGCATCCAGATGCTTCGCGGGGTGCTGGGACGCGACGTCCCGGCCATCCTGCTGACAGGGGAGCTGTCCGCCGATCTGGTGCGCGCCGCCAAGGAGGCGGGCTGCCTCGTGCTGACCAAGCCCGCCGCGCCCGACCGCATCCTGTCCACCCTGGCGGAGCTGACCCCGGGCGCCGATGCCGCGGCGTGATGCCCTTGCCCGGCCGCGCCGCTTCCCTTGGTGCGCGGCGCCCGGTTGCGCTACAGTCCCGCCATGACCGAAGAAGACCAGCCCCACATCCTGGTCGTCGATGACGACACCCGCCTGCGCGAGCTGCTGCGCAAGTATCTCGCCGGCAACGGCTTCCTGGTCGCCACCGCGAAGGACGCCGCGGAGGCGCGGGCCAAGCTGGCCGGGCTCGCCTTCGATCTGCTGGTGCTCGACATCATGATGCCGGGTGAGACCGGGCTGGAGCTGACCGAGTCGCTGCGGCGGGAGCGCGACCTGCCCATCCTGCTGCTGACCGCGCGCGGCGAGCCGGACGACCGCATCGCCGGGCTGGAGGCCGGGGCCGACGACTACCTCGCCAAGCCCTTCAACCCGCGTGAGCTGCTGCTGCGCATCAACTCGATCCTGCGCCGCCAGGCCAGCCGACCGGCGGACCCGGCGCCGCCGCAGCCGGTGAAGCTCGGCCCGATGATCTACCTGCCCGACCGCGACGAGCTGCGGGCGGGCGAGGAGGTGGTCCGGCTGACCACGGCGGAGGCCGGGCTGCTGCGCGTGCTCGCCGCCTCCCCCGGCACCATCTTCTCGCGCGAGGAGCTGACGGAGCGCAGCAAGGTCGCCGGCAACGCCCGCACCATCGACGTGCAGGTGACCCGCCTGCGCCGCAAGATCGAACCCGACCCGCGGGAGCCGCGCTACCTCCACACCGTGCGCGGCGAGGGTTATGTGTTGAGGCCGGACCCCTAACGGGGCCGCCGGAGCACCCAGAGCACTAGGACCAGGACCATGACCACCGACACCGCCGCCGCACCGATGCCGATGCCGCGCCGCGAGCAGACGGGGCTGCTGAAGCGGTTCCTGCCGCGCACGCTGTTCGGCCGCTCGCTGCTGATCATCGTGACGCCGGTCATCCTGGCCCAGGCGGTGGCCACCTGGATCTTCTACGACCGGCACTGGGACACCATGACGAACCGGCTGGCCTTCGCGGTGGCCGGCGACATCGCCATGGTCATCGGCATGCTGGAGCACGACCCGACCCCGGAGGGACGCAACTGGACGCTGGCCGCCACGGCGCGCAGCACCGACCTGATCGTGACTCTGGAACCCGGCAGCACCCTGCCCGAGCATCCGCAGAAGCTGCGCGGGATGCTGGAGAACACGCTGAGCAAGGCGCTGCACGAGCGGGTGCGGCGGCCCTTCGCCATCAACACCCGGATCACCCGCGAATGGTACGAGATCCGCGTGCAGATGCCGGACGGCGTGCTGTCGGTGATGTCGCCGGAACGCCGCCTGTTCAGCCCGACCAGCTACATCTTCATCCTGTGGATGGTCGGCTCGGCCCTGGTGCTGTTCACCGTCGCCATCATCTTCATGCGCAACCAGATCCGCCCCATCAAGCGGCTGGCCGCCGCCGCGGACGCGCTGGGCAAGGGGCGCGACGTGCGCAACTTCAAGCCGGAGGGAGCGACCGAGGTGCGGCAGGCCGCCGTCGCCTTCCTGCGCATGCGCGAGCGCATCCACCGCCAGATCACCCAGCGGACGGAGATGCTGGCCGGCGTCAGCCACGATCTGCGGACGCCGCTGACCCGCATGAAGCTGGCGCTGGACATGATCGGCGACGGGCCGGAGGTCGAGGAGCTTCTGACCGACGTCACCGAGATGGAGACGATGATCGAGGGCTATCTGGCCTTTGCCCGCGGCGAGGGGACGGAGACCGTGCAGCCGACCGACCTGACGCGCATCCTCAACGAGGTGGTCTCCGGCGTCCGCCGCGAGGGGGCGGAGGTGGCCCTGGCGGCGCCGGACGGGCTGACCCTGCCGCTGCGCCCCAACGCGACGCGGCGCTGCCTCGCCAACCTGCTGTCCAACGCGCGGCGCCACGGCGACCGCATCTGGGTGCGGGCGGAGCGGGAGGACGGCTTCATCGACATCCTGGTGGACGACGACGGGCCGGGTATTCCCCAGGCATCGCGCGACGACGTGTTCAAACCCTTCTTCCGCTTGGACAGCTCCCGCAACCAGGCGACCGGCGGCGCCGGGCTGGGGCTGACCATCGCCCGCGACGTCGCCCGCAGCCACGGCGGCGACATCACGCTCAGCGACAGCCCCTACGGCGGCCTGCGCGTGCTGATCCGCCTGCCGGTGTGAGCCTCACAGGAGACACCATGCCCGTCAGCTCCGACGAATACCGCCTCATGGACGTTCTGCAGGGCGGGCGCTGCTTCTATTGCGGGGAGCCGATAGGAGCCAAGGCGACCTTCGACCATCTGATTCCGCTGGCCTATGGCGGCCTCGACGCGGCGCCGAACGTCGTGCTGGCGCACCGCCGCTGCAACCAGCGCAAGGCCGACCGCCTGCCGACGCCGGAGGAGATCGACCGCTTCGTCACCGAGCGCCGCCGCAGCCAACTGGGCGTCTGGCCGCCGCTGCTGGCCCTGCGCGACGCCGAACCCGGCGACGAGTGGATGACCGTCGCCCGCGCCATCGCCGGGCTGTGAGCGCCGGGCTGTGAGCGCTGGGCTGTGAACGCCTGCCCTCCTGAGCCCTCTTGACGGCGGCCCCGCCTTCTGGCCCGATCACCGGAACGATAAACATAGTTAATTCGGGAGCGTTCGATGGCGGATCGGTACGACGTCGTGATCGTCGGCGGTGGTGTGATGGGCTGCGCGGTCGCCTATTTCCTGGCGAACGACCCCGGCTTCGGCGGCACCGTGGCGGTGGTGGAGCGGGACCCGACCTACCAGCGCGCCTCCTCCGCCCTGTCGGCCAGCTCGATCCGTCAGCAGTTCTCGACCCCGGCGAACATCGCCCTGTCGCAATTCGGCCTGTCCTTCATCCGCAACGCGACGGAACATCTCTCCGTGGAGGGCGACCCGGTGGACCTGGGCCTGCGCGAGCCGGGCTATCTCTATCTGGCGACCGGGGCCGGGGCGGACATTTTGCGCCGGAACAACGCCATCCAGCTCTCCTGCGGCGCCGACGTCGCCCTGCTGTCGCCGGAGGAGCTGGCCGCCCGCTTCCCCTGGCTGTCGGTGGAGGGGATCGCGCTCGGCTCGCTGGGCCTGTCCGGGGAAGGCTGGTTCGACGGCTACAGCCTGATGCAGGCCTTCCGCCGCAAGGCCAAGGCGCTGGGCGTCGCCATGATCGCCGGGGAGGTCGCGGGCATCGACACCGCCGACGGCAAGGTCGCCGCGGTGCGTCTGGCCGACGGCCGGCGGCTGTCCTGCGGGGTGGCGGTCAACGCCGCCGGGCCGCAGGCCCGCCGCGTCGCCACCATGGCCGGGGTGGACCTGCCGGTGGCGGCGCGCAAGCGCTGCGTCTTCGTGTTCGACTGCCGCGATGAGCTGCCCGGCTGCCCGCTGGTCATCGACCCATCCGGCGTGTGGTTCCGGCCCGAGGGCAAGCAGTTCATCTGCGGCGCCCCGCCGCCCGCCGACCGCGACCCGGACACCGACGACCTGACGGTGGAGCACGACCTGTTCGAGGAGATGATGTGGCCGGCGCTGGCCGAGCGCGTGCCCGCCTTCGAGGCGATCAAGGTCACCAACGCCTGGGCCGGATTCTACGAATACAACGAGATCGACCAGAACGCCGTCATCGGGCCGCATCCGGAGCTTCGCAACTTCCTGTTCTGCAACGGTTTCAGCGGCCATGGGCTGCAACAGGCGCCGGGGGCCGGGCGCGGGCTGGCGGAGCTGATCGCGACCGGCGCCTATCGCAGCCTGAACCTGTCGGCCTTCGCCTACGACCGTCTGGTGGAGAACCGCCCCCTGCTGGAGACGAATGTCATCTGAGGGAACGGGCGCGAGCCCGGCCGGTTGTTGGGGGTGACCTTTCCGAACGGAGCATGAGGCCCCCCAATGAAGCAGCCCCACACCGAAGAGACCGTCAAGCACACCGACGACCAGCAGAACACCGGCAACCACAAGAAGCCGGACGCCCCCGACGCCAAGGGCGCCGACCGCTTCGGCGGCACCCGCAAGGGCGCGGAGAACGTCGAGCCGACCAAGGACAACGCTGGGGACTGACGCTGGGGACTGACCCCGGCCCGAAGGGCTTGCACCGGCGGGGATGGACGTGCCACATCCCGTGGCGCGTCCATCCCCATCCAGGCCGGGAAACCCTCCCATGGCTCACGCCATGTTCAAACGCTACAAGGTTCTGTTCACCCGCCCCCTGCCCGGCCTGCGTCCGGGCCGGCCCGAACGCGACGCCATGGTGGAGCGGGTCAAGCGCTTCGCCAGCCAGAACGGGATGGCCGGCGACCTTCACGCGATCGCGCCCAACGCCGGCTTCGGCATCCTGGAAATCCAGTGCACGGACAAGCTGGCCCGCCGCCTGAGCGACCTGTCCGAGGTCGAGTCCGTGTTGGAGGCGTAAGCGCCTCTACCTCCCGTTCAGTTGACGGGGCATCGGCTTGCGGCGGCGGCACAACGGGCCATTTTCAGTGTTTTAAAGCACAGATGCCGTCAGGAGCGTGCCTTCATGAATCCCCGGTTGCTCGCCGAGGTGCTGGAACCCGTGCTGAACGCCGCGGAGAAGGATGACGCGGCGATGCTCGACGCCGTGAATCTGTCGGCGGAGGCGCTGGCCGCGCTCGGCGCGGTCATCCTCGACCGCGACGGGCGCCCGGCCGACGGCGTGTCCGACGAACGCGCGGTGGTCGCCGCGCTCAACACCCACGCCCACACGCTGATGCAGTGCGGGCGGCTCGACGACGTGGTCGAGGCGCTGCAACTGGCCGAACGGATCGGCCGATTGGGCCGCCTGCCCCACCATCCGCGCATGTCCGACGGCTAGCCACCTACGGTTAGGCGGGAGGAACACCGAACCGCCCCGGTTGTTGTGCGAGCCGTGCCGCCCAACAGGGGAGACGTGTCTTGCCGACAGCGCCCAAATCGAACGCTTTTTCCGGCCCCATCGAGGGCGAGGCCCTGTCCCTGCTTCAGGACAAACTGCTTCCGGGCTTCCTGACCGGACGGCGTTGGTACGCCGCAAAGGACGCCGGCACGCCCACCGTGCGCATCGTCGATGCGCTGCCGCTTCCGCTGGCCTCCGGCTCCGCCCAGCTCTGCCTGCTGCGGGTGGAGGCCCCGGGGCGCGAGCCGCAGCTCTACCAGCTTCCCCTGGTGCTCGACCGCGACGGCAAGGCCGACGGCGCGGACCCCTTCGTCATCGCCGGCCCCGATGCGCTCCCCTGGACGGGCAGCCTGCGCGACGGCTACGGCGACGAGGAGGTGGTTCGCGCCTTGCTCGACGGCATCCGCAAGGGCGGTGAGAACGGCGGCCTGCGCTATGGCCGCAGCCGCGCCTTCGACTCCGTGAAGGGCGCGCTGGACGGCGGCGCCCCGCTGCGCTGGACCGGGGTGGAGCAATCCAACACCTCCGTCCGCGTCGGCGACGCGGCGATCCTGAAGGGGCTGCGCAAGCTGGAATCCGGCACCCATCCGGAGCTGGAGGTCGGGCGCTTCCTGACCGAGGTCGCCAACTTCCGCAACACCCCCGCCCTGCTCGGCTGGGTGGAGCGCACGGGTGACGGCGAGGCCGCCACCCTGTGCATCCTGCAGGAGCTGGTCCCCGACGCCCGCGACGCCTGGAGCCACGTCACCGCCGCCCTGGCGGAGCGCGTCGAGCGCTTCGACGACGACAAGGCGGACGACGTCGCGCTGATGACCGTCATGCGCCGGCTGGGCCGCCGCACGGCGGAGATGCACCGGGCGCTCGCCACCCCCGGCGGCGGTGACGCCTTCACGCCGGAACCCGTCACCCCCGCCATGCTTTCGGGCTGGGCGGACGGCGTGCGCAGCCTCGCCCGCCGCGTGCTGGGCCAGCTGCGCGAGGCCGCCCCGCGGCTGAACGCCGACATCGCCCCCTACGCCGCCTCCCTGGCCGACAGCGAGGCCACGGTGATGCGCCAGATCGCGACGCTGACGCCCCGGCGCGGCGACTTCCACGCCATGCGCCTGCACGGCGATTATCACCTGGGGCAGGTGCTGGCCGGCAAGGACGACCTGTTCATCGTCGATTTCGAGGGCGAGCCGATGCGCCCGCTGGCCGAACGGCGGGCCAAGCACTGCATCCTGCGCGACGTGGCGGGAATGCTGCGCTCCATCACCTACGCCGCCGCCGGGGCGCGGGCCGCCCTGCCCGACGGCCTGGACGAGACGGCGCGCGGCGCCCGCACCGCCTGGCTGAACTGGTGGGAGGGGGAAGCCGCATCCGCCTTCGTCGCCGGCTACCGCGAGGCCATCGGCGATTGCCCGGGCTGGCCCGCCGACGCGGCCACCGCCACGCAGCTTTTGAAACTCTTCCTGCTGGAGAAGGCGCTCTACGAGATCGGCTACGAGCTGGCGAACCGGCCCGACTGGCTGGCCATCCCGCTGGCCGGCGCCATCGGCATCCTCGGCGCCGACGCCGGGCCGGAGGTCGCCGACCGCGCGTCCGGCCCGGTCGGGCTGGCCGCCCCCGGCGCCACCCGTATTGGCGAGGCGCGGGCCCATGCCATGCCCTTCGGCGCGCAGGTGCAGCCCGACGGCTCCGTCCGCTTCACGCTGTGGGCGCCGGGGACCGAGCAGGTCTCGCTGTGGCTGGAGGACACCCAGGCCCTGCTGCCCATGGTGCGGCGGGCCGACGGCTGGTTCGAATGGACCACCGCCCAGGCCCAGGCGGGCAGCCGCTACCAGTTCGAGCTTCCCGACGGGCTGCGCGTGCCCGACCCGGCCTCCCGCCACCAGCCGGAGGACGTGCACGGGCCGAGCGAGGTGATCGACCCCACCGTGTTCCACTGGTCCGACGCCGCCTGGACCGGGCGCCCCTGGCACGAGACGGTGCTGTACGAGCTTCACGTCGGCACCTTCACCGAGGAAGGCACCTTCCGCGCCGCCATCGACAAGCTCGACCACCTCGTGGAGCTGGGCGTCACCGCCATCGAGCTGCTGCCGGTGGCCGATTTCCCCGGCGCCCGCAACTGGGGCTATGACGGGGTGCTGCCCTACGCCCCGGACGCCGCCTACGGCCGGCCGGAGGACCTGAAGGCGCTGGTCGACGCCGCCCACGCCAAGGGGCTGATGGTCTTCCTCGACGTCGTCTACAACCATTTCGGGCCGGACGGGAACTACCTCCACGCCTACGCCAAGGCCTTCTTCACCGACCGGCACAAGACGCCCTGGGGCGACGCCATCAACGTCGACGGGCCGCGCAACGCCACGGTGCGCGACTACTTCATCCACAACGCGCTCTATTGGATCGAGGAGTTCCACATGGACGGGCTGCGCTTCGACGCGGTCCACGCCATCCTCGACGACAGCGACAAGCTGTTCCTCCAGGAGCTGGCGGAACGCGTGCATGACGCCGTGCGCTGCCGCCGCCACGTCCATCTCGTTCTGGAGAACGACGAGAACGAAGCCCACCTGCTGGAACGCCATCCGGAGGGCGACCCGCGCTGGCACACCGCGCAGTGGAACGACGACCTGCACCACTGCCTGCACGTCTGGGCGTCCGGCGAGGACGCCGGCTATTACGCCGACTACGCCGGCGACGCGGTGAAGCTGGCCCGCGCCATGGCCGAGGGCTTCGCCTTCCAGGGCCACGCCTCCTCCTACCGCGGCGGCGAGGCGCGCGGCGAGCCGTCGGCGCACCTCCCGCCGACCGCCTTCGTCACCTTCATCCAGAATCACGACCAGATCGGCAACCGCGCCTTCGGGGACCGCATCACCCGCTTCTCGCGACCCGAGGCGGTGCGGGCGGCGACCTCGCTCTATCTGCTGGGGCCGGGCATCCCGATGCTGTTCATGGGCGAGGAGTGGGCCTCCGAGCGCCCCTTCCCCTTCTTCTGCGACTTCGCCGACGAGCTGGCCGAGGCGGTGCGCAACGGCCGTCGGGAGGAGTTCGCCAAGTTCCCTGAATTCCAGGACCCGAAGGTGCGCGACCGCATCCCCGACCCGACCGCGCCGGAGACCTTCCAGTCGGCCAAGCTCGATTGGGACGACCGCGACACGGGCGAGCATGGGGAATGGCTGGACTGGTACCGCCGCATCCTGGCGGTGCGCCGCAAGGAGATCGCGCCGCGGTTGGAGAACGCGCCCGGCGGTGCGGCCGCCCACGAGGTGATCGACGGGCGGGGCATCCGCGTCTCCTGGCGGCTGGGCGACGGCAGCCGCCTGCATCTGCTCGCCAACCTGTCCGAGACGCCGGTGGAGGGCATGGGCGAGGCCGTGGGCCGCGTCCTGTGGACCGAGGGCGACGGCCTCGATTCCGGAACCATGGCGCCGCGGTCCGTCCTGTGGACCATCGAGGAGACGACGGCGCTCGACCGGCTCGGCGAGCGGATGGGGATCGAGACGCACTACACCGGCGCGTCGGGCGAGACCGTCCAGGCGTCGGAGGGCACCATCCGCGCCCTCCTTGCCGCCATGGAGGTGGACGCCGACGACCCGGAGGAGGCGCTGGCGGCGCTGGAGCGGAGCGAGCTGGCCCGTCCCCTGCCCCCGGTGGCGGTGCTGCGCATCGACCGCCCGCCCTTCTCGGTCACCGTCACCCTGCCGGCGGGCAGCGGGACGCTGCGCTGGACCCTGACGCTGGAGGAGGGCGGCGAGCGCGGCGGCGAGGCCGATTTCGCCGATCTGCCGCTGGTCCGCAAGGCCGGTGCCGAGGGGCAGCGCTTCGAGGTGCGGCGCCTTGACCTCGGCGCGGCTCCGGCGCCCGGCTATCACCGGCTGCGGCTGGACGTGGACGGGCTGCGGGCGGAGCATCCCGGTCTGGAGACGACGGTGATCGCCGCCCCCGCCACCTGCCACCTGCCCGCCCCGCTCCAGATGGGTGAGCGGATCTGGGGCCTGTCGGTGCAGCTCTACGCCCTGCGCTGCGCCGGGGATTGGGGGATCGGCGATTTCGGCGACCTCGTCAACGTCGCGGAGATGGCGGCGGCGCGCGGGGCGGGCATCGTCGGGCTGAACCCGCTGCACGCCCTGTTCCTCGACAACCCCGATCAGGCCAGCCCCTATTCCCCGGCCAGCCGCCTGTTCCTCAACCCGCTCTACATTGACGTGCTGGCGGTGCCGGAGCTGATGGGCTGCGCCGAGGCCCGCGACCGGATCGCGGATGAGGCGTTCCTGCGGGACGTCAAGGCGGCGGAGGCCGCGCCGCTGGTCGACTACGCCGCCGTGGCGGCGCTGAAGCTGCCGGTCCTGGAACGGCTGTTCGCCCATTTCCAGGCGGAGGGCAGCGAGGAGCGGCGTCGGGCGCTCGCCGCCTTCCGGGCCGAGCTGGGCGAGGGGCTGGAGCGCTTCTGCACCTTCCAGGCCCTGCGCGAGCGTTTCGCCAAGGACGGCACGCCCGACTGGCGCCGCTGGCCGGAGGAGTATCGGGACGCCGCCTCCCCCGCCGTCCGCCGCTTCGCCGAGGAGCAGTGGGAGCGCATCGACCTCTTCGTCTGGCTGCAATGGCTGGCCGACAGCCAGTTGCAGGCGGCGGCGGAGCGGGCGCGGGAGCGCGGGATGGCCGTCGGCTTCTTCCGCGACCTCGCGGTCGGGGCGGACAGCGGCGGGGCGGAAACCTGGGCCGACCCGCATGTGGTGGTGGCGCAGGCCCATGTCGGCGCCCCGCCCGACCTGTTCAACCCGGCCGGGCAGGACTGGGGCCTGCCGCCCTTCCACCCCCACGCCCTGCGCGAGGGCGGCTATGCCCGCTTCATCGAGCTTCTGCGCGCCAACATGCGCCACGCCGGGGCGCTGCGCATCGACCACGCCATGGCGCTCCAGCACGTCTACTGGATACCGGAGGGGCACCCGCCCTCCGAAGGGGCCTACGTCGCCTACCCGATGGACGACCTCCTCGGAATCCTGGCCCTGGAGAGCCAGCGCAACCGTTGCCTCGTCGTCGGCGAGGATCTGGGCACCGTGCCCGAGGGATTCCGCGAGCGCATGGCGGAGGCGGGTGTCCTGAGTTACCGGGTGATGTTCTTCGAATGGACCGAGGATGGCGGATTCCGCGGCCCCGACGACTACCCCTACGCGGCGCTCGCCACGGTGGGCAGCCACGACCTCGCCACGCTGCGCGGCTGGTGGGAGGGGCACGACATCACGCTGAAGGAGGAACGCGGCCTCTACCCCGCCGACGGCGAGGCGGAGCGCCAGCGCGACCGCCGCATGGCCGAGCGCGCCCGCCTGCTGGAGGCCCTGACCGACGCCTTCCTGCCGCTGCCCGCCAGCTTCGGCCCCGACAGCCCTTACAGCGAAGCGCTCGGCCACGCGGTGCACGCCTTCCTGGCCCGCACCGGCTCGGCCATCGCCATGGTCCAGATGGACGACCTGACCGCCGAGCTGGAGCAGGTCAACCTGCCCGGCACGGTGGACCAGTACCCCAACTGGCGCCGCAAGCTGCGCCTCGCGCTGGAGGACATGGCCGACGGCCCGCAGGCCGGCGCCATCGCCGCCATCATGGCCGCCGCCCGGCCGGCCGCGGTGGCGGCCGCTCGCCCCTCTCCCGCCCCGGGAGAGGGTGGCGCCGGAGGCGCCGGGTGAGGGTACAGCCGAGGATCAGCCCGTTGCCCGTCGCCGGTACCCTCACCCTCCCGCCGCTCCGCGGCGGGCCCCTCCCTCTCCCGGGTCGGGAGAGGGGCTTTCACCGTTCCTGATTCAGGAGACCAACCCATGGCGGCGGACGCCGATAAGCCGATCCCCCTGGCCACCTACCGCGTGCAGCTGCGCGCCGAGTTCGGCTTCGACCGCACCGCTGGAATCGCCGACTACATGGCGCGGCTGGGCGTCAGCCACCTCTACGCCTCGCCCTACATGAAGGCGCGGCCGGGCAGCACCCACGGCTACGACATCGTCGACCACAACGCCCTGAACCCGGAGCTGGGCAGCGAGGAGTCCTTCCACGGCATGGTGGAGGCGCTGAAGCGCAACGGGCTCGGCCAGATCCTCGACTTCGTGCCGAACCACATGGGCGTCGGCGGGTCGGACAACGGCTGGTGGCTGGACGTGCTGGAATGGGGGCCGGACAGCCCCTACGCCGGCTACTTCGACATCGAGTGGGAACCCGACCGCCGCTACCTGCACGGCAAGGTGCTGGTGCCGCTGCTCGGCGACCAATTCGGCGCCGTTCTGGAATCCGGCGGGTTGGAGCTGCGCTTCGACAAGGAGACGGGCGGCTTCGCCGTCTGGGCCTACGACACCCACAAGCTGCCCATCCGGCCCGCCGATTACGGCACGATCCTGGGCGACGACCAGCCGGACCTGGAACGCATCGGCGACGCCTTCCGCCATCTCGATCAGGTGCGCCCGCACCAGATCCGCCGCGCCAACGCCCTCAAGGCCGAGCTGGCGGCGCTGGTCTCCGAGAAGCCCGACGTGGCCGAGGCCGTGGAGCGGCGGCTGAAGCGCTTCCGCGGCGAAGAGGGCGAGCCGGAGAGCTGGCGCCGCCTGACCGACCTGATCGCCGCCCAGAACTGGCGCGCCGCCTATTTCAAGGTGGCGGCGGACGATATCAACTATCGCCGCTTCTTCAACATCAACGAGCTCGCCGGCCTGCGCATGGAGGAGCGGGAGCTGTTCGACGTCGCCCACCGGCTGGCCTTCAAGCTGGTCGACGACGGCACGCTGGACGGGCTGCGCATCGACCACATCGACGGCCTCTACGACCCCAAGGGCTATTGCGAGCGGCTGGCCCAGGCGACGGAGCGGCCCTTCTATCTGGTGGTCGAGAAGATCCTGGCCCGCCACGAGCGGCTGCGCGAGGACTGGCCCATCGACGGCACCACCGGCTACGAGTTCGCCAATCTGATGGGCGGGCTGCTTGTCGACCCGAAGGGCGAGGAGGCCTTCACCCGTCTCTACGCCGACTTCACCGGGCGGCGCGAGAGCTTCGACGAGGTGGTGCGGACGAGCAAGATCCGCATCATGGACAGCGAGATGGCCAGCGAGCTGCATGTGCTGGCCCGGCAGGCCTCGCGCATCGCCCGCGCCAACCCGCGCACCGCCGACTTCACCGCCAACATCCTGCACCAGGCGCTGAAGGAAACCATCGCCCGCTTCCCCGTCTACCGCACCTATGTGGACTGGCGCGGCGTGAACGAGCTGGACCAGCGGAGCATCGACTGGGCGATCACCCAGGCGCGCAAGGCCGACCCGAACACCGACGGCTCCGCCTATGATTTCCTGCAAAGGCTGCTGACCACCGATCTGGTGGCCCAGCCGCGCAGCGGTTACAGCCGCCAGCAGGTGCTGCGCTTCGCCATGCGCTTCCAGCAATACAGCGGTCCGGTGATGGCCAAGGGGCTGGAGGACACCGCCTTCTACCGCTACAACCGGCTGGCCGCGCTGAACGAGGTCGGTGGGCATCCCGAGCATTTCGGGGTCAGCGTCGCCAACTTCCACCACGCCAACGCCGAGCGGGCGGAGCGCTGGCCCCACGCCATGCTGGGCAGCACCACCCACGACACCAAGCGCGGCGAGGACACCCGCGCCCGCCTCTACGCCCTGTCGGAAATGCCGGAGGAGTGGGAGCGGCAGATCCAGACCTGGAGCCGCCTGCTCCGCGCCCGCCGCGGCGACGTGGAGGGCACCGCCCCGCCCGACCGCAACGACGAGTATCTGTTCTACCAGCTCCTCGTCGGCGCTTGGCCGGCGGAACTGACCGGCGCGGACCCGGCCAGCCTCGACCCGCAGGCGATGACGGAGTTCGCGGAACGCCTCGCCGGCGCCATGACCAAGTCGATGCGCGAGGCCAAGGTCCACAGCACCTGGGCGGCCCCCGACGAAGCCTATGAGAGCGCCATGACCAGCTTCGTCCACGACGCGCTGGACGTGACGCGCAGCACCGCCTTCTTCGACGCCTTCCTGCCCTTCCAGGAGCGCCTCGCCCGCATCGGCATGGTCAACGGGCTGACCCAGACCCTGCTGAAGCTGACCAGCCCCGGCGTGCCGGACATCTACCAGGGCTGCGAGCTGTGGAACTTCAGCCTCGTCGATCCCGACAACCGGCGCCCGGTGGACTACGACGCCCGCCGCCGCCTGCTCGACGAGGTCGAGGGGGCACCCATCGGCGGCCTGCTGGAGCGCTGGCAGGACGGCGCGGTGAAGCTCTCGCTGACCCGGCGCGCCCTGGCCCTGCGGGCGGCCATGCCCGACCTTTTCGCCAAGGGCGAGTACCTGCCGCTGGAGGCGACGGGCGAGCGGGCGGAGCATGTGGTGGCTTTCGCCCGGCGGTTGGGCGACGACACCGTCGTGGTCGCCGCCCCGCGGCTGGTGGGCGCGCTGGGCGAGACTCCGGACTGGGGCGACACCTCCGTCCCGCTGCCGCGCGGGCAGCGCTGGCGCAACGCGCTGACCGACGGGACGCTGGAGGCCGCCGACGCGGTGACCGCCGCCGATCTCTTCCGCGACTTCCCCGTCGCCCTGCTGGTGCGGGAGGGGTGAGTTCCATGGACCGCAACCCGCCGCCGCGCCGGACGCTCGTCCCCATCGACCAGAGGCTGATCGGGGAACACCCCGGCAAGCCCGCCGTCTTCGGGACCGTGCTGTCCGGCGACCCTCAGGAAACGTTCCTGAACCTCTACGACGGCGGCGGGGAGCGGTTCGCCTGCGGGGTCTGGCAATGCACGCCGGGCACCATCGCCATGGCCGACTGGCCGTACGAGGAGTTCTGCGTGCTGCTGGCCGGGCGGGTGGTCATCACCCCCCGGGACGGCGCACCGCGGGAGCATGGGGAGGGCGACGCCTTCGTCATTCCCCGAGGCTTCACCGGCGTCTGGGAGGTGCGGGAGACGATCCGCAAATATTACGCGATCGAGAAGCCGCTCGGCCCCCGCGCCGCCGCCCGTCACCTGTTGCGCGCCCCGCTGTCGCTGGCCCGGCGGCTGTTGCGGCGGGGCGAGCCGGCCCTGGCCCGCGGCGGCTTCTGAAAGAGAGCCCTTAAAAGGGAGCATCTGACAGGGCTGCCCCACAAAATACCCGATTTCTTCGGTCGGGATTGATCGAATCCCTCCGCCACGCGTTATTCCAAAGGACAGGCGCCCGAACCGAGAAACGAGAGGCGCCTCACCGGACCATTCCTGCACGACGGGACGCGACCACAGACGGACGGGAGATAAGTCATGAGCGATCATCGCCAGTGGGTCGAGCTGGACCCCAGCAACGGCTCCGAAACCACCAAGCCGCAGGACGGACAGTCCGTCGCGGCGCCCGCGCAGAACTCCGCCCAGCCGGCGGAAGCGCCCGCGCCGGGCGGTCCGGAAGGCTCTCCGGACCGCTGACGGTCACCGCGTCAGGTCACTGTTCGAAACATCGGAAAACGGGCATCGGAAAAACGGCAGGGCGGGGCCTCAGGGTCTCAGCCCTGCCGCCGCATGGGCTGCTGCACGGGTTGCGGCGACGACTGGGGCGCCGGCCGCGGCGCGGCGGCGGACAGGCGCTCGGGCCGCCCGAACAGCTCCAGCGCCGGCGGGATCGAGGACGGGCGCAGCCCCGCCAGGATTTCACCCACAGCCCCGACCGCGTCGACCAGCGCGTCGGGCATCACCGGTTTGCGCAGCAGGCCGACCGCGAAATCGCGCGCCTCCTCGCCGCGGTGGTCGAAACCAGTGATCAGCAGGGAGGGGATGTTGTGCTCCTCCCACAGTTTGCGGGCCAGCGTCAGCCCGTTCTCACCCCCGGCCAGATAGACGTCCACCAGGGCAAGATCCGGCTGTTCCCGGACCCCCAGCCGCGTCGCCTTGGCGGCGTCGCGCAGGGGGCCGACGACCGTGTATCCGGCATTCTCCATCACGGCCTTGATGGCGGGCCCGATCAACGGATCGTCTTCGACGACGAGCAACTTCACGGCATCTGTTCCTTGTTGGCGGACGGCGCGGGCCGACGTGGCCCGCAGCGCCCATGTTTGTCGATGCGGTGCATCAATCAAGGGGCTGATTGCGCGCAATGAGCGAGCCGGCGCGGAACCGAACGGGCAGTGCCATAGGGAGAAGCGAACCCGCCGCCCACTTTGCGTGTTTGAAACAGTCCAAGCGTGATGCAACCTCCGTGGGAGTCCTGCATGAAGTTCATCGAATTCACCGACCGCGCCGGGGCACCGGTCCTGATCAACGCCGCGGGCGTTCTGTACCTGCGCGGCACCGAAGGGGAGCGGACCGAGATCACCTTCGCCGGACGCTCCGAACCGCTGGTGGTCGCCGCCCCGCTGGACGAGGTGGCCCGGACGCTGGAAGACGCCACGCCGATACCGCCCGACCCCACCCTGGCGCTCGTCTCCTGACGGGCCGGCCTCACACGTCGTAGATCGGGCCCGGGGTGGATTTGTTGGCGCCGCCGCGCTTCTGCTCTTCCTTTTCCGTCAGTTCGGCCTCGCCGCCCTGGTCCGGCTTGACGGTGCCATCCTGGGCCTCGTCGATCCGGTCGTCCTTTTGTCGGGGCTGGCGCTGGGTGGCGGGATTCCGGTCTTCGTTCATGACGGTCCTCGTTCTGGTTGTTGGTTCACCGTTCTCAACATTCCGCGGGCCGCGACGTTGCGCCCCTCGCCTGCCCCTTCCGGAGGGCTGATGCGCGCACGGCGCGGGTTGCCGGAAACCGCGCTCTCCATCACTTTTCGGGGCGCAGACAAACCGGAAGGACCGCCATGATCGACCTTCACTATTGGCCGACCCCCAACGGGCACAAGATCACCCTGTTCCTGGAGGAAGCCGGGCTGGACTACACCATCCATCCCGTGGACATCTCGGCCGGCGACCAGTTCAAGCCGGAATTCCTGGCGATGTCGCCGAACAACCGCATGCCGGCGATCGTCGACCGCGCCCCGGCCGACGGCGGAGAGCCGGTGTCCGTCTTCGAATCGGGCGCGATCCTGACCTATCTGGCGGAGAAGACCGGCAAGTTCCTGCCCGCCGACACGCGCGGCCGCAAGACGGTCCTGGAGTGGCTGTTCTGGCAGGTGGGGGGCCTCGGCCCGATGGCCGGGCAGAACCACCATTTCGTGCAGTACGCGCCCGAGCAGATCCCCTACGCCATCGACCGCTATGTGAAGGAGACCAACCGCCTCTACGGCGTCCTGAACAAGCGTCTGGCGGGCCGTGCCTTCATCGCGGGGGACGCGCTGACCATCGCCGACATGGCCTGCTACCCGTGGATCGTCCCGCACGAGCGGCAGCGCCAGAACCTCGCCGACTTCCCCGAGCTGAAGCGCTGGTTCGAGGCGATCCAGGCCCGCCCGGCGACCGTCCGCGCCTACGAGAAGGGCGCGGAGCTGGCCAAGCGCCCGTCGGTCACCGATGAGGGCAAGAAGATCCTGTTCGGCCAGACCGCCGCCAACGTCCAGAAGTAGGGTCCGGTCGGCATCCGCGAACCCGACCAGGTCAAGGGCTCCGTGCGCTACTCGGAGCCCTTGACCTGGATGCGGCCCTCGACGGCCGGCGCGCCCGTTCCGTTGGCCCGCAGCACCACCGCCTCGGCCGAGGCCGGAAAGACGCCGGTCAAGGCGGTGACGACCACCTGATGGGTGACCAGCACGACCGGCGCGCCGTCGGCCGGCAACCCGGCCAGGAACCGGCGCAGCGTCGCCATCTGCGCCTCCTGCTCCTCCCGCCGCTCGAAGAAGGAGTTGAGCGCCGGAAGCTCCTGCACGGGGCCGACGTCGAGAAGCCGGGCGGTCTCCAGGCAGCGGCACCACTGGCTCGAATGGACGGCGGCCGGCCGGTCGGCGATCCTCCGCAACAGGTCGCCGGTGCGGCGGGCCTGCTCACGGCCGTTTGCGTCCAGGTTGCGTTGGGTCGCGCAGTCGCGGAGCTGGAAGCCCGGTGGATCACCGACTCCGGGCGCCTCCGCGTGCCTCATGAGAAGGATCAGCCCCTTGGGATCGACCGCCTCCGGATTCGCCGCCCGAGCCGGCGGAGCGGAGCCGGCGATCACACAGGCGATCACGATGGCCGCCACCATGGCGGGGAGCGACCTGCAGCGGACAACCCTCGGCATCGGAACCACGGCGGTTGGTGACGGGACGACAGCGATATTGATCGCGCGGGCCGGAGGCCAAGCCCGCCCCACGGCCGGGCGCGGCGTTCAGCACCCGACCAGTTCCCCCACCCCGTCACCGCCCTGTCCCACCGTGACGGTCCGGTCGTGATGCGCCGGCAGGCTGGACCGGTGGCCGACGCTGACCACCGTCGTGCCGGGCAGGCGCTCGGCCAGCAGGCCGTAGAGCCGCGCCTCCGTCGCCGGATCGCAGGCCGACGTCGCCTCGTCCAGGAACAGCCAGCCGGGCCGGTGCAGCAGGGCGCGGGCGAAGGCGACGCGCTGCTGCTCGCCGCCGGACAGGCGCTGCGCCCAATGGTCCTCCTCGTCCAGACGCTCGGCGAAGGCGCTCATCCCCACCGCGTCCAGGGCGGCGCGCACCGCCTCCGCCTCGAACGCCTCCGGTGCCGAGGGGTAGGCGACGGCGGCGCGCAGGCTGCCGATGGGCATGTAGGGCTTCTGCGGCAGGTGCATGGCGTCCGCCCCGGCGGGCAGGCCGATGCGCCCGCGCCCGAACGGCCAGAGCCCGGCCAGCGCGCGGAACAGCGTGCTCTTGCCCGAGCCGGACGGGCCAGTGATGAGCACGCGTTCCCCCGGCTGAACCGTCAGGTCGGCGCGCAGCAGCGGCGCCCCGCCCAGCGGCAGGGCCAGTTCCACCCCCTCCACCCGCAAGGCGCCGTCCGGCCCGGCGGCGCGGTCGATCCGCGGCGCGGTGTGCGCCGTCCGCCGGACCTCCCGCACCGCCTCGTGGAAGCCGATGAGGCGGCTGGTCGTGGCGTGCCAGTCGGTCAGGCTCACATAGGCGTCGATGAACCAGGACAGGGCGTCCTGCACCTGCCCGAAGGCCTGCGCGGTCTGCGTCAGCGCGCCCAGCGGAACCGCGCCGGAGAAATAGCGCGGCGCGGCGACCAGGAACGGGAAGATGATCGCCACCTGCCCATAGGCCGAGGTGAACCAGACCAGCCGCTTCTGCGTGCGCATGATCGCCCACCAGTTGTCCACCACGCGGGCGAAGCGCCGGGCGAAGCCGTGCCGCTCCTGCGCCTCGCCGCCCTGCAGGGCCACGCTCTCCGCGTTCTCGCGCAGGCGAACGAGCGCGAAGCGGAAGTCGGCCTCGTATTTCTGCTGGTCGAAGCTCAGCCGGGCGAGCGGGCGGCCGATCCGGTGGGTCAGCCACGTCCCCGCCACCGCGTAGGCCAGCGCCACCCACACCATGTAGCCGGGGATCGTCAGCTCCACGCCGAACAGCGCGACGCTCACCGTCCCCGACAGGCTCCACAGCATCACCAGGAAGGAGACCAGCGTGACGAGGTTGGTCAGGAAGCCCAGCGACAGGCTCAGCGTCAGTTGGACGAAGCCGCGCAGATCCTCGGCGATGCGCTGGTCCGGGTTGTCGGCCGGCGTGCCGGCTAGCTGGAGGCGGTAGTAGGTCTGGCCCTCCATCCAGTCGCCCAGACAGCGGTCGGTCAGCCAGCGCCGCCAGCGGATCTGCAGCATCTGGTTCAGGTAGAGCCGGTACACGGCGACCGCGATGGAGACCAGCGCCAGCCCTCCGAACAGCAGGAGTTGATCGACGAAGGCGCCCTGGTCCTTGTCCTGGAGCGCGTTGAAGATGGCGCCGTTGACCTCGGTCAGCTCGACCGTGATGAAGACCACGGCCAGATTCAGCGCGACGATGGCGGCCAGCAATCCCCGCGCCGCCCAGCGCTCCTCCGACGACCAATAGGGGCGGGTCAGCGTCCAGACGTCCCGCAGAAAGCGGAACAGCGCGGCGGCGCGTTTTGGATTGGCCTCGGTCGGCATGGCGGGCTGGTCCGGCAAGGAAGGAACCGTCCCTGTCGAATAGCACCGCGCCGCATGAAAAGCCTATGAATTCGCTGTCACCGTCCGGCCGGGGACACCCTACCGGTCGCCACGCAGAACGTCGCGGCTGGCCAGCACGGCGCCGCCCATGATCAGGGCGCAGGCCGCCCAGACGGTCCAGCCCCCCGCCGCCTGCCCGAACAGGATCAGCAGCAGCGTGGAGGTCAGCGGCGTGGCGTAGGACAGCACGCCCAGCGCCCGGATGTCGCCGCGCTTCACCCCATGGTCCCACACGAAGAAGGCCGCGCCGACCGGCCCGATCCCCATGGCGAGCACCGCCAGCCACTCGCCGCCGGATGGCGCCACCGTCGTCTCGAACAGCAGGTGCGACAGCCCGGCCAGCACCGCCGTGGCGAGGCAGAAGCCGCCGACCGCCTCGGTCGGGACATCGCCGAAGCGGCGCGACAGCACCGAATAGGAGGCCCAGAGCACCGCCGCGGCCATCGCCGACAGGTAACCCGGCGTGTCCCCGGCGTCGAGCGACAGGCCGCGCGCGCCGCCGGTCACGATCAGCACGGTCCCGGCCAGCCCGCACAGCGCGCCCAGCACATGGCCGCGCTTCAGCCGCTCCCCCGGCAGCAGGGCGGAGAACAGGACGATGAGCAGCGGCCACAGATAGTTCAGCAGATTGACCTCGACCGCCGCGCCGGGGGCGAGGCGGAAGGCCAGGAAATAGAAGAAATGGTAGCCGAACAGCCCGGCGACGCCGAGCAGCCAGACTTGCCAGGGCTGGCGCAGCACGCCGATCACGTCCTTGCCCCGCGCGGCCCCCGCCGCCGTCCCGACGACGAAGGCGACGCCGAAGGACATCGCCACGAGCTGGAACGGCGGAATGGTCCCCGACAGCGCGGTCAGCAGCGCCAGCGTGGACCACATCAGGATGGCCAGACCGCCGATGGCGGTGGCGCGGCGGACCGCGGCCGGGTCGGACGCCGCGGCGGTCGGGTGGTTCCGGGGCAGAAGGTTTTCGGTTGGGAGGCTATCGGTCGACATGGCGAACGCTTAGCGCAAAGAAGGACGGCAGGCAATTGGACTGTCCGGCACCGAACCTGTGCGTGTATCCTGCCGCCCGGCGGGCCGCAGGCCGCCCCTCCGCCCGCATCGTCCCCTCCCCCGACCACGGCTCCCCTCTTGCCCACCGAAGCCCTTCTCGCCGTCCTGGCCGGCGCCCTTCTCCATGCCGGCTGGAACACCGCGCTGAAGGCCGGCGGCGGCAACGCCTCCGACGCGGTCCTGGTGGTCGCCGGTTCCGCCTTCATCGCCCTGCTGCTGCTCCCCGTCGTTCCGGCGCCGTCGCTCGCCAGCGCGCCTTATCTCGGCGTGACGGCGGTGCTGCACGTCGCCTATTTCCGGCTGCTCGCCGCCGCCTACCGCGACGGGGCGATGAGCCACGCCTATCCGCTGATGCGTGGCACGCCGCCGCTGCTCGTGGCGCTGTGCAGCGGCCTGCTGCTGGGCGAGGGGCTGTCCGCCGGCGCCTGGATGGGAACGCTGCTGGTTTGCGGGGGAATCCTCGGGCTGACCCTGCTGGGGCGGGGACCGGCCCTGTCGGGATCATGGCGGGGCAACGCCTGCGCCCTCGCCAACGCCCTGGTGATCGCCGCCTACACGGTGGTGGACGGCATCGGCGTGCGGCTGTCCGGCGCCCCGGCCGGCTACACGCTGTGGTGCTTCCTGCTGTTGAGCGTGCCCATGGTGGGCGGGGCTCTGCTGCGCGACGCGCGGGGCTTCCTGAGCCACGCCCGCCGGCGCTGGATGGTGGCGCTGGCCGGCGGGGCGGCCAGCATCGCCTCCTACGGGCTCGCGCTCTGGGCGATGACCCTGGCGCCGGTCGCCGTGGTGGCGGCGCTGCGCGAGACCTCGATCCTGTTCGCCATGGCGCTGGCCGCGCTGGTGCTCAAGGAGCGGGTCGGCCCGGTGCGCCTGGCCTCCGGCGTCGTCATCGTGCTCGGCGCCGCGTCGCTGCGCCTCGCCGCCTGATGGTCGACAGACCGTGCCCCTACTGGCGGATGGCGAGGAAATTCTGGTACGCGAAGATCTCGTCGAATTCGGAGTAGGCGGACAGGCGGTAAAGCCCGTCCTTGACGATTTTGCAGACGGCGAAGCCGTCCAGCCGGCTCCAGAAGTCGCGCAGGAAAGTCCGGGAATCGAGATTGCAGCCGCCGAATTCGAACTGGATGAAATCGACGGCTCGCCGGTCGAGAAGGCCGCGCGCTCCATCCAGGACGGCGATCTCGTGACCCTCGACGTCGATCTTGAGGAAATGAACGCGGTCGATGCCGGTCTCAGCGCAGAATCCGTCCAGCGTCGCCAGACGAACGGTTTCGCCGCTCCCGCCCTCCTGAAACTCGCGGATCGCGCGGTTGTGGAGGGACGCCAGCGTCGAGCCGGGCCGGTCGCCGTGCAGGATCGCCGCGCCGGCGCGGTCGGACAGGCCAAGGTTGACGGGACGGCAACGTCCGGGATAGCGCGCCGCCGTCTCGCACAGCGCGCGGAAGGCCGTCGGCGACGGCTCGAAGGACCACACGGTCGCCGCCGGGAAACGGTCGAGCGCCGCCGCCGTGTAGACACCGACGTTGGCGCCGACGTCGACGATCACGGCGTCGGCGTCCGGGACACCGCGCCGCGCCAGCTCGCCCTGAATATAGCGGAGAACCCCGGCCTCGCCGGTGGCCTGGATGTCGGCGTCGTTGACCAGCCCCATGCCCTTCAGGGCCTGCCGGTGGATCGCCCGGAAGAAATCCTGCTGGCCGGCCTTTCCCTGATGCTCCGCGACGTAGTCGGCGACGGCGCGAAACAGCTCTTCAGGGGTCATGGCGGCGTGGTCTCCGGCTTCGGCGGACCGGCAGTGTAGCCGCCGCCGGCGCCTCGCGCCTCAGAAAAGCCCGTTCAGCAGGGACCCGCGCCCGCTGTAGCCGCCGCTTCCGCCGGTGAGGATCCCCAGCGCGCCGGAGCTGGTCGTCGTGCCGCCGGTCAGCAGGGAGGTCAGGCGCTGGAGCTGCGGCGTCTGCTGGAGCGGGTTGTCGCCCTTGGCCGGCTGTTTGGCGATGGTGTCGTAGTCCTTGCTGTAGTCGCCCATGCGGAGCTGGAGGCCGTAGTTCTTCTCCTCCTTCGCCGCCACGCCCTTGTCGCGGGAGACGCGCAGCGTGTAGTCGCCACGGTCGAGCGACAGGGTGCCCGCCTCGAACTTCTTGTAGGCGTCGTAGGTGCCGCCGGCTTCGCTGTTGCTGTCGGCGATGATCTTGCCCTGCTTGTCCATCAGCTGGACGCGCACGCCGGTGTCGCCGACGCGGCCGAGGGCGACCTCGCCGGGCGTTGCCAGGTTGAATTTGTAGAAGTCCGCCGGATCGTTGGCGGCCAGAGTGCTGAGCACGTTCAGACGGCTGGTGTCCTTCACCAGCGTGCCGACGTTGGTGGCGAAGGGGGCCGCGTTCAGGGCGGACTTGCGGACGGTCTGCTCGTACTCCTGGACATCACCGCTGGGCTTGGCGTCGGTCGCCTGCTTGGCCTGCTCCTGGACGCGCTTCATCGCCGCGTCGATGGACGTCTGGATGCTCTGCGCCAATCCGCTGATGTCGCTCATTCCAACCATGGCACGCCCCTCCGACCGGCATTCTTCGCGTTCGTCGGGCCGCCCCTTGCAGACGGCGGGCCAAGTGGCTTTCCATGATTTTCAAAGGGTTGATCCGGGGCTCCCGCCGAAGGGGCCGGCAAGATCCGCACCCCGTCCGGCAGGAATTGCCGGGGTCACGCTTCCACAAGCGCGAATTTGTCGACATCCACCAGCCCGCGGTCGGTGATCTTCAGATGCGGGATCACCGGCAGCGGCAGGAAGGCCAGCTGCAGGAAGGGCTCGGCCAGCGGGCAGCCCATTTCCTTCACCGAGGCGCGCAGGCTGCGCAGGTGGCGCTCCACCGTCTCGAAGGGCTCCAGGCTCATCAGCCCGGCCAGCGGCAGGGCCAGTTCACCCACGACCTTGCCGTTGCGCACCGCGACGAAGCCGCCCTGAAGCTCGATCAGGCGGTTGACGGCGATGGCCATGTCCTCGTCCGACGCGCCGACCACGCAGATGTTGTGGCTGTCGTGCCCGACCGAGGAGGCCAGCGCGCCCTCGCGGAACTGGAAGCCGCTGGCGAAGCCGCGCCCGACATTCTGGTTGGTGCCGTGGCGGGCGAAGACGCAGATCTTCAGGATGTCGCGGTCGGGATCGGCCACCAGCTTGCCGTTCCTGGCCGGCACCTCCAGCCGCAGATGGGCGGTGATGATCTTGCCGGGCAGAACGCCGATCACCGACTGGACGGACCCGCCGGCGGGCACCGCGAAATCCTCCGCCGTCACCGGGTGGAGCTTGACGGAGCGCAGCCCCACCGGGCTGACCGCCGGGCGCCCGGCGAAGGTCTCCGGGGTCACCACCCGCCCGTTGCGGATGACCCGGTTGACCGCGCACTCCGCCAGATCGTCCAGCAGGACGAGGTCGGCGCGCTGCCCCGGCGCGATCAGCCCGCGGTCGAACAGGCCGAAGCCGCGCGCCGCCGACCAGGTGGCGGCGCGATAGACATGGGCCAGCGGGGCGCCGAGCCGGATCGCGCTGCGGATCAGATGGTCCATGTGCCCCTCCTCGGCGATGTCGAGGGGGTTGCGGTCGTCGGTGCAGAAGCCCAGGAAGGGCGAGGTTTCCGGCTGGATCACCGGGGCCAGCGCGTGCACGTCCTTCGACACCGACCCGTCGCGGATCAGCACCTGCATGCCCTTGCGCAGCTTCTCCATCGCCTCCGGCGCGCTGGTCGTCTCGTGGCAGTTGCGGATGCCGCAGGAGAGATAGGCGTTCAGCTCCCGCCCGCTGAGCAGCGGGGCGTGGCCGTCGATGTGGCGCCCGTCGAAGGCGGCCAGCTTGTCAAGCACCCCGTCCACCTTGTGGAAAACGCCGGGGAAGTTCATGAACTCCGCCAGCCCCAGCACCTTCGGGTGGTCCTTGTGGCGCAGCAGGTCCGCCGCCTCCAGCCGCGCGCCGGACGTCTCCAGTTCCGTCGCCGGCACGCAGGAGGAGAGCTGCACCCGCAGGTCCAGCGCCGTCCCCTCGGCGCAGTCCAGGAAGTAGCGCAGCCCCTTCTCGCCCAGCACGTTGCAGATCTCATGCGGGTCGCAGATCGCCGTGGTGGTGCCGCGCGGCAGGACGCAGCGGTCGAACTCCATCGGCGTGACGCAGGTGGATTCGCAATGGACGTGGGTGTCGATGAAGCCCGGGACGACGGTCAGCCCGGACCCGTCGATCTCCTCCACCCCGTCATAGGATTCGTAGGTGCCGACGATGCGGTCGCCGCACAGGGCGATGTCGCCCGCGGCGGTCTCGCCGGTGACGACGTTGAGGAAACGGGTGTTCTTGATGACCAGATCGGCCTTCGTTTCGCCCAGGGCCTGGCCGATGCGCGTCTTCAATTCGTCCCGGGTGACCGCCATCGCTCCGCCTCGCCCTGCCCGTTCCAAGTCTTCTTTAGGTAAATGGCCGGGGGGGACCCTTCAATCGGATTTTCCGTAACGTCAACCGCCCGGTCAGTCATGCGGTCAGTTATTGGGGCGACCCGCCAGTTCGATCGTTGGTCCGTTGCCGCGGTAGTCCGGGTAGTTCCAGTAGGTCCGCGGCTCGAGCCGGTAGGCTGGAAGGCCAAGGCCCAGCGTGTAGACCGGCCCGCTTGCGCCATAGCCGACCACGTAATCGCCCCCGTGGGACGAGCCACCCTCCCCGCATGCCGCCAGCATCAGAACCAGCATCAGAAGAAGTGCGGCAACGAAGAATTGAGCGATCCTTGCGACGACGGCCGCGATGGGTTTCATGATCCACCTGCCAAGTCCGACGCGTTGCCCCCCTATGAAGACGAACACGCCGCAACCTCGGATATTCCCGAAAAAATTAGTTCGCATCAAAAACAATATGCGTTTCGCCCAGTTCCTGCCCAATGATGACGCGGCAACGTGTCATAGAACGATTTAACGCTTCGGAAACCTATAGGCACCTCATTATCGTCATGCACAGAGGCGGCCCAAGACCGCCGCAATGGGGACGTCCAGCATGTTGAAAGCGCTTAAGAATCTAAGAATCGGGCCGAAGGTCTATCTTCTCGTGGGGCTGCAGGCGGCGGTGGCCGCGGTGACCGGCCTCATGGGGCTGGCCGCCATGCAGGATCTGGCCGGCAAGTCCGAGGCCATCGAACGCGCGTCGGACCGGCAGGTGCTCGGCGAGCAGCTCAACGGGCTCGTCCTGGCCGTCGTCATGGACTCGCGCGGCGTCTACATGGCCCGCGACCGCGCCGAGGTCGACAAGTTCGGCAAGCCCCTGCTGGACAATCTGAACACCCTCGGCGAGCGGCTCGGCACCCTGAAGCGCCTGACCCCGGCGGAGGGACAGGCCACGCTGGCGCCGGTGGCGGCGAAGGCCGAGGATTTCATCCGCTTCCGCACCGAAACGGTGCGCCTCGCCCGTGAGAAGAGCCCGGCGGACGCCCGGGCCTATGGTGACAACGACGCCAACCGCAGCAACCGCCAGGCGCTCAACGCCGCGATCCAGGCGCTCAGCGCCGATCAGGACGCCATGATCGACCGTCTGCACGACCAGTTGGAGTCGGCCCGCCGGCAGTGGACCACCCTGATGCTCGCCATCGGCGTCGGCGGCGTGCTCTTCGGCGTCCTGCTGGCCGTTCTGGTCGCCCGCGACATGATCGCGCGCCCCATCGCCCGGATGACCGCGGCGATGAAGACCATCGCCGCCGGCAACACCGGAGCCGAGGTGCCCGGCACCGGCCAGGGCGACGAGGTCGGCGACATGGCGGAGGCCGTCCTGGTCTTCCGCGACGGGCTGCGCCGCGCCAACGATCTGGCCGAGCAGGAACGCCGCGAGATCGACGTGCGCCGCCAGCGCCAGGAACGTCTGGAGTCCCTGACCCACGGCTTCACCCAGAAGATCGAGGGGCTGTGCCGCACCCTGAACGGGGAGGCCGACAACATCCGCAGCAGCGCCGAATCGCTGACCCATTCCGCCGCCGACGCCTCGCGCCGCAGCTCGACCGTCGCCGCCGCGGCGGAGCAGGCCACCGGCAACGTCCAGACCGTGGCGGCGGCGACCGAGGAGCTGTCCACCTCCATCGGCTCGATCAGCCAGCGCCTCGGCGAGGCCGCCCGCATCGCCAGCGAGGCCGAGCAGGAGGCCCAGCGCACCAACAGCACCATCCAGGGGCTCGCCCAGGCGGCGGAAAAGATCGGCGCGGTGGTCAACCTCATCACCGAGATCGCCAGCCAGACCAACCTGCTGGCGCTAAACGCGACCATCGAGGCGGCCCGCG
This sequence comes from Azospirillum brasilense, assembly GCF_005222205.1. Lineage (NCBI taxonomy): Bacteria > Pseudomonadati > Pseudomonadota > Alphaproteobacteria > Rhodospirillales > Azospirillaceae > Azospirillum > Azospirillum brasilense. The sequence continues at coordinate 1,791,835 of NZ_CP032346.1, read as the reverse complement.
CCGGCGAGGCCGGCAAGGGCTTCGCGGTGGTGGCGCAGGAGGTGAAGAGCCTCGCCAACCAGACCGCCCGCGCCACCGAGGAGATCTCCGCCCAGATCGTCGCCATCCAGAGCGAGACCCAGCAGGCGGTCGGCGCGATCAGCGGCATCGTCGGCACCATCGAGCGGATCAGCGACATCAGCACCAACGTCGCCGCCGCGGTGGAGCAGCAGGGCTCCGCCACCCAGGAAATCGCCCGCAACGTGCAGGAGGCCGCCATCGGCACGCAGGAGGTTTCCTCGACCATCTCCGGCGTGTCGCAGTCCGCCGACCACACGGGTGAGGCCGCCGGCGGCCTGCTGAGCGCCGCCAAGGGCCTGTCGGTTCATGCGCGCACCCTGCAAACCGATGTGGACGACTTCACCCGCCAGATGAAGGCGGTCTGACCCCCCTCGCCTTCTTCCCGGCCTTCATGCCGGGAAGAAGGCTTTTCCCGACGCATCCTTTCCGCTTATGCGCCCCTGGCGTTCGAAGCTTACCCGCCACATACCCAACTTGATGTAGATCAATGCCGCGCCCGCATCGAAACTGGTGCAATGCCGGCGAGCGTTTCGCGCCCAAATACCCCTACAATCGATAGGGATTACGCCGCACCATGGGTTTCCCGCATCGGGTTTCCCAGGACGCGCCGTGGCGTGCTGCGCATCCGGCGTCCGGCGACCGGGCGGCCAGCGGATCAATGCAAAAGGGTCTTTGGGGGAAAGTCATGCCCGACGGACATGTGGATCTCGACGCCGAGCACATCGGCGATCTCGACGAGTATGAGGGTGCGCTGGCCGGCCTGTCCCGCCGGGAATTCCTGGCCTACTGCACGGGCGTGGCCGCCACGCTGGGTCTCTCCCCCGCCTTCGGCGTGAAGATCGCCAACGCCGCCGTGGCGGCGCCGCGCCCGACGGTGATCTGGCTGTCGGGCCAGGCCTGCACCGGCTGCACCGAATCGCTCCTGCGCACCCACCACCCGTCGCTCGAGACGCTGATCCTCGACACCATCTCGCTCGACTACAACGAGACGCTGATGACCGGTTCCGGCCACCAGGCCGAGAACTGGAAGCAGCAGGCGATGAAGGACAATTGGGGCAAGTACCTGATGGTCACCGACGGCTCCATCCCGACGAAGGACGGGGGCGTCTACTGCAAGGTCGCCGGCAAGACCTACAAGGACGCCGTGCTGGAGTGCGCCAAGGGCGCGGCCGCGGTGATCTCCATGGGCTCCTGCTCCTCCTGGGGCGGCTGGCCGTCGACCGGCGTCAATCCCACGGGCGCCGTCGGCCTGAACGAGATCATCAAGGACAAGCCGGTCGTCTCCATCCCCGGCTGCCCGCCGAACCCCTACAACTTCCTTTCGCTGGTGCTGCATTTCGTCGCCTTCGGCAAGCTGCCGGAGCTGGACGACAAGATGCGCCCGAAGTTCGCCTTCGGCCGGCTGATCCACGAGAACTGCGAGCGCCGCCCGCATTTCGACGCCGGGCGCTTCGCCATGGAGTTCGGCGACTACGGCCACCGCCAGGGCTACTGTCTCTACAAGCTCGGCTGCAAGGGTCCGGAGACCTACGCGAACTGTCCGTCCATCGGCTTCAACGACGTCGGCCAGGGCACCTGGCCGGTGGGCACCGGCCATCCCTGCTTCGGCTGCACCGAGAAGGGCGTCGGCTTCACCAAGAGCATCCATGAGCTGGCCTCGCTGAAGTCGGTGGCGCCGCCCAACACCTACCCGGCGGTCGCCGTCGAGAAGGGCGAGGGCATGTCGGCCGGGGCCGCGGCGGTGGTCGCCGGCATCGCCGGCGCGGCGGTCGGCGCCGGCGCCGTCATCTCCAGCCGGCTCGGCAAGCAGGATGCGAAGACCGAATCCTCCTCCACCGCCGCCGAGTGAGGTGACGCCATGTCTAAGAACATGATGTCGAAAAGCAAGACATCGGTCTCACGGCGCGGCTTCCTGCGGAACGCGGTCAAGGGCAGCGCGGCGGCGGCCGCCGCGGCCTGCACCACCGTGGTCGCCGCCCCGCCGGAGGCCAACGCGCTGCAGCGCCCGCCCAAGCCGCTGCCGCCCGAGGCGGTCGGCCTGCTCTACGACAGCACGCTGTGCATCGGCTGCAAGGCCTGCGTGACCGCCTGCAAGGAGGTCAACCACATGCCGCCCGATGTCGGCCCGGCCCAGCAGGGCTGGAACGCCGGGGGCGGCGACAAGCCGATCTACGACAGCCCGGTGGAGCTGTCGGCCAGGACGCTGAACGTCATCAAGGCCTACAGCCACGGCACCGGCGCCACCAAGGACGCGGCGGAGAACGGCTTCGCCTTCATCAAGCGGCAGTGCCTGCACTGCGCCGATCCGTCCTGCGTGTCGGTCTGCCCGGTGTCGGCGATGACCAAGGACGCCAGGACCGGCATCGTCAACCACGACCCGAGCGCCTGCATCGGCTGCCGCTACTGCGTGCTGTCCTGCCCGTTCGGCGTGCCGAAGTACGATTACAACGACGCCTTCGGCGAGATCAAAAAGTGCCAGCTCTGCAAGCAGCAGCTCGCCAAGAACGAGCTTCCGGGCTGCGCCGACGTCTGCCCCACCGGGGCGACGCTGTTCGGCCGCACGGAGGACCTCAAGGCGGAGGCCAAGCGCCGCACCGCGCTGAAGGTGGGCGAACACGCGCACTACCCGCGCGGCGACATCGCCGGCAAGGTCGGCGGCCCGCGCGACGGCCATGAGAAGCTGGTCGAGGCGGCCTACCAGCCGCACATCTACGGCGAGAAGGAGCTGGGCGGCACCCAGTGCCTCGCGGTGTCCGCCGTGCCGTTCGACAAGCTGAACCTGCCCACCAACGTGCCGGAGAAGGGCTATCCGACCCTGTCGGAAGGCATCCAGCACACGCTCTACGCGGGCATGATCGCCCCCGCCACGGTGTTCGCCGGTCTCGCCTATCTGGCGCACCGCAACACCAAGAACCACACCGACGAGTGAGGGGGCCACGCCATGTCTTCGCAAGCTCATGAGCATCAACCGCTCGGCGGCCGGGTCCTCACCCTTCCCTTCCTGATCTGCGCCGCGCTGGTCGCCATTGCCGGCGTCATCCTGTTCCAGCGCTACACCCAGGGTCTGGGGGCGGCGTCGAACCTGAACGACGGCTATCCCTGGGGGATCTGGGTCGCCATCGACGTGGTGATCGGCTCGGCCTTCGGCTGCGCCGGCTACGTCATCGCTCTGCTCTGCTACATCCTGAACCGCGGGGAGTATCACCCGCTGGTCCGTCCGGCGGTGCTGGCCAGCCTGTTCGGCTACGGCCTCGCCGGTCTGGCGGTGCTGGTCGATCTCGGCCGCTACTGGAACTTCTACCACATGATGCTGCCGTGGTACGCGCAGCCCAACTCCGTGATGCTGGAGGTCGGCCTGTGCGTGGCGACCTACACGCTGGTGCTGGTGGTGGAGTTCGCCCCCGCCTTCCTGGAGCGCTTCGGCATCGAGGGGCTGCGCGCCAAGCTGAACCGGGTGCTGTGGGTCTTCATCGCGCTGGGCGTCCTGCTGCCGACGATGCACCAGTCGTCGCTCGGCACCATGATGGTCATCGTCGGGCACAAGCTGTCGCCGCTGTGGCAGTCGCAGATGCTGCCGGTCTTCTTCCTGCTGACCGCCATCCTGATGGGCTTCGCCATCGTGGTGTGGGAGTCGGTGATGGCTTCGCTGAACTTCCGCCGCCCGATGGAGACGCCGGTGCTGTCGAAGCTGGCGGGTCTGATGCTGGTCGTCGCCTCGCTGTTCGTCGTGCTGCGCTTCGTCGATCTGATTGTGCGCGGCCAGATCGGCCAGATCTTCGGCGGGCCGCAGTCCGGCTGGTTCGTGGTGGAGATGGTCCTGATGATCTCCGGCCTCGCGCTGCTGATCCCCAAGGCCAACCGCAACCGGTCGCGGGCGCTGTTCCTGTCCGCCTCGCTTCTGCTGGCGGCGGGCATCCTCTACCGCCTGAACGTCTATCTCATCGGCTTCACGCCGGCGGTCGGCCCTTGGCACTACTTCCCCTCGGTCAAGGAAATCATGGTCACCGTCGGCGTCTTCGCGCTGGAGATCGCGCTGTATCTCCTCTTCGTGAAGAAGCTGCCCGTCATGCACGCCGTCCATCCCGAGCACGGCTGAGTTTAGGAGAGTTTCATTATGGCTCAGCGAGTTGTTGTTGATCCGGTCACCCGCATCGAGGGTCACCTGCGGGTCGATTGCGAAGTGGACGGCGGCAAGGTCACCAAGGCCTGGGCGTCGGGCCAGATGTGGCGCGGCATCGAACTGATCCTTCAGGGCAAGGACCCGCGCGACGCCTGGGTCTTCGCCCAGCGCATCTGCGGCGTCTGCACCACCGTGCACGCCATCACCTCCGTCCGCGCGGTGGAGAATGCGCTGAAGCTGGAGGTGCCGCTCAACGCACAGTACATCCGCAACATGATCCAGGGCGCCCACAACGTCCACGATCACATCGTCCATTTCTACCACCTGTCGGCGCTCGACTTCGTGGACATCGTGTCGGCGCTGAAGGCCGACCCGGCGGCGACCGCGAAGCTGGCCCAGTCGATCTCCGGCTGGCCGCGCAACAGCACGCAGGAATTCGCCACCGCCCAGAAGAAGCTGCAGGCCTTCATCAACTCCGGCCAGCTCGGCATCTTCGGCTCGGGCTACTGGGGCCATCCGGCGATGAAGCTGACGCCGGAAGCCAACCTGATGGCGGCGGCGCACTATCTCCAGGCGCTCGACTACCAGCGGCGCATGAACAAGGTGGTGGCGATCCTCGGCTCCAAGACCCCGCACATCCAGAACATGGCGGTGGGCGGCGTCACCAACCCGATCAACATGGACAGCCAGTCCACGCTGACGCTCGAAAAGCTGATGTACATCAAGCAGCTGATCGACGAGGTGGGCGACTTCATCACCCAGGTCTACATCCCCGACGTGGCGGCCATCGGCGCCTTCTACGCCGACTGGACGCAGTATGGCCGCGGCGTGGTGAACTATCTGTCCATCCCGGACATGCCGCTGGACACCAAGGGCACCGTCTTCGCCCTGCCCGCCGGCTACATCGACAACGGCGATCTCGCGAACGGCTTCACCCCGATCAAGGACTTCCACGACCCCTACTTCGAGAAGGGCGTGAAGGAGAGCGTGAAGCATTCCTGGTACCAGGGCGGCAAGGGTCCCCTGCACCCCTACGACGGCGAGACGATCCCGAACTTCACCGACTGGCAGGACGACGGCAAGTACAGCTGGATCAAGTCGCCGACCTTCTACGACAAGCGCGCCCAGGTCGGCCCGCTGGCCAACGTGCTGGGCATGTACGCGTCGGGCCACCAGCGCACGCAGTTCTGGGTCAACGCGGTGCTCGACGCGGTGTCGGGCCACCTCGGCAGCAAGGTCGGCGTCGACGCGCTGCACTCCACCATCGGCCGCCACGCCGCCCGCGCGGTGCGCTGCGTGGTCCTGCACGAGGAGTTGCAGAACCAGTGGAAGCTCCTGATGGAGAACATCGCGAAGGGCGACACCAAGACCTTCAACAAGCCGGTGTTCCCGAAGGGCGAGATCCGCGGCTTCGGCTTCCACGAGGCGCCGCGCGGCATGCTCTCGCACTGGGTCGTGATCGAGAACGGCAAGATCAAGAACTACCAGGCGGTCGTGCCGACCACCTGGAACGCCGGCCCGCGCGACGAGGACGGGAACATCTCGGCCTACGAGGCGTCGCTGCTCGACAACCCGGTGGCGGTGGCCGACCAGCCGCTGGAGATCATCCGCACCCTGCACAGCTTCGACCCGTGCCTGGCCTGCGCGGTGCACCTGACCGACACGGAAACCAAGTCGCACTATCAGGTGAAGGTCGTTTGATCCAAGCCTTCTGATCGGCCGAAAGCCCCTCTTCCCCGCGGAGGAGGGGCTTTTCGCGTCCCCCACGCCGGCCGATTGATCCAGTTCACGGCGGGCGGCACCGGTCCCGCTTCATCCTTCTGTTTCAAAATCGTCGAACGGAGTCTCCGCGCCATGTCCATCCTCGTCCTCGGCCTCGGCAACATCCTCCTGATGGACGAAGGGGTGGGCGTGCGCGCCATGGAGGCCTTCGACGCCGCCTGGAGCGTGCCCGACCACGTCAGCGTGGTGGACGGCGGCACCTGCGGCATGGACATGCTGGACCTGATCGCCAGCCACAAGCATCTGATCGCCGTGGACGCGGTGAAGACCGGCGCGCCGCCGGCCACCCTGACCGTGCTGCGCGGCGATGCGGTTCCGGCCTATTTCAAGGGCAAGCTGTCGCCCCACCAGCTCGGCCTCTGCGACCTGCTGGCTTCGCTGCGCCTGCAGGACGAGGCGCCGGAGAGCGTGACGGTGGTCGGCTGCGTGCCGATGGCGCTCGGCACCGGCCTGATGATGTCGCCGGAGATCGAGGCGGTGATCCCGCGGATGGTGGCGATGATCGTCGATGAGTTGGCCGGCCTCGGCGTGACCGCCACGCCCAGACCCTGAGCGTGGCGGCGCCGTTCACGTCATGTCAGCGGTCGGTGCGGATCGGGCCGAACTCCACCGGGACCCAGGCGTAGCCCTTGCCCTCGGTGCGGACATGGCCGATGCCGGGGAAGGGCAGATGGGCGCCGGCCACCCACAGCTTCTGCGCCGCGGCGTCGGCGAGGAGCTTCTTGCGGGACGCGACGGCCTGCTCCTTGTCGGCGTCGAACTCGATGACGACCTCCGGCCGGGCGAACTGGACGGAGTGGCTGTGCACGACGTCGCCCCACATCAGGATGCTGCGCTCCCCCGACGTGAAAAGATAGCCGCTGTGGCCGGGCGTGTGGCCGTAGGCCGCCACCGACTCCACGCCGGGAACGAGGCTGTCGCCGGGCTGGTAGGGCTTCAGCTTCCCCGCCGCCGCGTAGGGCGCCACCGCCGCGCGGGCCATGGCGAAGAAGGGCTGGCTGTCCGCCGGGGCCTTGGCCGCCACCTCCTCGCTCAGCCAGAAGTCGGCGTCGGCCTTGGCGACATGGACCGTGGCGTTGGGGAACAGCATGGCGCCGTCCGGGCGCAGCAGGCCGTTGGCGTGGTCCGGGTGCAGATGGGTCAACAGCACCGTGTCGACCTGTTCCGGGTTGTAGCCGGCGGCGCGGATGTTGTCGGCGATGAAGCCCAGCGCCGGGCCGAAGGCCTTGGCCGTCCCGGTGTCCACCAGGACGAGGTTCGCGCCGGTGTGCACGAGGAAGGCGTTCACCGCCGTCTGGACACCCGGCGTGTCGGCCAGGAACATACGGGCGAGCAGACTCTGGATGTCGTCGGCGCTGGCGCCGCTGAGGATCTTGCGGTCGAGGTCGATGAAGCCGTCATAGAGCGCGGTGACCTCGAAGTCGCCGATGGCCATGCGGTAGAAGCCCGGCGCCTGGGTCCGCTGCTGGCCCGGAACCTCCGCCAGCGCCGGCGCCGCGGGGACGAGGGTGGCGCCAACGGGAAGAGCGACGGCCAGGGCGAGCAGCGCGTTGCGCAGGGTGGCGAAGGTCGGCGGTGTCATCGGCAGGGTTCCCCTTCAGGACGGTCGGCGCCCAGCATGGCCGTCCTGGACGCGCCGGGGAAGCGTCCCGGGAGGAATGCGCCAAGCAACTGGATTCGCTTCGGATTTTCGTCGCCGGGACAATCGCGGAAGCGGCTCGGCGAGGCGACCCGCCGAGCCTGGACGCCGAATCGGGCCGCTCAGCGGTCGCTGCGGATCGGGCCGAACTCAATGGGAACCCAGGCGTAGCCGTCCCCTTCGGCGCGGACATGGCCGATGCCGGGGAAGGGCAGACGGGCGCCGCCGACCCACAGCTTCTGCGCCGCCGCCTCGGCCAGCAGCCGCCGGCGCGAGGCGATGGTCTCGTCCTTGTCCACGTCGAACTCGATCACGACCTCCGGACGGGCGAACTGAAGGGCGTGGCTGTGCACGGTATCGCCCCACAACAGGATGCTCTGCTCCTTCGAGCGGAACAGGTAGCCGCTGTGCCCCGGCGTGTGGCCGTAGGCCGCCACCGACTCCACGCCGGGCAGGAGGCTGTCGCCGGGCTGGTAGGGCTTTGCGCAGGCTGGCGAAGGTCGGCGGCGTCATCGGCGACACACGACCCCTGACTGGTCACTGACCAAGAAGGGCAGCTTTAAATATTCGGTTTGTGGCCAGGAGAAACGCCAGAAACGAACAGATTTTTGGGGAACTTTCGAGAAACCGCACAAAAAAAACCCGGCGAACCGTCTCGCCGGGCCTTCCTTTGGATCGGGCTTCTTGCCGCCCGCCCCTTTCGTCCGTCAGGCGATCAGCCCAGCGCGAGCAGCGCCACGCCGGCCAGACCGACCACGGCGCCCGTGCCGCGGAGCGCCAGGGCGCCCTTGCGGCCTTCCACCAGACGGCGCAGCGACAGGGCGGCGCCGATGCCCGCGCCGTGCAGCAGCGCCGTGGACAGGGCGAAGCCCAGGCCGTAGAGCAGCGGCTCCGCCGCCTCCGGCATCTCGGCGCCATGGGCGTGGCCGTGGAACACGGCGAACAGGGCGACCACGCCGGCGGAGGCGAGCAGCGGCAGGCGGGACTGCAGGGCGATCAGGGCGCCCAGAGCAACCACGGACAGGACGATGCCAAGCTCGACCTGGGGCAGGTCGATGCCGGCCAGACCGAGGAGGCCGCCGCCGATCATCGCGCCGACGAAGGCCGTCGGCAGCGCCCACAGGGCCTTGCCGCCGCGCTGCGCGGCCCACAGGCCGACGGCGACCATGGCCAGCAGGTGATCCCAGCCGCCGATCGGGTGCAGGAAACCATGGACGAGCCCGGCGTCGTGGGCGCCGAAGGTGTGGGCGAGCGCCGCGTTGGGCAGCGCGGCCAGGGCCGCCGCCGCGGTGGCCGACGCGAGAGCGAAACGTTTCATCCGTGAGAACCCCTGCTGTATCGTTGAGCGGCGCACGACCGACCCCTACCCCATCGCGCGCGAAGCGGTCGCCACTTTAGCAGAACCGTTCCGATTGGAAATGGCGGAGCGCTAGGAAATTACGCCGGACCGCATGTTTGACGCACATCAATGTGCGGATTCAACCCCCGGTCAAGATGCCGCAGTTGGACGGACGGCAATCCGATAAAGTTGGCTTCCCCGCGTGAGGGCGCGCGCATGTGTCTCGGCATTCCGATGCAGGTTCTGGAGACCGACGGCTTCACCGCGCTCTGCGCCGGCCGCGGCGAGGAGCGGCGCGTCAACGTCATGCTGATCGAGGAGGTGCCGGAGGGGGGCTGGGTGCTGGTCCATCTCGACCGCGCCGTCCGCCCGCTGGAGGTCGATGAGGTTGAGCCGCTGAACCGCGCGCTCGACGCCATCCTGCTGGCCGCGCAGGGGGAGAATGTGGACCATCTGTTCGCCGACCTCATGGGAAAGGTGGACGCGTGATCCCCGGCGCCCCCGAGGCCGGCTTCGCCGCCGACGCGCGTCCGGCCTGCGGGTCCTGCGGCGCGGTCTACGACCCGGCGGTGGGCGATCCGGGACGGGAGGTGCCGCCGGGGACGCCCTTCGGCGGCCTGCCGGATTATTGGCGCTGTCCGGATTGCGGCGGACCGCAGCATGGCTTCACCGCCCTCACGCCGTCGGGCGGTGATCCCATGGAGGCGCGCGTCGCCGCCCTGACCACCAGCTACCGCCTGATCGCGGAGCGCGACATGGCCGGCGTTCCCATCTGCAACGACGCCCTGGCCGTGGAGGCGCTGGGGTTCCGCCCCCATGGGCCGGGCTGGATCGGCTGCGTCATCGCCCCCTGGTTCCTCAACGCCGTGATGATCCCGCGCGATCCGGCCCTGTGGGCGGACCGGCGCGACGGCGACAAGATGGAGAACACCCTGCCCTCCGGCGCCTACCGCTTCACCGCGGCGCGGGTGGGCGTTCTGGGGACGCTCGCGGTGATTCCGCTCGCCTCGGCCATGAACGTGTTCGCCGATCAGGAGGACGCCCGTGCCGCCGCCGTCCTGGCGCTCGACCACCTGATGCGGGTGCCACGGCCGGCGCTGCCGTCCGATCAGCCGGGCGCCAGCGACAGGGAGGCGGCCAAGCCCGCCCTGTCCCGCCGCTCCCTGTTCGGGAGGGCGCGCCGATGAACGGGACGGGTGCCGGGCTGAAAGGCGCAGGGCTGGAAGGCGCCGGGCTGGAAGGCAGCGTGTCGGTGCGGCTGGAAACCGCCGCCGGGCGGGTGCGCGCCGTGTCGGTGAAGGTCCGCCGTCCGGCGGCCGCCCGCGCCCTGTGCGGACGCACGCCCGACGAGGCGATGCGCCTCGTGCCGCTGCTGTTCAGCCTGTGCGGTACCGCCCAGTCGCTGGCCGCGATGGAGTCCCTGGAGGCGGCACTCGGTCTCGACGCCCGCCCGCACACCACCGCCCGCGCCCTGCTGGCCGACGCGGAAGCCGCGACCAACCACGCGTGGCAGGTTCTGATGGACTGGCCGGCGCGGCTGGGCGAAGCGCCGCAGCCCAAGGAGCTGGCCCGCCTGCGCGCCGCGGCGGCGGCGATCCATCCCGCGCTCTACCCGGCCCGCGACGGGCTGCGTCCCGGCGGCGGTTCCCTGCGACCCGACCGCACCGCGCTGGCCGCCGCCATCGCCGCCCTGCGCGACGGGCTGGAGCGCGCCGTCTTCATCACCCTTCCCCCCGCCGACATGGCGGAACTGGAGCGCTGGGCCGGCACCGGCGAAACATCCGCGGCGCGGCTGATGCGCTGCGTCCTGGCGCCGGGCATGGCCGGTTTCGGCGCCTGCCGCGTGGCGGCGCTGGAACCACATCCGGCAGGGTGGTTTGGCGAACGGCTGTCCGCCGACGCGGCGTTTTCCGAGAGCCCCCGGCAGAACGGCGCCCCGGCCCACACCGGGCCGCTGGCCCGTCAGCAGGCGCATCCGCTGGTCGCCGCGCTGCTGGCCCGGCACGGCTCCGGCCTCGCCGCCCACGCCGCCGCCCGGCTGGTGGAACTGGCGGGACTGGCGGAGCGCTTGGCCTCCCGGGTGGACCGCCTCGACGACGCCGAACCGGCTCCGAACCCCGGCGCCACGCGGCGCGGCGCGGGAAGCGGCGCCGTCGAAACGGCCCGCGGGCGCCTCGCCCACTGGCTGCGGCTCGAGGATGGCCGCATCGCCGATTACCGCATCGCGGCGCCGACCGAATGGAACTTCGCCGCGGACGGGCCGCTGGCCCAGGGCTTGGACGGCACCGCGGCCGACGCGGGTCTGGCCGAGCGTGCCGGCCTGCTGGTGGCCGCACTCGACCCCTGCGTGGCCTGCGCCATCACGATTCAGGACGAGGACTGATCCATGCACGAGCTGGCGCTCAGCCAGGGCATCATCGACGTGATCCGCGATCAGGCGGCGGTCCAGGGCTTCACGAAGGTGAAGACGGTGCGGCTGGTCATCGGCACCCTGTCGCATGTCGAACCGCAGGCCATCGCCTTCGGCTTCGACGCGGTCAGCCGCGGCACCATCGCGGAGGGCGCCGTCCTGGACATCGAACGCCCGCCGGGTCAGGCCTTCTGCCTGTCCTGCGAGAAGCCGGTGCCGCTGCCCGAGCGGTCGGCCCCCTGCCCGGACTGCGGCGGCCACCAGCTCATGGTGACCGGCGGCGAGGAAATGCGCGTCAAGGAACTGGAGGTGGAGTGATGTGCACGGTCTGCGGCTGCGCCGAAGGCGAAACGAAAATCGAGGCCGGCCACGCGTACGGCCACCATCACCACCATGGTCATGACCATCCTCACGATCATGACCATGACCATGACCATGACCATGACCATCATCATCATCATCATCATCACGACCACAGCCACGAGCATGTCGGCCCGGACGGCAAGGTCTACCGGCACACCCACGGCGACGACCATGGCCACGGCCATGGGTACGGGCACGACCACGGCACCATCGACCTCGGCCGCGGCCCGGCGGGGACGGAGGTGCCGGGCCTGTCGCAGACCCGGCTGGTCGCCATCGAACAGGACATCCTCGCCAAGAACGACAGCTTCGCCGCGGTGAACCGCCAGCTTTTCGCGGCCAAGGGCGTGTTCGTGCTGAACCTGATGTCCAGCCCCGGTTCGGGCAAGACGACCCTGCTGACCCGCACGCTGACCGACCTGAAGGGCCGGTTCCCGATGGCGGTGATCGAGGGCGACCAGCAGACCTCCTTCGACGCCGACCGCATCCGCGCCACCGGCACGCCGGCCATCCAGGTCAACACCGGCAAGGGCTGCCATCTCGACGCCCAGATGGTCACCCAGGCGGTGGGGCGCCTGCCGGTGGAGACCGGCAGCGTCCTGTTCATCGAGAATGTCGGCAACCTCGTCTGCCCGGCCGGTTTCGACCTCGGCGAGGCGCACAAGGTCGTCGTGCTTTCGGTGACGGAAGGGGAGGACAAGCCCCTGAAGTACCCGGCGATGTTCGCCGGCGCCGATCTGCTCCTGGTCAACAAGGTCGATCTGCTGCCCCACCTGACCTTCGACGTGGCGCGCATGATCGCCTACGCCCGCCAACTCAACCCCGACCTGCGCGTGATTGAGGTCTCCGCGACCGCCGGCCAGGGGCTGGAGGAATGGTACGGCTGGATCGCGGAGGGGCTTGCCAAAGCAGTCGCCGCACGGTGAAGCGGCTGCGGCTCCGGGTCCGCGGACAGGTGCAGGGGGTCGGCTTCCGGCCCTTCCTGCATGGGCTGGCGCACCGCTTTGCCCTGACCGGCTGGGTTCTGAACGACGGGGACGGCGTGCTGGCGGAGGTGCAGGGCTATGGCCTGGAACGCCTCCTGACGGCGCTCGCGGAGGACGCCCCGCCGCTGGCGCGGATCGACGCGGTCGAAACGGAAGACCGCCCCGTCCACCCCGGCGAGGCGGGCTTCGCCATCCTGGCCTCGCTGGGCGGTGCGGTGACCACGGGGGTCGCCCCCGACGCCGCCGTCTGCCCGGCCTGTCTGGCCGAGTTGTTCGACCCGGCGGACCGGCGCTACCGCTACCCGTTCCTCAACTGCACCCATTGCGGCCCGCGCTTCACCATCACGCGCGCCCTGCCCTACGACCGGCCGCAGACCGCCATGGCGGGCTTTCCGCTCTGCCCGGACTGCGCCGCCGAATACGCCGACCCCGCCGACCGCCGCTTCCACGCCCAGCCGACCGCCTGTCCCGCCTGCGGCCCGCGCCTGTCCCATCCCATCGAGGCGGTGCTGGCCGCGCTGCGCGGCGGGCGGATTGTCGCCATCAAGGGGCTGGGCGGCTTCCACCTCGCCTGCGACGCGTTCGATGCGGCGGCGGTGGAGCGGCTGCGCGCGCGCAAGCAGCGCAACGGCAAGCCCTTCGCCCTGATGGTCGCCAACGCCGCCTCCGCCGAGCGGTTCGTGGCGGTGGGGGCGGCGGAGCGGACGCTGCTGGAGGGGGTGGCGCGGCCCGTCGTGGTGGTGCGGCGGCGGGTCGGCGCCCCGTCGCTCCCCGATTCCATCGCCCCCGGCCTCGCCTGGCTGGGGATCATGCTGCCCTACACGCCGATCCATCATCTGCTGTTCCACGAGGCCGCCGGGCGCCCCGACGGCACGGCGTGGCTGGAGCGGCCGCAGGACCTCGCCCTGGTCATGACCTCCGCCAACCCCGGCGGCGAACCGCTCGCCATCGGCAACGACGAGGCGCGGCGGCGGTTGGACGGCATCGCCGACCTGATCGTCGACCATGACCGCGACATCCTGATCCGCGCCGACGACAGCGTGATGCGGGTGGTGGCTGGCGCGCCGGCGTTCCTGCGGCGGGGCCGCGGCCATGCGCCGGTGCCCATCCGCCTGCCGCGCGCCGGGCCGCCGGTGCTGGCGGTCGGCGGGCATCTGAAGGCCACCGTCTGCCTGACCCGCGGCAGCGAGGCCTTCCTCAGCCAGCACATCGGCGACCTCGACAACGCCGCGACGCTGGCGTTCCTGGAGGAAAGCGTCGCCCATCTGCGCCGCATCCTGGCGGTGGAGCCGGTTGCCGTCGCCCACGACCTCCACCCCGACTTCCAGGGCACGCGCTTCGCCGAATCGCTCGGCCTGCCGACGCTGCCGGTCCAGCATCATCACGCCCATATCGCGGCGGTGCTGGCCGAACATGGCGAGGACGGCCCGGCGCTAGGGCTGGCGCTGGACGGGTTCGGGCTGGGGGCGGACGGCGGGTCCTGGGGGGGGAGATGCTGCTGGTGGAGGGGGCCGGCTTCACCCGCCTCGGCCATCTAGGGCCGCTGGCCCAGCCGGGCGGCGACGTGGCGGCGCGCCAGCCCTGGCGCATGGGGGCGGCTGCGCTGGCCCGCATGGGGCGCGGCGCGGAGATCGCCGGGCGCTTCGCCGCCTGCGGCCCGGCGGACGGCGTGCGGCGGATGATCGAGGCCGGCGTCAACGCACCGCCCACCAGCTCCTGCGGGCGCTGGTTCGACGCCGCCTGCGGGCTGCTGGGGGTTCGCGCGGTCGCCGGCTTCGAGGGCGAGGCGCCGATGGCCCTGGAATCGCTGGTCCGCCGCCCCACGGTGCTGGAGGGCGGCTGGCGGATCGACCGCGGCATCCTGGACCTCACCCCCCTTCTGGAAAGTTTGTTGCAGATCAATGCGCAGGAGGGGGCCGACCGGTTCCATGGCACCCTGGCCGCAGCGCTCGTCGAGTGGGCCATGCCGGAACTGGCGGCGCGCGGCCTCGACCGCGTCGCCTTGTCCGGCGGCTGCCTGATGAACGCCGTGCTGGCAGAGCGGCTGAACGCCGGCTTCGCGGCGCGCGGCGTCACCGCGCTGCTGCCGCGCCAGGCGCCGGCCAACGACGGCGGGCTCAGCCTGGGACAGGCCTGGGTCGCCATGCAGAGTTTGCTTCAGAAAGGACCGCCCCCATGTGCCTCGCCGTCCCCGCCCGCGTGATCGAGCTTCTGGAGGACGACCGCGCCACCGTCAGCCTGGGCGGGGTGAAGGTCGCCTGCTCCCTGGCGCTGGTCGAGGGGGTGGCGGTGGGCGACTACGTCATCGTGCATGTCGGCTACGCCCTGTCCAAGCTCGACCCGGAGGAGGCGGAGCGCACGCTCGCCCTGCTCGCCGAAACCGGCACCTTGCCGCCCGCTTCCCAAGACTCCACCGGCGCCGCCGCCTGAACCGCCGCCTGACTTCCTGGACCCCGCCATGACCGACCGACGTCTCTTCACCCGCAAGCTCGACCTCGCCAGTGGCGCCGTGGACATGAGCCACGGATCGGGCGGCAAGGCGATGGCCCAGCTGGTGCGGGAGCTGTTCGCCGCCGCCTTCGCCAACCCGCTGCTCGACCAGGGCAACGACCAGGCGGCCTTCGATCCGCCCGCCGGGCGCATGGTGGTGACGACCGACGGCTTCGTCGTCTCGCCCCTGTTCTTTCCCGGCGGCGACATCGGCTCGCTGGCCGTGCACGGCACGGTGAACGACGTCGCCATGGCCGGGGCGGTGCCGCTCTATCTGACCGCCGGCTTCATTCTGGAGGAGGGCTTCCCGCTGGCCGACCTGAAGCGGCTGGTGGACAGCATGGCCCAGGCCGCGCGCGAGGCCGGCGTGTCCATCGTCACCGGCGACACCAAGGTGGTGGAGCGCGGCAAGGGGGACGGCGTCTTCATCACCACCACCGGCATCGGCGTCGTTCCCCCCGGCGTCGCCCCATCCGGCGAGCGGGCGCGGCCCGGCGACGCCATCCTGGTCAGCGGCACCCTGGGCGACCACGGCGTCGCCATCATGTCCACCCGCGAGAATCTCAGCTTCGAGACCGACATCCGCTCGGACAGCGCGGCGTTGCACGGGCTGGTCGCCGGCATGGTCGCGGCGGTGCCGGACGTGCATGTGCTGCGCGACCCGACCCGCGGCGGGCTGGCGACGACGCTGAACGAGATCGCCCACCAGTCGGGTGTCGGCATGCTGCTGCGCGAGGCCGCCATCCCGTTGAAGGCGGAGGTCGCGGCGGCCTGCGAACTGCTGGGCCTCGACCCGCTCTACGTCGCCAACGAGGGCAAGCTGATCGCCATCTGCGCGGCGGAGGACGCCGATCGCCTGCTGGCGGCCATGCGCGCCCATCCGCTGGGCACCGAGGCCGCCATCATCGGCACGGTGGTCGAGGATTCCCACCGTTTCGTGCAGATGGAGACCCGCTTCGGCGGCAAGCGCATCGTCGACTGGCTGTCCGGCGAGCAGCTTCCTCGCATCTGCTGAGCCTCCGCTTCCACCGAACGGGGCACCCCGTCGGCCCCGTTCCCACCACCCGGCGTACCGCAATGGAACTGCGGCGGATCGGTCCAGCCGGGGGACCCCGGACGCGCCTCGCGCGTTGCCTCCCCCGGAAGGCGGTCGTGTTTCCGTCAGCCGAATTGTGAGTACGGGGGATCGATGGGTATTCCGCAGTCCATCCAGTTGGGTGCTGCACCGCTGGAGCCGGCGACGCTCGCCGGCACGGCGTCCGCCGCGGACCTGGTCGCGCGCTTGCCGGCCACCGAACCGCTGCACCGCAACCGGGTGAAACGGGCCTTCGACCTCGTCGGGGCGGTCGCGCTGATCCTGTTCTTCGGGCCGCTGATGCTGATCGTCGGGCTTCTCATCACGCTGGATGGCGGCCCCGCCGTGTTCGGCCACCGCCGCATCGGGACCGAGGGCCGGGACTTTACCTGCTTGAAATTCCGCTCGATGGTCGTCAATGCGCCGGAGGTCTTCGAGAAGCACATCGAGTCCGACCCGGAGGCCCGCGCCGAGTGGGAGGCCACGCGCAAGCTGCGCAACGACCCCCGAATCACCTGGATCGGCCGCTTCCTGCGCCGCACCAGCCTGGACGAGCTGCCGCAGCTCTTCAACGTTCTGACCGGCGACATGAGTCTGGTCGGCCCGCGCCCCATCGTGCAGGAGGAGGTGGCCCGCTATCACGTCTGCTTCCCCTTCTACATGCGGTGCCGCCCCGGACTGACCGGGTTGTGGCAGGTCAGCGGCCGCAACGACGTGGATTACGGACGGCGCGTCCAGCTCGACACCGCCTATCTGCTGGGCTGGAGCCTGTGGGGCGATATCCGCATCCTGCTGCGCACGGTCGGCGTGATGCTCAGCGGAAAAGGTGCCTATTAAGGCGTAGAATCCCCGCGCCGCCGCCCTCCCCCGCCCGGAGAGTGGCGGCGCGGCGGGCGGAGACATATATCCTAATCGACGCGAGGCGACGGGTCCCGCGGCACCAGGGGCCAGGATTTGAGATTGCCCGGTCAACGTGCTAGGTTGCGGATGGACGACCGGCGGGACCGGCCGCAAGGCTATGTTCCGCTGTACAAACGCACATATGCACCGGCCTTGGGCGTCCGGCAGGCGAAACCCCTGGTACAATAAGGCTTGCAGTCGCGTTGATGGCTTTGATTCCGCCGGCCGGGCCGGTCAGTCAAGAGGGGCGCAGGATGGCGAAACTGCTGGCGGCGCTGTTGCTGCTGATGGTGGCGATGGGACCCGCCTGCGCGGTGGTGCCCGCCTCCCGCGCCGACACCAGCATCGCGCTGGACCATTACCGGCAGGAATTCGCGAAGGCCAAGGGAACCTCCTCCCTCCCCTCCCCGGCGGACCGCAACTACCTCCTGTTCTCCGATGTCCTGCGCCGCGTGCTGG
This sequence comes from Azospirillum brasilense, assembly GCF_005222205.1. Taxonomy (NCBI): domain Bacteria; kingdom Pseudomonadati; phylum Pseudomonadota; class Alphaproteobacteria; order Rhodospirillales; family Azospirillaceae; genus Azospirillum; species Azospirillum brasilense. The sequence continues at coordinate 1,774,212 of NZ_CP032346.1, read as the reverse complement.
CCGAGCATGTGAAGCCGGGCACGCCGCAGGTGCTGGTCGAAAAGGCCGTCGCCGGCCTTCAGAAGAAGAAGAAGGAGGAGCCGGGGGCCACCGACCGGGTGCTGACCGAGGCGGCGCTGGACGCCATGCTGACCTCCCTCGACCCCTATTCGGCCTTCCTCGATTCGGAGCATTTCCGCTACATGCGGGAGCAGACCCAGGGCGAGTTCGGCGGGCTGGGCATCGAGGTGACGATGGACGAGGACAGCGGCCTGATCCGCGTCGTATCGCCCATCGACGGTTCCCCCGCCGCCCGCGCCGGGCTGCGCACCGGCGACCTGATCGCCCGGATCGACGAGGCGCAGGTCAAGGGCATGAACCTGCGGGATGCGGTGGCGCGCATGCGCGGCCCGGTCGGCACCTCCGTCGCCCTGACCATGCGCCGCAACGGCGGGACCAGCGGCAACGGCGGCCCCGACGCCCCGTTCCGGGTGTCGCTGACCCGCGCCATCGTGAAGATCCAGCCCGTCCGCTACCGGCTGGAGGGCGACGTCGCATACATCCGCATCGCCGCCTTCAACCAGCAGACCTCCCACGCGCTCGACGACGCGGTGGAGGAGATGCGCCGCCAGGCCCATGGCCGGCTGGCCGGCGCGGTGCTGGACCTGCGCAACAACCCCGGCGGCCTGCTCGACCAGGCGGTGAACGTCGCCGACCGCTTCCTGGAGGCGGTGGACATCGTGTCGGTGCGCGGCCGCGATCCGGACGAGAACCGCCGCTACACCGGCACGCCGGGCGACCTGCTGGCCGGGCTGCCCATCGTCCTGCTGATCAACAGCGGGTCGGCCTCGGCCTCGGAGATCGTCGCGGGCGCCCTTCAGGACCACAGCCGGGCGCTGCTGTTCGGCACGCGCAGCTATGGCAAGGGGTCGGTGCAGACCATCTCGTCGCTGTCCGGCGACATCGGCATCCGACTGACCACGGCCCGCTACTTCCGCCCGTCGGGCGGACTGGTCGACTGCTTCGGCGTGTCGCCGAACCTGGAGATCAAGCCGGCCAACGACAACAGCGAGGAAACCCACCCCGACCCGGCGACCTGCGATCCGCACGCCACCCCGCCGCCGCCGCCGCGCGCCTGGCGGATCGAGGATCTGTGCCCGGACGTGGCCGCCGCCCCGTCGAAGCCGGACGCCGACCGCCCGCTGGACTGCGCCGTCGCCGCCATCCGCACCCGCCTGATGGGCACGCTGATCGGGCGGCCGTAACCGCCGCCCCTCCAACGAGATCAACCCCTCCAACGAGATCAACGATGGGATCAAACAAAAAAGCCCGCCGCTCCAGTGGAGCGGCGGGCTTTTTCTTTGTGCCCCGCGCACCGTCTCGGACCCCATGGGCGGGTTGAGACAGTGAAGGGAATGGTGCTGCTTCCGCGACCGGGCGTGTGGGGATGGGTCCGCCCCGCCCCCTCACACCCGGTTGTTCGACGTCAGACCACTTCGACGCGCTGCGCTTCCGGACCCTTGACGCCCTGGCGGACGGTCACCCGCACCTGCTCGCCGTCGGCGAGCACGTCGAGGCCCGAACGCTCCAGAGCGCGGATGTGGACGAAGATGTCCTTGCCGCCGGTGGACGGGGCGATGAAGCCGAAGCCCTTCGACACGTTGAACCACTTCACGGTGCCGTCGACCGTCTCCTCGGCGCCGCCGCCGTAGCTGCTGCCGCCGCCGTAGCCGCCGCCGTAGCTGTCGCCGCGCGGAGCGCGCGCCGCCGGGCGCGGGGACTCGCTGGCGGTCGAGGTGTCGACGTCGTGGATGGTGGCGACCTGCGGGCCCTTCGGGCCACGGGACAGGTCACAGGTGATGGTGGCACCCTCGGGCAGGCTGTCGTGTCCGCAGAACTGCAGAACCGTGGAATGCAGGAAGGCATCCGGCGAACCATCTTCGGGCGTGACGAAGCCGAAGCCCTTGGTCGCGTTGAACCACTTGACGGTGGCGCGGATGTTGCGCTGGGTGATCTCGGGAGCGCGGAAGCTGTTGCGCTGCGGACGGTCGAACATACGTGGTCTCATCTGTCGTGATAGGCCATGCCCCAACCGGCGGAACATGGCCCCCCGAAGATGATCCGTTCCGCAGCGCTTTTCAATTGAGATCGCGCGCGCCGGAAAGAAAGATTCGGCCAAAACGCGGCCAAAGGCCGCCCGGCGGTCACCGGGCGACCAAAAATATCGCAATTGCTGTGAGAATCGGCGGATTGCCGATCAAAAGCGGCCCCTCACGACCGCCCCCTCACGACTGCGCCGTCAGGCCGCCCCGCAGCACTTCTTGTACTTCTTGCCGCTGCCGCAGGGGCAGGGATCGTTCCGGCCGACCTTGGGGCCGCTGCGCGGGCGGGCGCCCAGGGTGCCGTCCACATAGTACCAGCGGCCGCCCCGCTTGGTGAAGCGGCTGGTCTCGTGGTGCTTCTGTGGCTTGCCGTTCATGGTGAAGTGGGCGACGAACTCGACCACGCCCTCCTCGTCCTGCGCCCCGCCGGCCTCGGTGCTGCGGACCTCGAGGCCGGTCCACTGGCTGTTGGCGGCCCAGGTCTCGATCTCCTTGCGGTCGAAGTCCTCGCGGGTCTCCGGCAGCAGCGTTTCCTGCAGGTAATCGATCTTCCCGCAGGCGAAGGCCGAATAGCGCGACCGCATCAGCGCTTCGGCGGTCGGCGCCGGCGCGCTGCCGTCGAGATAGGGGCCGCAGCAGGCGTCCAGGGGCTTGCCGGAACGGCAGGGGCATTCGGTGGTGGCGGTGGTGGTCATGACTTCCGGCCTCTCGATTTGAGGGCGCCATGCATAGCGCAGCCGACGCGCCCCGCCAAGCGTCACGGCCGCCACATGTCGACCGCGGCAAATTCGCCTGAAGCGGATCGGCATTCGCGCTAATCTCCATGGAACGCGGGCGGCCGGCCCGGAGCGATGGAACCGGTGATGACCAGAAGCGGACCCGACCTTCCCACGCGGCGCATCGCCGCGGACACCGTGCTGATCCGGCAGGGCGAGGCCGGGGACTGCGCGTGGCTGATCCAGTCGGGCGAACTGGAGATTCTGCTGGACGGCCCGGAGGGTCCCCGCCGCCTGGGCAGTGTCGGCGCCAACGCCATCGTCGGGGAGATGGCTCTGCTGGACGATGGGCTGCGCAGCGCCACGGTGCGCGCCGTGACCAGCGTCGAGGCGGTGGAGCTGTCGCGCGAGACCTTCCGCGCGCTGCGCGGCCGCTGCCCGCCGCTGGCCTCCTATCTGCTGGAAAGCCTCGTCGCCGCGATCCGCCGCAGCTACGGCCTGTCCCAACCCGAGCGGCAGAAGGGGGGCGCCGCCATCCGCTCCTCCGATTCCTTCGCCACGGTGGCCGACCGCCGCATGTTCCGCAGCGGCCACAGCTTCTTCCGCCAGGGGGACGAGGGAACGGCGGCCTACCTGATCCAGTCCGGCTCGGTCGGCGTTCGGCGCGACGGCGCCGACCTCGGCGTGCTCGGTCCGGGGCGCATTTTCGGGGAGTTGGCCCTCCTCGCCAACCGGCCGCGCGCCGCCACCGTCGTTGCGCTGGAGGCCACGGTCTGCGAAATCATCCGCAAGGACCAGTTCGCCAAAGCCATCGAGACGATGCCGCCCATCCTGCGCTCGCTGACGCGCATCTACATCGAGCAGCTCTCCGGCGGACGGTTCCTGCCCCACCACGCCGAACCCGCAAGAACCGACACCCCATGACGTCCAAGGCCACCATCAAGACCGTCCGCCCGAAAGCTGTCCGCCCGCAGCCCGACCTGTCCTTCGAGACCTCGCTGGGCCAGGGGCGGCTGGTCTGCGGCATCGACGAGGTCGGTCGCGGCCCGCTTGCCGGGCCGGTGGTCACCGCCGCCGTGGTGCTGCCGGCGGGCGGACTGCCCGACGCGCTGGCCCGCGCCATCAACGACAGCAAGGCGCTGAGCCTGCGCGCCCGCGAGGCGCTGGAGCCGGAGATCCGCGCCCACGCCCTGGCCGTCGCGCTCGCCGAGGCGTCCGCGGCGGAGATTGACGCGCTCAACATCCACAAGGCCACGCTGCTGGCCATGAAGCGCGCCTACGAGGCGCTGCCTGGCGAGCCGCCCGCCGTCGCGCTGATCGACGGCAAGTTCAAGCCCGCCCTGTCCTGCCTGATGGAGGCCATCGTCAAGGGCGACGGGCGCAGCCAGTCGATCGCCGCCGCCTCCATCGTCGCCAAGGTGGCGCGCGACCGCGAGATGATGCGGCTGGCCGAGCTTCACCCGGAATATGGCTGGGACCGCAACGCCGGCTACCCGACGCCGGAGCATCTGGAGGCGCTGCGCCGCCACGGCGTGACGCCCCACCACCGAGTCACTTTTGCACCAGTCCGCGCCCAAATCGAACGGGCCGGCTGACCGCCGCGATTCCGGGGCAAGAAATCAGTTGACGGCGACTCGGCGGCGAATCATTGTCGCAACGACTGATTCGCTGTTTTGGTTTCGTCAATGCTCCCCCTGAACAAAATTCTCGTGGGCGATTGCATCGCCCTCATGAATGAAATGCCGGCTGAATCGGTGGACCTTGTCTTTGCCGATCCGCCTTATAACCTCCAGCTGGGGGGCGAACTCTTGCGCCCGAACCATTCCCGTGTTGACGGGGTGGAAGAGGACTGGGACAAGTTCGAGGATTTCGAGACCTATGACCGCTTCACGCGGGACTGGCTCGCCGCGGCCCGCCGCATCCTGAAGCCCGAGGGATCGTTGTGGGTGATCGGCAGCTACCACAACATCTTCCGTGTCGGCGCCACGCTGCAGAATCTGGGCTTCTGGATTCTGAACGACATCGTGTGGCGCAAGACCAACCCGATGCCGAACTTCCGCGGCACGCGCTTCGCCAACGCGCATGAGACCATGATCTGGGCCTCGCGCGAGAAGGACGCCCGCTACCGCTTCAACTACGACGCCATGAAGGCGCTGAACGACGATCTGCAGATGCGCAGCGACTGGCTGCTGCCGATCTGCAACGGGGCGGAGCGCCTGCGCGACGAGGACGGCCGCAAGGCCCACCCGACGCAGAAGCCGGAATCGCTTCTCTACCGTGTCATCCTGTCCTCCTCCCGCCCCGGCGACACGGTGCTGGACCCCTTCTTCGGCACGGGCACCACGGGTGCGGTGGCGAAGCGGCTGGGCCGCAACTGGATCGGGCTGGAGCGCGATCCAACCTACGCCAAGGCGGCCACCGCCCGCATCGAGGCGGTGGAGGAGGCGCCCGACGCCGCCGTTCTCGACACGCCGCCGAAGCGGTCCGCCCCGCGCATTCCCTTCGGCTGGGTGGTGGAGCGCGGCCTGCTGCGCCCCGGCACGTCGCTGTTCGACCTGCGCCGGCGCGTCGTCGCGCGGGTGCGCGCCGACGGCACGCTGATCGGCGCCGGCCCGCGCGGCGAGCATCGCGGGTCCATTCATCAGGTGGGGGCCGCCATGGCCGGCCTGCCGGCTTGCAACGGCTGGACCTTCTGGCACTACGAGGACGGCGGCGACCTGCGTCCCATCGACGTGCTGCGCGAGCGCATCCGCTCCGAAGCCTCCGCCTGATTTTCGGCACCGGACGGGGATCGGGGCGGCCATTGACGCCGCTCCGTTCCCGCGCGTTCGGCATTGGAGCCCCTCATCGCACGCCGCCCGCATGCCTTGGCAGGACGGGGACGGCGTGATAGGCGTGTGCGCCATGAACAAGCTCTTCGCCACCGTCACCGCTCCGGCGCCCCGTTCGGCCCCGGCGTCGCTTTCCACCCGTTGCTTCGTGCGCGATCTGGTCATGGATGCGCTGATCGGCGTCTATGCCCACGAACGGATCAAGCCGCAGCGCATCCGACTGAGCCTCGACCTTGAGATCGCCGCCCCCGGCGTCACCGGCGAGGACATGGCGGCGGTGGTGAAGGGGTTGGTCAGCCAGGGCCACGTCACCCTGATCGAAACGCTGGCCGAACGGATCGCCGAGCGCTGCCTGTCCGACGAGCGGATCGCCAGCGTCAAGGTGAGGGTGGAGAAGCTGGACGTGTTCCCGGACGCCGCCAGCGTCGGCGTCGAGATCGAGCGCGCCCGGGCCTGACCCGTCAGGCGGGTTCCCTCTCCTCCACCGCGACGCGGCCGGCCGTGACAGCGGCGGCCGGAATGACGTCACGGCCAGGGGCCGGCGTGCCGGATGATGCGGCCAATGGCAGATGGATGGTGAAGCGGCAGCCGGCCCCCGGCTGCGACGCCACGGCGATGCGCCCGCCGAGAGTCCCCGTGACGATGTCGTAGACGATGTGCAGGCCGAGCCCGCTGCCGCCTTCGGCGCGGCGCGTGGTGAAGAAGGGCTCGAAGATGCGCTCGATCTGGTCCGGCGGAATGCCGCGGCCATCGTCGGCGATGTCCAGCATGACGCTCGTCGCGCCGGCGTCGGGCGGACCGCCGGTGCGCACGGTGATGGCGATGGTGCCGGGCGCATCGGGCCGGAAGGCGTGCAGCAGGGCGTTGATGACCAGATTCGACACGACCTGCGACAGGGCGCCGGGATAGCTGTCCATGACCAGCCCGTCCGGACAGTCCAGCGTCACCCGATGCCCGGTGCCCTTCAGTTGCGGTGCCAGGCTGCCGAACACGCCGTCGAGATAGCCGCGCAGTTCGAACCGGCGCCGCGCTTCCGACGCCCGGTCCACGGCCACCTGCTTGACGCTCTCCACCAGGGTGCAGGCGCGCTCCAGGTTGCTCAGGATGATGGAGGCCCCCTCCTCGACCCGGTCCACGAACTCTTCCAGATCGCGGCGGCGCAACTGCCCATCCGTCATGCCCGCCTTGAATTGCCGAGCCTGCTCGGCAAGATGGCTGGTGGCGGTCACCCCGAGTCCGACGGGCGTGCTGATCTCATGGGCCGCCCCGGCCACCAGAGCCCCAAGCGACGCCAGCTTCTCCGCCTGGATGAGGCTCCTTTGGGTCCGATGGAGATCGTGCAGCGCGCGTTCCGCCGCCTCCTTCGCGGCGAACAGCGTCTTTTCGGCGTATTTGCGCGCGGAGATGTCGCGAAGCGCCACGAACAGCGAGTCCACGCCATCGTGATCCATCGCCATCGCCGACAGCGCGCCCCAGAAGGGGCGCCCCTCGGCGGTGATCAGCCGCGTCTCGACGTCGGGCAGCCGCCCGCGCCGACACACGCCGTCGGCAATGGCCTCCCAGTCTTCCGGCGCCTCCAGGAAGTTTGGCATCGCACGGTCCAGCAGGGCGGAGCCGGGGGTCTCCAGAAGGTCGGCGCTGGGTGCGTTGGCGAACAGGATGCGCCCGTCGGTGCGCCGCGCGATGACGATGGGAAAGGGCGAGGACTGCAGAATGGCGCTCAGCCGTCCCTCGTTCGCCCGCGAAACCGCGGCCTCACGGCGCAACGCGCCGAACGCTCCGGCCAGCCCCTCGACCGCCGTCCCGATTCGCGCGAACTCTTCCAGCGAGGCGGGCGGTGGCGCCACGGTTTCCGGGGTGTCCCGCAAGGCGTCCAGCGTGTCGCCGAGGCGCAGGAGCGGAGCCGCCACATGGCGCAGCAGCAGCAGCGTCACGCCACCCAGCAGCAGGGTGACCGCCGCTCCCCCCGCCAACCCGATCCACCACCCGCGCCAGCCATCGGCGACGACGCGGTCCATCATGCCGAGCGCGGTGAAGGCGGCGTCGCTCGGCAGGCTGGCGGCCAGAGTCTCCAACGGTCGACGGGCAAGATCGCCGTCCGCCCGGACCTGGGCCAGCACGGACAGGCGGCCACGCTGCAGGTCGGTCACCGCGCGCGCCGATGCGAAGCGGTCCAGGACGATGGCAAGGCGGTTGGGCTGCGCCGCCGGCCCCGTCTTCATGCTGGAGAGGCTGTCCAGGAGGGTTTGCTGGTTGCGCAGCCGCTCAAGGACCTCGCTGTCCAGCAACGCGAGCCGCTCCGCCGTGTCGCTGGCCGCCGCCAGCCCGTAGAGCCGACGCAGGTGGTACAGGTTGCTGAGAAAAGCGTAATCCTGGACCGCCTTGTCCGGCTCCGCCAGCAGCGCCGTGGCGTCGGCCAGCGCGCCGTCCACCCCCGCCAGCTGCTCGCCGATGCTGACGGACAGCGCGTCGAGCAGGTCGGCATGAAGACTGCCGCGCCGCAAGACGGTCATCGTCTGGTCGAGCGTGTCGAGGGCTTTGGCATCCAGCACCCGGGCGAACCGGCCGGCCAGCGCCTCCGCCTCGTCCATGGCGGCGACGCGGCGGGTGCGGTCGCGGCTGTTGAGGATCACCTCGGCCAGCCGGCCCAGGTCCGCAACGGCCAAGGCGTCGCGGTGCTGGGCGCCCGCGCGCGGCATGATGGCGGTGCGCGCCTCCTCCGCAAGGCCGGCGACGCCGAGGAAGGTGGACCCGACCAGCGCTGTCAGCGCCCCCAGTGTCAGCACGGCGGCGACGGCCAGGACCATCGCCACCACCGGCAGACGGGGTTTGCGCCCGCCGCCGCCGGCCGCCGCCGACGGAGCGCCGGACGGGCAGGCCGCGCCACAGGCGACGGTTCGTCCGGCGACCGCCGCACCGGCCGCCGCCACGATGTCCGCGACCGCGAAGTCACCCGGATCCACCGGCTTCCGATTGTCCATCCCGCCGCTCCCAAGCGCCGCGAAGGACGCCCCGCGCTCAGAAGGACACCCAGAGCGACGCGCCCGAAATGCGCTCTGCACGCAACGGTAAGGTAGCCTGATCCGGCTTCATTCCTCCAGACGATTTTCCAAAATTCGGAGCCGCCGAGCCATGGCGTTCAGAAATTATCAGCGACGATAACCGAATATGGCGCGGGAAGAGCGGCGATCTCCTGGATGAGTTTCTGCCGGAGAGCCTCGACGAAACTGCCGCGGTCCATCGCCGTCTTCACGAAAGCATTCACGCCGCCGACGACGTTTTCCTGATAGTACTCCTCCAGCCACGGAAACTCGTCGAGAATGGCCAGCGCGTTGATGGTGATCCCCTGCCGCTCGACCCGGTCGCGGACTTCCGCGGGGTCCGGGCCGCTGTTGGAAAAGCCGTTCGACACGATGTCGATCACCTTGCGCGCGGCATCGAAGCCGTTGCCGGCGAACAGCTTCGCCGACTCCGCGATGGCGTTGCCCAGCGCCGTGGAGTCGCCCTGGAAGCCGCGCGGCGCCTTGTCGATCCGGTCCGCGAAGGCGGCAACCTCCTCCGCGCTGGTCAGGGGCGTCCAGGGCACCAGGACGCGCAGGCTGTGCGGGCCGGAGAAGACCACCAGGGTCGCCGCCACGCCGCCCGCGGTCACCGCGTCGCGGACGTCCGGATCGCGGAAGGCCGCGGCGTGGCCCTGCAACTGGAATTCCAGGTCACCGTCGGTGATGGAGGCCGACCCGTCCACCGCCAGAACCAGCTCCAGGGCAACGCGGCGTCCGGCGGGGGCCGGGGCCTTCTTTGCCTTAAGCTCCGTCCTTTGGGGCGTCTCCGCCCGCAGGGGCCCGGCAAGCCATGCGCCGGCCAGGAAGGCCGGCAGGGCCAGGATCGTCCGCCGCCTCATCTCGCTCCGTCCATTGTCCGTTCATGCGTGCGCCCCGTCTACGCGTGAGCCAGGGCGTGGCGCACCACCTTCATCATGACGGAAGGGAGGGCCTGCCCGCCGAGCCGGTCCACCGGCACCCACAGCCCCTCGGCCATCCGCCAGCCGTCGCCGGCCTTGGCCGCGACGACCTCAAGGTCGAGGTGAAAATGGCTGAAAGTATGGCGGACCACGCCCGGCAGCCGGCGCCAGGACAAATCCAGCGGCGCCGCCGCCGCGATCTCCGCCTCGGTCGGCGCGTGGCCGGCCCAGGGGGTGGAGGGCACCTCGGTCATGCCGCCCAGCAGCCCCTCCTCCGCCCGGCGGCGCAGCAGCACGGCCCCCTCCGGGTTCAGAAGCCAGAAGGCGACGCCGCGCCGGGTCGGCTTGTCCGCCTTGGCGGCCTTGCGTGGAAGCTGCTCCTGGATGCCGGCGGCACGGGCGGCGCACCAATCCGACCAGGGGCAGAGCATGCATTTCGGCTTGCGCGGCGTGCAGACCGTGGCGCCGAGATCCATCATCGCCTGGGCGTAGTCGCCGGGCCGCTCGTCCGGCGTCAGGAGGGCGGCCAGCGCGCGCAGCTTGGGCTTCACGCCGGGGAGCGGTTCCTCGACGGCGAACACGCGGGAGACCACCCGCTCCACATTGCCGTCCACCACCGTCGCCTTGTGGCCGAAGGCGATGGCGGTGATCGCCGCCGCGGTGTAGGCGCCGACGCCCGGCAACTCCAGCAGAGCCGCCTCCTTGTCGGGGAAGCGCCCCGCCCGCTCCGTCGCCACCACCTGCGCGCATTTGTGCAGGTTGCGCGCCCGCGCGTAGTAGCCGAGGCCGGCCCAGGCCACCAGAACGTCGTCCAGCGGCGCCGCCGCGAGGTCGCGCACCGTCGGCCAGCGCTCCGTGAAGGCGCGGAAGTAAGGCGCGGCGGCGGGCACCGTGGTCTGCTGCAGCATGATCTCCGACAGCCAGACCCGGTAGGGGTCGGCAACCTCCCCCGGCTTGGCGCGCCAGGGCAGGTCGCGGCGGTTGTGATCGTACCAGGAGAGCAGCCGTTGGGCGGCGTCCCTGGGGGCGTGCTTGGAGGCGGTGTGGGAAGGCGTCGTCATGGCGGCAAGACATAGGGCGAACCCGGACACCGATAAAGGGCCGCCGATAAAGGGCCGCCGATAAAGGAACACCCGCGGGGGCGCTGGCGAAGCCCTGCCCGCTTGCGCTAGGGTGCGCGGACCATCACCAGGAAGCCCCGACCAGGAAGCCTTGACATGAACGGACCGCGGCGAATCGGCCAGACCGTCCCCGAGGTGGCCGGAAAGGCGCTGGGCAAGCGCGGGCTGGCCTTCGGCTCGCTCATCAACGACTGGCCGTCCATCGTCGGCCACCAGTTGAGCCTGCGCACCGCCCCCGACAAGCTGAGCTTCCCGCGCGGCAAGCGGGAGGACGCCGTCCTGCACATCCGCGCCATGGGCGCCATCGCGCTGGAGCTACAGCATCTGGAACCGCAGATCGTGGAGCGGATCAACAGCTTCTTCGGCTACCGCGCGGTGGCGAAGATCAAGCTGATCCACGCCGCCCCGCTGACCATACAGAAGCCGGTGGTGCGCCCGCGCGACCTGACCATGGATGAGGAGCTGTCGGTGATGACCACCACCGCCACGGTGGAGGACGAGGAGCTGCGGGCCACGCTGGAGCGCTTCGGGCGGTCGCTGCTCGCCCGCCCGCGTCCGGCGCCGCGACGCCGCTAGCCACCAAGGATCCCTTGGGGCGGGAGCCGGCTCGGGCTGGGCCATACTCTTGCCGCAAAAGGGGAGTTTCGATTATACCATCAACATCTGGTAGGGATGAGGCCAAAGTGAACCGCAACCTTTTGGGCATCGTTGCTCTGATCGCGGTCGGCATGACGCTGATCATCGGGCTCGCCGTTGCCGGCTCCCGGCCGTCGAACGGGCAGACTCTGCCCGTGCAGACGGCACCGGTGCAGACGGCGCAGGCTCCCGCCGCTTCGACCGCCGATCTGCTGGCCGACCGGGTGCTCGGCAACCCCAACGCGCCGGTGACGATCCTCGACTATTCGTCGATGACCTGCCCGCACTGCGCCGCCTTCCACACCGAGACGCTGCCGAAGATCAAGGAAGCCTACATCGACACCGGCAAGGCGAAGCTGATCTTCCGCGACTTCCCCTTCGATCAGGCGGCGCTGCGCGCCTCCATGCTGGCCCGCTGCGCCCCGGCGGAGCGCTACTACCCGCTGCTCGACGTGCTGTTCAAGAGCCAGGGCCAGTGGAGCCGCGCCGCCGACCCGGTCAAGGCGCTGGCCCAGTACGGCAAGCTCGCCGGCATGAGCGAGCAGGTCATCAACGCCTGCATGGCCAACCAGGCGCTGGCCGACGGCATCCTGCAGAGCCGTCTGGTCGGCCAGGACAAGTACAAGGTGGAGGCCACCCCGACCTTCGTCCTCAACGAGGGCGCGGCCACCATCAGCGGCGCGCAGTCCTTCGAGACCTTCGCCGCCGCCATCGACAAGCTGGTGAAGTAAGGACCGGGCAGAAGGCTTCGATCCCGTGCACTTCACGCGCCTCCGCCTGTCCGGCTTCAAGTCGTTCGTCGACGCCACCGATCTGGTGATCGAGCCGGGCATGACCGGCATCGTCGGCCCCAACGGCTGCGGCAAGTCGAATCTGGTGGAGGCGCTGCGCTGGGTGATGGGGGAAACCTCCGCCAAGCGCATGCGCGGCGACGACATGGACGACGTCATCTTCGGCGGCACGGCCAATCGTCCGGCGCGCAATCTGGGCGAGGTCGCCCTCCTCATCGACAACCGCACCCGCACCGCCCCCGCCGGCTTCAACGAGCACGACGAGCTGGAGGTGACGCGGCGGATCGAGCGCGGCAACGGCTCCGACTACCGCATCAACGGCAAGCTGGTGCGCGCCCGCGACGTCCAGCTCCTCTTCGCCGACAACGCCTCGGGCGCCGCCTCCCCGGCGCTGGTCAGCCAGGGCAAGGTCGGCCAGATCATCAACGCCAAGCCGCAGGACCGCCGCATGCTGCTGGAGGAGGCGGCGGGCATCACCGGCCTGCACTCCCGCCGGCACGAGGCGGAACTGCGGCTGAAGGCGGCCGAAGCCAACCTCATGCGCCTCGACGACGTGATCGGGGCCATGGACACCCAGCTTCAGAGCCTGAAGAAGCAGGCGCGGCAGGCCGCCCGCTACCGCAACCTCTCCGAACAGATCCGCAAGGCGGAGGCGGTGCTCTGGCACCTGCGCTGGATCGCCCATGAAGGCGAGCTGGCGCGCGCCCGCGGCGCCTTCGCCAAGGCCGAGGGCGCGGTGCGGGAACTGATGCTGGCGGTCACCCAACTCACCACCCGCCGCACCGACGATGCCGCCGGGCTGCCGGAGAAGCGCCAGGCCGAAGCGGCCGCCGCCGCCGCCCTGCAACGGCTGGTCATCGCCAAGGAGCAGCTCGACGCCGAGGAGAAGCGGGTCGCCGAGCAGCAGCGCGCCCTGCTCTCCCGCCTGCAGCAGATCGCCGGCGACCTCGGCCGCGAGGAGGCTCTGGCCGCCGACGCCGGCGACGCGCTGGCCCGGCTGGAGGCCGAGCGCGACCGCCTGCTGGAAGCCCAGGCCGACGAGGAGATGCTGGAGGAGGCCGCGCGGGAGGCGCTGGCCGATGCGCGGGAAGCGGTGGACGCGCTCGACCGCGAGTTGACCCGCCTGACGGAGCAGACCGCCGCCGACGAGGCGCGCCGCGCCGCCACCCAGCGGCAGGTCGCTGATTTTGAAACGCGGGCCTCCGGGCTTGCCCGGCGCCTCGCCGAGCAGCAGGCGCAGCGCGACGCGCTGGAGCGCGAGATCGCCGCCCGCGCCGACGTGGCCGAGTCCGAGCTGGCCGTCGAGCTGGCCGAACAGCGGCTGGAGGACGCCCGCGAGGCCGCCGAACGGGCCGAACGCGCCAAGACCGACGCCGAACCCGCCCAGGCCCGCGCCCGCGAGGCCCTGCAGGCCGCCGAATCCGCCCGCGCCAAGCTGAAGGCGGAGGAAAAGGCGCTGGCCGAGCTGTTGTCCGCCGGGGCGGGCGACCTGTTTCCGCCGCTGGTCGACGCGGTGACCGTTACCCCCGGCTATGAGGGCGCCCTGGCGGCGGCGCTGGGCGACGCGCTGACCGCGCCGCTGGACGAGGCCGCCCCGGTCCATTGGCGTCCCCTGCCGCCCTACCCCGACGCCACTCCCCTGCCCGCCGGGGCCGAGCCGCTGGCCGACCGCGTCCAGGGACCGGAGGCCGTCGCCCGCGCCCTGTCGCACATCGGCGTGGTGGCCGACGACGACGCGGGTGCCGCCCTGGCCGCTGGTCTCGCGCCCGGCCAGACCTTGGTCAGCCGCGACGGCGGGGCGTGGCGCTGGGACGGGCTGACCGTGCAGGCCGGCGCGCCGACCGCCGCCGCCGTCCGCCTGAAGCAGCGCAACCGCCTGAACGAGCTGCGCGGCGAGCTGGACCTCGCCGACGAGCGGCTGGAGGTCGCCCGGGACGCCCTGGACGAGGCCAAGCGCGCCGTCGAGGAGGCCGCCCAGGCCGACCGCCGCGCCCGCGACGCGGTGCGCGAGGCCTTCGCCGGGGTGACCGCCGCCCGCGACCGCCACGCCAAGCTGGCCCGCGAGGCCGACGCCGCCGCGTCGAAGCTGGCGGCGCTGGTCGATGGCATCGCGCGGCTGGAGACCGACCGGCAGGAGGCCGAGGCCGCCCTGGAGGAGGCGCGGGAGCTGCTGGACGCCCTGCCCGACCCGCGCGAGGGCCGCGACGCCGTCAACGACCGCCGCGCCACGCTCGCCGAGCACCGCGCCGTCCTGGCCGAGAAGCAGAACGCGCTGGACCGCCTGACCCGCGAGGCGCAGTCCCGCCGCCAGCGCTTGTCCGCCATCCAGCAGGACGTCGCCTCCTGGGGCACCCGCTCCGCCGGGGCGGGCGGGCGCGTGGCCGAGTTGAAGGAGCGCGCCGCCGCCGCCGAAACGGATCTCGGACAGTTGCAAAGCCGCCCGGCGGCGATCGAGGCCGACCGTCAGGCCCTGCTCGGCCGGATCAGCGAGGCCGAACGCGCCCGCAAGCGCGCCGCCGACGCCCTGGCCGAAGCGGAGAACCGGCTGGCCGAAACCGAGAAGCTTCTGAAGCAGGCCGAATCCGGGCTGGCCGACGCCCGCGAGGCCCGCGCCCACGCCGAGGCCGCCGTCTCCGCCGCGCTGCAGAACGGCCAGACCCTGACGGAGCGCATCGCCGAGCGGCTGAACTGCCGCCCCGAGCAGACCCGTGCCGCCGCCGATCTCCCCCCCGACGAGGCGATGCCCGACGTGGCGGTCGTGGAGTCGCGCCTCGACAAGCTGACCCGCGAGCGGGAGAACATGGGGCCGGTCAATCTGCGCGCCGAGATCGAGGCGGCGGAGCTGGAAACCCAGATCGGCACGCTGCAGACCGAGCGCGAAGATCTGGTCAGCGCCATCGCCCGCCTGCGCCAGGGCATCGCCAGCCTGAACCGCGAGGCGCGGGAGCGTCTGGTCGCCTCCTTCGACACCGTGAACCGCAATTTCCAGGAACTGTTCATCCGCCTGTTCGGCGGCGGCAAGGCGCATCTGGAGCTGGTCAACGCCGAGGACCCGCTGCAGGCCGGGCTGGAGATCTACGCCAGCCCGCCGGGCAAGAAGCTGCAGGTGTTGTCGCTGCTGTCCGGCGGCGAGCAGGCCCTGACCGCGCTGTCGCTGCTGTTCGCCGTCTTCCGCTCCAACCCCGCCCCGATCTGCGTGCTGGACGAGGTGGACGCGCCGCTGGACGAGGCCAATGTCGGCCGCTTCTGCGATCTGGTGGAAGACATCGCGCGAGAGGGCAACACCCGCTTCCTCATCATCACCCACCACCGCCTGACCATGGCCCGCGTGGACCGGCTGTTCGGCGTGACCATGGTCGAGCGGGGCGTCTCGCAACTCGTCAGCGTGGACCTGCAGAAGGCCGAGGAACTGCGCGGCGCGGCGTGATTACCCGCTCCGGTTATGGTGCGAACCCAGCTTCGTAAAGAACCGGCCGATGATCCGACTTGGTCGATGGCAAAACCTCAATTATTTTGCAACTGACGCCGCTACCGTGAATGGCATAGTCAAGGGTTCCTCCACTGTTTTGGGTAGGTTCATTCGGCGCACATATCTTCGTATATTCTTCTAGAAATCGTCCATTTTCCAGTTTTCCCTTCAAAATATCATTAGATAACAATGGGTTGTAATTGAAATCACCAACCACTATCCATTTTTTATTGTGCATTCTGATCATCGTTTTTATTAAATTTTCAATGTATGCAGCCTTTTTTGCATCCTTGTTTGATGCTGGCGCGTGCACTGAATAAACTGGCAAACCACGATAGGTCAAACCAAGAATTGGCCTATGAAAGACACTGTCTGTTATGTGTATTTTCCTATCTTCTATATCCACAGCATCCTCTTCTTTGCACATTATTCCGATCGAACATCTTGAGTTGCCCCTCAAATCAACCACACCACCCCATGCATTGAGCAGCTCTTCATAACTTTGCTTTTCCCACTTCTTCATCTGATCCCACACATAATACTCTTTGGTCTTATTCTGATAAGAACTGCTTTGATCATAAACTTTTTCTACGTATAATTTTATTTCCTTAAGGTATTTTTTCGCGATTCTACGCCGCCAATCACAATGGAATCTTTTATAGGATTTCAGGAGTGATATGTGATTAAAGCATCCTGCCTCTTGAACACAAAAAATATCAATTTTGTTTTTTACATATTCAACGATTTGGCTATCATAATATTTTTGGTATTCATTATAATTTTCGTTGCAATATTCGAATATTCTAAAAAATAATTCTGCTATCTTATCTCTGTCCCATCCAAATGTATTGTATCCACAAATCACCATACTCTTAATTTCAGCAGAATTCTCTATTTCGATCTTAGCTCCACTGTCATGCTTGTTGTTCATTGAAACGGATTCCCTCCCGTTTTTTTGTCCAAACACCCCAGAAGCAAAAGCTCTATCCATGACAGCAACCCCCATGTCCATTGAGCATTGATGAGGGTATTTATATTATGGGCAAGCTGCAGCATTGATGAACGTTTATTATTATTATTTTTCTTCACGCGAATTCTTGTCACAAAATCGAACAGTACGCACGTTGAACGAGCCGACGGCGAGAAGGCGGTTGCGTTCGGCAGCCGTCCGGATAGGTTGTCCAAGAGATCGCGCTTCTTCCGAGCGAACGACGGCAAAAACGGGCTGGAGCATGATGGAACGGGTGGATTTTCTGGTGGTCGGCGGCGGCATGGCCGGCGCCTCGGCGGCCTACGAACTGGCGGCGCACGGCAGCGTCGCCGTGCTGGAGCGGGAGAGCCAGCCCGGCTACCACTCCACCGGCCGGTCGGCGGCGCTCTACACCCAGACCTATGGGCATCCGGTCGTCCGCGCGCTGACGGTGGCGAGCTGGGATTTCTACATCAACCCACCGGAAGGCTTTTCGGAACATCCCCTGCTGACGCCGCGCGGCGTCCTGCTGATCGGACGCGCCGACCAGACCGCAGCACTCGACCGCGACTTCACCGAGGGCCGCCGGCTGACCCCGACCGTCGAGCGGCTCGACCGTGCCGAGACGCTGGCCCGCGCGCCCTTCCTGAACCCCGATTACGTGGACGGCGCGGTGTGGGAACCGGAGGCCATGGACATGGACGTCCACGCCATCCACGGCGGCTACCTGCGCGGGCTGAAGGCACGCGGCGGCCGGCTGGTGACCGACGCCGGGGTGACGGCGCTGGAGCGGCGCGACGGGCTGTGGATCGCCACGACCCCGGCGGGCGCCTTCGCCGCCCCGGTGCTGGTCAACGCGGCGGGGGCCTGGGCCGACGGTCTGGCGGGAATGGCCGGGGTGAGCCCCATCGGGCTGGTGCCGAAACGGCGCACCGCCATCACCTTCGATCCGGTGTTCCCCGACCCGGCGGACGCGGCGGGACTCGCCGGCTGGCCGATGACCATCGATGTGGACGAACAGTTCTACATGAAGCCGGAATCGGGCCGGCTGCTGCTCTCCCCCGCCGACGAGACGCCGGTGGAGCCCTGCGACGTGCAACCGGAGGAGATGGAC
Source organism: Azospirillum brasilense (assembly GCF_005222205.1). Classification (NCBI taxonomy): domain Bacteria; kingdom Pseudomonadati; phylum Pseudomonadota; class Alphaproteobacteria; order Rhodospirillales; family Azospirillaceae; genus Azospirillum; species Azospirillum brasilense. The sequence continues at coordinate 1,756,522 of NZ_CP032346.1, read as the reverse complement.
ATCGCCATCGCCATCGACCGCATGGAACAGGCGGTGCGGTTTTCCGTTCGACGTATCACGCACAAATGGGCGGGCCTGCGCAGCTTCGTCGCCGACAAGGTGATGGTGGTGGGCTACGACGATTCCGCGGACGGCTTCTTCTGGCTGGCCGGCCAGGGCGGCTACGGCATCCAGACGGCGCCGGCCATGGGCCGCACCGCGGCGGCCCTGGCGACCGGACACGGCCTGCCGCCGGAGGTCGCGGCGCTCGGTGTGCGTGCGGAGGATCTGGCGCCGGCCCGGCTGCGGCGCCCCTGACGGGAGGCACGGCAATGCGCGGAGCGATGACAAGGATCGGTTTCGGTGCGGCTCTTCTGGCCGCCGGCCTTCTGGGCGGCTGCGCCAATCCGGCCGCCGATCAGGCGATGGTCGCGCAGAATGCGCTGATCGGCATGCCGAAGCAGACGTTGCTGTCCTGCGCCGGAGTTCCGGAACGGCAGGCCACCGCCGGGGACCTGGAATTCTTCACCTACCGCAGCAACCGGCTGTATTCCTACCCGACTTGGGGCGGCTACGGCGGCTACTGGGGTTATCCCTACGGGGGATGGGGCGGCTACGGCTACGACGTGACCAGCGTCGATTGCGAGGCGACCTTCACGCTGCGCCACGGCGCGGTGGAACGCATCGTCTACGGCGGGTCGTCCAGCGGCGGAAGCCGACTCGGCCAGTGCTACGTGATCGTACAGAACTGCCTGGGGCAAGTCCCCTCACAGTCCCCACAACCCGCCATGGCGCCAGCGCGTTAAGAGTTCCAGTCCATGCGACAACTCGTCGCTGTTGCAAGGCCGCCTCACTATGACGTTTTGGTTGAGTCGGCATAGCAACCCCACAAAAACTCTGGTAATACATCTCCAGGCATCAAGCCAAAAAAACGACATCAGCTAATTCTGCCCTGGAGCGAATCCCATGACTTTCCTGAAGCGCGCCGCCGCCGCCCTGCTGGCGACCACGGCTCTTGCCGCCGTTTCCTCCCCGTCGCTGGCCCAGGATTTCAAGGGCAAGTCCGCCGGTGACATTCTGGTGCGCGCGCGCGCCCTGGCCGTGATCCCGCAGGAGTCGGGTGACCTGATCCACCAGGGCACCACCAACATCGGCGAGGCCCGGATCAACAACGACTACATTCCGGAACTCGACTTCTCCTACTTCGTCACGGACAACATCGCTCTCGAGCTGATCGCCGGCACCAGCCGCCACAACGTCAAGGGCTCGATCCTGCCGGGTCTCGGCGGCTCCGTGGACGTGGGCAAGGTGTCGCTGCTGCCGCCGACCCTGACCGCGCAGTACCACTTCTTCCCGAAGGAGCGCGTCAGCCCGTATGTCGGCGCTGGCATCAACTACACCCTGTTCTACCGTGAAGACGCCGCCAACAAGGCGAACGGCATCGGCCTGCGCATCGTCGACACCGACTACGAGAACCGCTTCGGCTGGGCCCTGCAGGCCGGCGTGGACGTCGCCCTGACCGGCAACTGGTCGCTGAACCTCGACGTGAAGAAGATCTTCCTGAAGACCGACGTCACGGCGCAGACCAACCTGGGCACCACCGTCCGTTCGGACGTCAAGATCGACCCGTGGCTGGTCGGCCTGGGCATCGGCTACCGCTTCTGATCGGCACCTCCGGGGCCTCCCACGGGAAGCCCCGCGCGACCTGGGTTTCAGGCCGGCTACTCCGAAAGGAGTATCCGGCCTGTTCCTTTTTGCGACTTCCTAGAGAAGCGACAGTGGGTGAGCATTCCCTTTCGTGAATCCGCGCGGGAGGAAGCACAACCATGCACATTGCCGCCGTCTTGAAAAGGAAGGGCACGGAGATCATCACCGCCAGTCCGGACGACCGGATCGACGCGGTCGCCCGCAAGCTCGCCCATCACAAAATCGGTGCCGTCCTGATCATGAAGGACGACGGCCGGCCCGCCGGAATCCTGTCGGAACGCGACATCGTCCGCGCCGTGGCCGCGGATGGGGCCGCCGCCCTGGAGCGGCCCGTCGGCGACCTGATGACCCGCGACCTCGTCACCGGAAGCCCGGCCGACACGGTGTCCCAGATCATGGGCGTCATGACGCAGCGCCGCATCCGCCATCTGCCGATCCTGGAGAACGGCGAACTCGTCGGGCTGGTCAGCATCGGCGACATCGTGAAGGCGCGGCTGGACGACGCGGAACTGGAGGTCGAATCCCTGCGCGGCTACGTTGCCGGAATGGGCTGAGGCCCACGCCACCATCCCTTAAACGAAAACGCCCGCGGGATCGTCCGCGGGCGTTTTCAAAGTCGGGCGGCCGGACGGTCAGATCTGATGGTCAGGCGGAATGCGACTGCGGGAAAGCCATGGCGGCCTGGGTGCGGTTGCGCACACCCAGCGACTTGAAGATCGCCGTCATGTGGATCTTCACCGTGCCCTCCGACAGGCCCAGTTCATGGGCGATCTGCTTGTTGGACTTGCCTTCGCGCAGGCGGTCCAGAACCTCGCGCTGACGCTGGGTCAGCAGATGGTCGAGCTGCGGGTCGCTGGGCGGGATGGCGCCGACGCGCACCTCGGCCTCCCCCGATTCACGCAGCACGGTCGGCGGCACATAGACGCCGCCGGAAAAGATGAGATCCAGCGCGCTGAGCATGATCTTCACGCTGGAGGATTTCGGGATGTAGCCTGCGGCGCCGTGCTCCAGCGCGTCGCGGACGTCGTGATGCGCTTCGGACGCCGACACGACCACGACCTTGGAGTCGGGCTGCTTTCCCCGCAGGTCTTGGATGCCGGAGAAGCCGGGCCAACCGGGCATGCGCAGATCGGTCAGGACGAGATCGTAGGTCTCGCCCTTGCCAGCCTTTTCCAGAAGCTCATCAAAATTGCTGGCTTCTTCAAAGCTGGCACCCTCCTTCAGCTGCTCCAGCAGCCTGCGCAATCCCTCCCGGAAAAGCACATGGTCGTCTCCGATCAGGATTTTCATCTGGTGGTGCCCCCGTACTCAGTGCTTTCAATGGTCCGAACGTACAGCCCTGACACAAGGCCAGTGTTCCGACCTTCAGTTTCGGAAAAAATGCAGGTCATTTTCAAGCATCATATGACCCAATTCCAAAAGGGATAGAAAGTCCTTATGCAGGGTAATGTCACATCAGATGTACCACGATTCGGTGGGGTTGGACAACCCGAATTTAACTTTTGTCTCATTGAAGGCTCCGAGCAATGGCGTTGCTGCGCTACAGCAATATCCATTTCGCGCATCGTTCAAACATGACGAAAGTGAGCACGAATGTATCAAGCCATAGGCTTGCTCATCAGAAAGAACCGTCGTTTTCGTACTTTCTATCTTTCGCATCTCTCGAAACGAGGAAGCCGGAACCGGTGCAGCATACACCGATCCCGGCCCAAAGACATAGACCCCGTAAGGCTGATCCTCAGAAGGCGGCCTCCTCCATCTCCATCAGAGGCTTGGACCCGGCCATGATGGTGATGAACAGCGCGTTCGTCTGCGGCAACAGTTTCGCCGTGTAGAATCGGGCCGTCCTGATCTTGGCCTCAAGAAAGGCCGCGTTGCCCTCCCCTGCCGCCAGCTTCGCCTGAGCGGCCTTGACCATCCTCAGCCACATCCAGCCGAGCGCCACCAGACCGAACAGCCGCAGATAGTCGGTCGCGGCGGCTCCCGCCTCCTCCGGGTCCTTCAGCCCCTTCTGCGCGATGATGGCGGTCGCCTGCTGGAGCTTGGCGAAGGCCTTGGCCAGCGGCAGGACGAACTCGCCCAACTCCTCGTTTTCCATGTCGGCTTCGATCTCGGCGCCGACGGGGTGGAAGAAGCGGCGCAGCAGCCGGCCCATGTCCTGCGGCAGCTTGCGCCCCACGAGGTCCAGCGCCTGGATGCCGTTGGTGCCCTCGTAGATCTGGCAGATGCGGGCGTCGCGGACATACTGCTCCACGCCGGTTTCCCAGATGAAACCATGCCCGCCATGCACCTGCACGGCGATGTTGGCCGACTCGAAGCCGATGTCGGTGAACAGCGCCTTGACGATCGGCGTCATCAGCTGGACGAATTCGTCCGCCTCCTTCCGCGTCTTTTCGTCGGCGTGCTTCTCCGCCACGTCCAGCTTGTAGCCGACCAGCGCGCCGAGCGCGCGGGCGCCCTCGGTGTAGGCGCGGGCGGTCAGCAGGTTCCGCCGCACGTCGGGATGCACGATGATCGGATCGGCCGGCTTGTCGGGATGCGCCGTGCCCTTCAGCGAGCGGCCCTGGAGTCGTTCCCTGGCGTAGGCCACCGCGTTCTGGTAGCTGACCTCGGCAACCCCCAGCCCCTGGATGCCGACGGCGAGGCGGGCCGCGTTCATCATCACGAACATCGCCCGCATGCCCTTGTGCGGCTCGCCGACCAGCCAGCCGGTGGCGTCCTCGAAATTCATGACGCAGGTCGCCGAGGCCTTGATGCCCATCTTGTGCTCGATGGAGCCGCAGGCGACGCCGTTGCGCGGGCCGACCGTGCCGTCCTCCCTGGGCAGGAATTTCGGCACCAGGAACAGGCTGATGCCGCGCGTCCCGGCCGGCGCGTCGGGCAGGCGCGCCAGCACCAGATGCAGGATGTTCTCGGTCAGGTCATGCTCGCCGGCGGAGATGAAGATCTTCGTGCCGGTGATCTTGTGGCTGCCGTCCGCCTGCGGGACCGCCTTGGTGCGGATCAGCCCCAGGTCGGTGCCGCAATGGGACTCGGTCAGGCACATGGTGCCCGCCCAGGTGCCGTCGACCAGCCGGCCGAGGAAGCGCTGCTTCAACGCCTCCGACCCATAGGTGGAGAGCGCGTTGTAGGCGCCCAGCGACAGGCCGGGATACATGCCGAAGCTGAGGTTGGCGGAGCAGATGAACTCCTCCAGCATGGTGTTCACCAGCTTGGGCAGCCCCTGCCCGCCATAGGCCGGGTCGCAGGACAGGCCCTGCCAGCCCGCCTCGATGTAGGTGGCGTAGGCCTCCTTGAAGCCCTTGGGCGTGCGCACCACGCCGTTCTCGAAGCTGCAGCCCTCGCCGTCGCCGGACTGGTTCAGCGGGAACAGCACCTCCTCGCACAGCTTGGCGCCCTCCTCCAGGACCTGGGCGATCAGGTCGGGGGTGGCGTCCTCGTAACCCGGCAGTTCGGCCAGCTTGCCCGCCCCGACGATCTCGTCGAGGACGAAGCGGACATCCTCCAGCGGAGCCTTGTAGATCGGCATTGCTCAGTCCTCCCCCATCAGTTCCGCAGCGGCTTGCCGGTGGTCAGCATGTGTTCCACCCGGTCGATGGTGCCCTCGGTGCGCACCAGTTCCATGAAGGCCTTGCGCTCCAGCGCCAGCATCTGGTCCTCGGTCACCGGCTGGGTGACGTCGGCCTTCGGCCCGCCGGTCAGGATGCCGGCCAGCTTGCCGCAGACGACCATGTCGTGCGGCGTCGCCTTGCCCTGGAGCGCGAAGCCTTCGAGGAACAGCTCCAGCGCGGCCCGCCCGTTGGGGCCGGGCAGCGTGTAGGTGACCTTCTCGGGCGGGGTGTAGTTCGCCGCCAGTTCCAGCGCTTTGGCCTTGGCGTCGGCCAGCAGGCGGTCGCGGTTCATGGTGATGCCGTCGCCGGGGCGCAGGTACAGCAGATCCTTGGCTTCCGCCGCCGACTTGGCGACCTTGGCGAGGCTGATGGTCTCGAAGGCGCCGGCGATCGGCGGCATCGGCCCCTTCGGCGTGCGGGGGTTGGCGGCGTGGCGGGCCAGCATCTCCGTGCAGCCGCCCCAGCCGGGGATCAGCCCGACGCCGACCTCGACCAGCCCCATGTAGGTCTCGGCGTGGGCCTGGACGTGGTCGGAATGCAGCAGAATTTCGCAGCCGCCGCCGAGCGCCATGCCGCTGGGCGCCGACACCACCGGGAAGGGGGCATACTTCAGGGCGCGGTAGGCGCGCTGGCCGCCCTCCACCAGCTCCTCGATCTGCGGCCACAGCCCGACGTTCAGGGCAAACAAGGCGAGGCCGAGGTTGGCGCCGACCGAGAAGTTGTCGGACTCGTTGTGGATGACCAAGGCCTTCCAGTCGCCCTTCCCGTCGCCGATCAGCTTCATCGCCTTGCCGTAGGCGGCCATGATGTCGCCGTCCAGCGCGTTCATCTTGCTGGTGAACTCGACGCACAGCACGCCGTCGCCGATGTCCCACAGGCTGGCCGAGCTGTTCTTCCACACCGGCTTCGACGCCCGCTTGATGTCGGACAGCAGCAGAACGCCGTCGGGACGCACCACCGTGTCGTAGAGGCCGGCGGTGGTCAGGTGCTGGAGCTTGCCGTCCTCCACCCGGTAGAAGGGCCGCCCGGCGGCCTGTTCGACCAGCGGCGGGACGGGAATGCCCTCGCTGCGGCAAAGGTCGGCGAACCAGGCGGTGCCCAGCCGGTCGATCAGCTCGAACGGGCCTTGCTTCCAGTTGTAGCCGAGCCGCATGCCCTCATCGACCGCGACGATGCTGTCGGCGATCTCCGGCACCAGCGACGCGGCGTAGGCCAGCGTCTGGGCGAGCACCCGGCGAGCGTACTGCCCGGTCCTGTCGGGGAAGTCGGCCAGCGCCCGCAGGTCGCGCCCGGCGGCGGACACGCTCTCCAGCTTCGGCTTGTCGGAACGGCGGTAGGCGCCGGTGGACAGGTCGATGGCCTCCTTGACCTTGGCGCCGCCCTCGCGGTTCAAGCGGTAGAAGCCGCCCTTGCCCTTGCGGCCGGTGTAGCCCTCCGCGATCATCTTGGTGATGACGGGGTGCTCGCGGAAGGCGGCGCGGTAGGGGTCGTTCTCCGGCAGGGTCGTCAGCAGGCTCTTGGCGATGTGCGGCATCAGGTCCAGCCCGACGAGATCGACCAGACCGAACACGCCGGTCTTCGGGATGCCCATGGGGCGGCCCACAATGGCGTCGGCCTCCTCCACCGTCAGGCCGAGATCGACGGCGGCGTTGATCGCCGTCTGGATCCAGTAGACGCCGATGCGGTTGGCGATGAAGCCCGGCGTGTCCTTGCAGCGGACCACACCCTTGCCCAGCGCGCGGTCGCAGACGTCGGCGACGGCGGCCAGCGCGTCGGGCCGGGTGGCCTCGCCGCCGACGATCTCCAGCAGCCGCATGTAGCGCGGCGGGTTGAAGAAGTGGGTGATCAGGAAGTCGCGCTTGAAGGCGTCCGACTGCCCCTCGACCAGCACGCCCAGCGGGATGGTCGAGGTGTTGGACGACACCACGGAGCCTTCCTTGCGCACCGGGTCGATGCGGCGGTAGAGGTCGGCCTTGACCGCCGGGTTCTCGACGATGGCCTCGACGATCCAGTCGACGTCGGCCAGCAGGGCGAGGTCGTCCTCCAGATTGCCCGGTGTCACCAGCCTGGCGTTCTTCGGGTGCATGAAGGGCGCGGGGTCGGTCTTCAGAAGCCTCTGGATGGCCCCCTTGGCGATGGCGCTGCGGTCGTCACCCTCCTTGGCGGGGATGTCGAGCAGGACGACGGGGATGCCGGCGTTGGCGAAATGGGCGGCGATGCCGCTGCCCATCACGCCGGAGCCGATCACGGCGGCGCGTTTGATCTGCATGGTTGGTGCCTCCCTGTCCCGCCGCCGTCAGACCGCTTCCAGAACCGTGGCGATGCCCTGGCCGCCGCCGATGCACTGGGTGGCGAGCGCGAACTGCTTGCCCTCGCGCTTCAGCAGGGCCGCCGCCTTGCCGGTGATGCGGGCGCCGGTGGCGCCGAGCGGGTGGCCGAGCGCGATGGCCCCGCCGTCCAGGTTCACCTTGGCCGGGTCGATGTCGAGGTCGCGCATGCAGGCGATGGCCTGCGCGGCGAAGGCCTCGTTCAGCTCGATCACGTCGATGTCGCGGATGGACAGGCCGGCGCGCGCCAGCGCCTTCTGCGCCGCCGGGACCGGGCCGAGCCCCATCACCTCCGGCGCGCAGCCGGCCACCGCGACGGAGCGGATGCGGGCGAGGATCGGCAGGCCGTTGGCCTTGGCGTAGGCCTCCGTCGTCACCAGCACCGCCGAGGCGCCGTCCGTCAGCGGGGAGGAGGTGCCGGCGGTGACCGAACCGTCGGCCAGGAAGGCGGGCTTCAGGCCGCTCAGCGTTTCACCGCTGGTGCCGGGGCGGATGCAGCCGTCGCGCTCCACGAGGCCGGCGGCGGTCTGGATGGCGACGATCTCCTCGGCGAGGCGCCCGGCCTGCTGCGCCGCGGCGGCCTTGGCGTGGGACTCGGCGGCCATCGCCTCCTGGTCGGCGCGGGAGATCCCGTAACGGCGGGCGACATTCTCCGCCGTGACGCCCATGGAGCAATAGGCTTCCGGATACTGGTCCTTCAGGCCCGGATGGGGCAGCGGGTTGTAGCCCATCATCGGGACCCGGCTCATCGACTCGATGCCGCCGCACAGGAAGACCTCGCCCGCCCCCATCTGGATGGCGCCGGCCGCCTGATGGATCGCCTGCATGGAGGAGCCGCAGTAGCGGTTGATCGTGGTGGCCCCGGCGGTCAGCGGCAGCTTCGCCAGGAAGGACACGGTGCGGGCGATGTTCATGCCCTGCTCGCCTTCGGGGAAGGCACAGCCGACGACCACATCCTCGATGTCCTGCGGGTTGACGCCCGTGCGCTCGACCAGCGCCGCGGCGACATGGGCCAGCAGGTCGTCGGGACGCACCTTCGCCAGCTCGCCCTTGTTGGCGAAGGCGAAGGGGGAGCGGGCGTAGCCGGCGATGACGACCGGATTGGCGGGCGTGGTCAAAGGCGCCGAGGTCATGGTTGCGTGTCCTCCGTGGTCTGCGTCTCCGTGATTCCGTTCTTGCGGAAATGGTCGGAGATCTGGGTGTCGATGATGCGCAGCTCGCCCAGCGTCTGCTGGACGTCCTGAAGCTGCCGTTCCAGGTCGGCGATGCGGCGGCGGGCGATGCGCTGCATGAAGCGCATCTGCTCCTTCTGGATTTCGTCCGCGTCGTAGAGGGTGAGGAATTCCTTGATCTCGGCGAGGCTGAAGCCAAGCCGCTTGCCCCGGCAGATCAGCGCGAGGCGCGCGCGGTCGCGGTGGCCGTACACCCGGGCGGTGCCGTCGCGCTCCGGCGCCAGCAGCCCTTCGTCCTCGTAATGGCGGATGGTGCGGTGGGTCAGCCCGAACTCGTCAGCCAGCTCACCGATGGCGAAGGAGCGCCCGGCGCCGTCCGCGCCGGGAGCGAGTCCGTCGTCGCGCGCGCCCAGCCCCATCAACCTCGCGGGTTGCGACATCCTCCCACCCTTCCCTTGATCGTCATTGCCCTTGATCGTCATTGCCCTTGATCGTCATGGGTTGACGTTTACGTAAAGGTAAGGCGCTTGCCATTTGCTGTCAAGCGGGCGGCCCGCTCTCTTTCCGCTGTCCAAGGCGGGGGTGCGGCGCGGGCGCGCTGTGACAGCATGCCACGGGCGATGAGCCTGCCCAGCTATGGCAGGCTCGGGTCATTCAACAAAAAAAGCCGCCGGCGAACCCGGGCCAGGAATGGCCGGGCGCAACGGCCGGTTACAGGGCAGGACAAACCGGAGTCACGGCAAGCAGGGTTGGGACAGCCGATGTCGTCGCGCGCCATCGTATCGCTGGGCGTCTGGATACTCGCCATGGTGCTGATCGGCACCCTGACGGTCGGGGTCGCGTTGCTGTTCTACGTGGCGCTGACCGCCTTCTTCGCGGTCGTGGTGGCGATCCTGATGCTCGTCACCCGGCAGCGCGACGACGAGCACAAAAAGATCGTCTGAGACCGGCGGGGCCGGCAAAACCAGTCCGGTAAAAGCAAAAGCCCCACCGCCCGCGCGCGGCGGACGATGGGGCTTTTCCGTTCGGTCCGCTCACTCCGGCAGGACGCGCAGGCGCGACGCCGCGGTGCGGGCCGACTGGTGCGGGCGGTAGAGATCCTCCACCACGGCGCCGGGCTGGGCGTAGTCGCCGGGCGTCACCGCGCGCACCAGATAGACCAGCCGGAAGCGCGGCGCCTGCTTCGTCATGTCCAACGCGGCGACGAAGCGGTCGTCGCGGTAATCGACGGCGCGGGGCGCGGTCAGCTCGCCCAACCAGGACAGGTCGCCCAGCGGCGCCCCGCCCCCGGCGAAGCGGGCGGCCTCGATCTCGAAGCCGGCGGGCAGCGGATCGGACACCAGGACCTGCCGGTCCACCGGATCGGAGGCGCTGCCCTCCAGGATCACCACCAGCCGGTCGTTCGGACGGACGGCGCCCGGATCGGCGGGGCGGCCGGTCATGTCGAACAGGCTGCGGGTCACGGTCATGCCCTGCTCCTCCGCCCCCGGCGCCGCGTCGGCAATGCCGGACACCGACAGGATCTGGCGCAGCGGCTCGCCCCCGGCGTTGCGGATGGCCGGCGGAGCCGCCGGGTCGATGCGCTGGAACAGCGGCTTGACGCCCTCGGCGACCTGCTCGGCCCCCTGCGCGTCCTTCTGGGCGATCTTCATCGCCGGCGCCCGGTCAATGAGCGCCTTGGCCGCCTGGAGAAGCCACGCCTGCTCCTGCACGCCGGTGGTGCGGACGGCGGCGTAGGTCTTGGACAGGCGCTCGGTCGCCTGGGTCAGACGCTCCCGCTCGACCACGCCGCTCTCGCCCATCAGCGCCACCACGCCGGCCTCGTCGCGCAGGGACGAGCCGTAATCGCGCAGGCTGGCCGACACGACGCGGGCGCCGGACAGCCGCCCGAAGGCTTCCGCCGCGCGGTCCTTGTCGCCCAGCGCGGCGATGGCCGTGGCCACCTGGGCGCGGGCGAAGTCGGTCTGCAGCTTGTCCCAGAAGGTCTCCTGGAAGTAGCGGACGGCACCGGCGTCGATCATCTTGGCGCGGGCCAGCACATAGAGCGCGTAGGCGCGGGCCGGCTGCTCGTCGGCCTCCACCCAGGCGTTGTCGAGCGCGCCGCGCAGCCCGTCCAGCCCCTTGCGGTAGGGCCCCTCCGGCACGCGGTAGCCGGCGGCCTTGGCGCGGCCCAGGAAGTCCAGGGCGTAGGCGGTCAGCCAGGAATCGGCCTCCCCCTTCGGCGACCAGGCGGCGAAGGCGCCGTCCGTCCGCTGGAAGGTCAACACCCGGTCCACCGACCGCTGCACCCGCGCCTTCACCCGCTCGTCCGAGGCGACGCCCAGCGCCACCGCCACGTCGCCCAGCGACAGCAGTGGCAGCGCGCGGCTGGCCGTCATCTCCAGCCCGCCGGGGCCGCCGCGCTCCAGCGCGGTCAGCAGGCCGGGAATGTCGAGGTCCGGCAGGTTGCCGAGCGACAGGGCCGCCGTCGCGGTCTCCGGACGCAGGCCGTTCAGCAGGTCGGCGGGCAACTCGACGCTGCGCTCCGGGGCCAGCATGGAGGCGGTGCGGCGGGTGACCAGCGGCGAGGCCGGACGCACCGGGATTTCCCACTGGCGCGTGATACGCAGGCCGTCCGGCCCGGTCACGTCGAGCGCGATGTGGCCCGTGCCGACGCCGTTGGCGGTCAGGACCCGCCCGGCGGTGGCCCGCTTGCCCTTGCCCAGCTCGGGCACGGCGATGCTGCCCTCGCTGAGCGACACGGCACCGCTGGCGATCAGGGAGATGGTGTAGGCGCCCGCCGGGCCGGCGACGTTGTCGAGCGTCACCGGGACCACCGCCCGGTCCCCCGGCGCCAGGAAGCGCGGCAGGCCCAGGTCGGCCAGCACCGGATCGGCGACCAGCATGGAGGATTCGGAGCGGCCCAGCTTGTCCCCGCTCCACGCCACGGCCATCAGGCGCAGCCGGCCCTGGAAGTCGGGGACGTCCAGCGGCACCGCCACCTTGCCCTCCGGCCCCACGGTCAGCACGCCGGAGAACAGGGAGACGACGCGCTCCGACTTCTGCGGAACGGTGACGCCGACCTGACGCAGCCGCGGGGCGGCGCCGGGGCGCGTGCGGGCGGCGTCGAGGACCGCCGGATCGATCAGCCGCCCGAAGGAATCGCGCAGTTCCACGCCGAGGCGGCGCTTGCCCAGATAATGGTCGATCGGGTTCGGCGAATGCTGGTCGGTGAGCTGAAGCACGGCGTCGTCCACCGCGGCGACCGTTACATAGGCCGGCTGGCCCTCCGGCGCGCCCTCCACCACCACCTCCGCGGTGACGGAGCGGCGGGGCTCGGTCTGCGCCGGGGCGGCGACGCGCACGTCCAGCGCCCGCTCGTCCCCGTCCACCGCCAGCCAGGACAGGCCGACGGCGCGGCGCGCCACGCCCTTCGACGGGCCGCCCGCGGCGTCCGGTGCGCCGAAGGCGGTCGCCAGCACATAGACGCCGCCGGTCCAGGTCGGATCGACGGGGATTTCCAGGAAGGCGCCCTCCGGCCCGATGCGGCGGGTGGAGGCGTGGCGGATCTTGCGATCGGCGACGGTGATCAGCACCTCGCTGTCGTAGGGCGGCTTGACGTAGACCCAGGCGGTATCGCCGCCCTTGTAGGCAGGCAGCATGACGGTCACGTCCACCTGATCGGGACGCTCGCCGGCGGTCGGGGTCATCCACCAGCCGGCGGCGAAGCGCAGGCTGCTCGCCACGCCGGTCTTGGGGTCGAACACCTCCAGCCGGTAGCGGCCGGCGGTCACCGGGGCCTCCACCGAGCCCGGCTTGGCCGCCTGGGCGGCGAGCGTGCCGCCGGTCACCCGCTGGTCACGCACCGTGACCTTGTAGTCCCAGCGCCCGTTCGCCTCGAACCAGGCGTAGTCGTACTCCTCCTCGAACAGCTCGTAGGAGAGGTCTTCCTTGTCCATCGGCTGGCCGTCCGGCCCGACCGCCACCACGTCGAATCCGGCGGTGGCGCCTTCCGGCACCCCGTCGCCCTCGAAGCGCGGGCGGATGCCGACGGCGAAGGGCTGGTGGCGCACCGGCAGGACCAGATCGCGGCTGACCGAGCGCCCCCCGATGTCGAGCAGGGTGGCCCGGACCACCGCCTCCAGCGGCTTGGTGCTCTCCGGCGCCTTGGGCAGCGCGAGATCGGCCTTGGCTTGCCCGTTGCGGTTGGTGGTGAAGCCCGGCAGGTCGCTGCGCAGCGGCTTCACCTCCTCCTGGGCGAGGCCGAAGCGGTAGCCGGGCAGGTTCGGGTAGGGATTCGCCGCGGCGCGCAGCGTCACCGCCAGCTCGCCCGGCAAGCCCGCCGCCGGGGCGCCGTAAAGGAAATGCCCGTCGATGGTCAGGGTCGTCTTGCCGTCCGCCGGAAGCTCCGCCGCCTCGGCCGCCAGGGCGACCTCGAGGCGCGGCGGCACGAAGTCCTCGACCAGGAACTCGGCGCGGCCCAGCACCGGACCCATCGTGTTCGGCTGGCTCCCCGCCTCCGGCTCGCCGTGGGCGGTGACGGCCCAGGTGCCGGTCATGGCGTTGGCCGGAATCTCGACGCGGGCGGCGAAGCTGCCGCCGCCGGATTCGGCGAGCGGACGGCGGTCCACCTCGAAGCCGTCGGGGCGCTGGATCTTCAGCGTCACGGGACGGCCGGTGACCGGCTTGGCGTCGGCGTCGCGCAGCAGCATCGCCAGATGCACCGTCTCGCCGGGGCGGTAGATGCCGCGCTCGGTATAAAGGAAGGCATCGGGCTGGCCGGGGACCGGACGCGCCGGGACCACCGCCGCAACGCCGCCCGGCGCCGCGTTCGGCGCCCCGCCCGGCGGCGGCGCGTTGGCCAGCGTCGGCGTCACGAGGTCGAGGAAGCCGAAGTCCCCCGCCCCGCGGTAGGCGAACAGCGCCTGCACCGGCTCCCGCCCGGCGGCGCGCAGCGCGGTGAGGTCGAATCGCGCCAGCCCGTCCGCACCGGTCAGCGCCTTGCCCAGCTCCTCGTTGTTGCGGGCGAGCAGGCGCAGTTCCACGCCGGCCTCCGGGGTCGCGCCCTTGACGGAGCGGGCGAAGACGACCAGCGCGTCCTCGCCGGTGATGGCGTTCAAACCGAGGTCGGAGACGACGAACCACTGGGTCGCCTTGTGGTCCCAGCCGCCGGGCTTGATGTCCTCGGTGCTGGCCACGGCGATGTAGACGCCCGGCTCCAGCCGGCCCAGCACGGCGTCGATCGGAAAGGGCGTCACCACCGCCTGGTTGCGGCTGTTGCTGATCGCCATTTCCCCGCGCCACACCTCCTGGCCGGAGCGGTCGAGGATCTCGCCGACCTCGTGGTCGGACATCTGCTGGCCGATGCGGCCGAAATAGATCTTCTCCACCAAGCTGCGGTCGTTGATGCGCAGCACCTGGAGCTTCGCCCGGTCGAGGTTGATGGAGCGCAGCGGCAGCCCGTCGGCGCCGATGCGCGGCAGGATGTAGCCCGCCCCGCGGAAGGCCAGCGCCGGCTTGCGGTTCGGCACCTCGATGTCGCGCGCGTCGGGGTTGGGCAGGCGCTTGCCGTCGCTGCCCGGCAGCCCGTCGCGCAGGGTGATGCGGTAGCTCTGCCCGTGCTTCAGCCCCTCGACGCAGAGGGTGCGGTCGCGCGCCACGGCGGTCCCGTCGAAGGCGGCTCCACCACCGGCCACCCCATTGCCGACGGGCGTCACCTCCACATAGTCGCGGTAGTTCACCGCGCGCGACTTCTCCAGCCGGTCGGTGAAGGTGAAGCAGGCCTGCGGCACGTCGCGCTCCGCCACCACCTCGGCGGAGGACACGCCGAAGGGCACCGGCTCGGGCGGCGCGTCGGCGGCGATGACGGGGGTTGAGGACGCGACGAGGACGGCACAGACACGCGCCACTGCACGCAACATTCGATCTTCCCTGGACCAGCCGCCCGGCGCGGCGCGCGCGGGCCTATGCGAAAACTTGGGGCCTGCGAAAACACCGTTTTCGGCAAACCGGCGCGGAGTATGCCGAAGCGCCCCTGGTTTCGCCACGGCTTTGCGCCCCCGCCCGGAAAATCCCGCAGGGTGGACGGGGAGCGGATCAGGCCGGGATCAGCCGGCGAATTCCAGCGTGAACTGGCTGCCCTCGCCGGGCCGGCTGTCGATGCACAGGCGTCCGCCATGGGCCTCCATCAGCGACTTGACGATGGACAGCCCCAGCCCGCTGCCCTGCCCGGGAAGCGCCACATGCACCTCGGCCTGCCCGAAGGGCTCCGCGGCCTGATGGAGTTGCTCCGGCGTCATGCCGATGCCGTTGTCCGCCACCCGGACGCGGCACCCGCCGTCCGGCCCGCCGCCGACCGTCACCAGGATGCGCCCGCCGTCCGGCGTGAAGGTGACGGCGTTGGCCAGCAGGTTCAGGAGCATCTGCTTCAGGGCGCGCTGGTCCGCCGAGACGCTGTGATGCCCCGGCTCGACGTTCATGTCGAGCCGGATGCCCTTGGCGTCGGCCTGCGGCGCGACCACGCGGAACGCCCATTCCACGACCGGAGCGACGTCGAGATCCTCCGGATGCAGGGGCAGCGTTCCCGCCTGGAGCCGCGACAGATCCATGATGTCGTTGATCAGCCCCAGCAGGTGCCGCCCCGATTCATGGATGTCGCGGGCGTAGTCGGCGTAGCGCCCGCCGGCCTGCGGCCCCAGCATCTGGTCGCGGATGACCTCGGAGAAGCCGAGGATGGCGTTCAGCGGCGTGCGCAGCTCGTGGCTGACGCGGGCGAGGAAATTGCGGTTCAGGGCCAGCGCGGCGCGCAGCCGCTCCGCCGTGCGGTGCTGCAGCAGAAGGAACAGCGTCACCAGCAGAATGGACGCGGTCAGGATCGCCGCCAGCAGGAACAGCGTGTTGCGCAGATCGGCCACCGCCGCCTCGATGTCCGCCTGTGCGACGCCGACCGTCGCGACCAGCGGATAATTCTCCACCAGGCGGTAGGCGAAGGCACGCAGGACGCCGTCGGTCTGCGACTCCTGCCAATAGACACCGGCGAGCGACCGGCCCAGCTCCTTCCACAGGCGGGACTGGGGGATGGCGAGGCCGACCGCCTCGACGCCGCGCGACGCCCCGCGGGCGCGGATCACCTTGTCCATCCCGATCAGGGTCACCACCCCCTGCGGCCCCAGATTGGCCTGCTGGTAGAACTCCCCCAGGATGTCGGGGTCGATGTTGGCGATCACGAGCCCCGCGAAGCCGCCGTCCCCGTCGGTCAGCCGTCGGCTGAAGCGCAGAAGCGGCCCGCCGCCGGTCGTCCCGGGAAAGGGCGCGCCGATGTGCATCAGGTCGCGGCCGGTGCCCTGGTGGAAAGCGAAAGCGGTCTCGTCCCGTTCGTTCGCCCGCCCACCCGGCCCTTCGCTGCGCAACAGCACGGTCCCGTCGGCGTCGAGCAGGGTGAAGTGATGGATCAGCGTCGGATCGTAGAGCGTCTGGTCGAGGAAGCTGCGGACGCCGGGCAGGCCGCTCTCCCCGAACTCCAGCGCCAGGGAACGCAGCGTGATGTCCACCTCGTGCACCGCGCGGTGGGTGCTCTTGGCGAAGGCGCGGACCATGATCTCGGCCTTCGCCACCGCCTCCCGCGTCTGGCCGTCAAGCAGTTCGCGCACCACCTGCGCGTGGGCTCCCCAA
The DNA here is from genome assembly GCF_005222205.1 of Azospirillum brasilense. Classification (NCBI taxonomy): domain Bacteria; kingdom Pseudomonadati; phylum Pseudomonadota; class Alphaproteobacteria; order Rhodospirillales; family Azospirillaceae; genus Azospirillum; species Azospirillum brasilense. Next base: position 1,740,076 of record NZ_CP032346.1, on the reverse strand, counting down.
ACCACCGTGATCGCAACGGCGGCGATGGCGAACACGCACCAGCGGAACGAGATCGGCAGGCGCATCCCGGTCTTTCCACAGGCGGTCCACCGGGCGGTCACGGACAAGGATCCGTTCCGGCCCGGTATCGACCCTAGATCAACAGGGGTATCACGCCATCGAAGGTCCCGGCAAGCCTCTCCATCCCGCGTTGACGGCGCAGGGCCTCACATCATTTCCGCGAGAAATAGGCGTTCAGCCGCTCAACCGCTCCGTCGAGAATCTCGTCCTTCTTGGAGAAGCAGAAGCGGATGAAACTGCGCGGCGCGTCCTCGACGAAAAAGGCCCCCACGGGGATCGCCGTGACCCCGGCCTCGGCGGTCAGGCGGCGGCAGAAGTCCTCGTCGTTGCCGTCGAAGCCGAAGGGCGACACGTCGGCGACCACGAAATAGGTGCCGGCGGACGGCAGCACCTCGAACCCAACGGCGCGCAGCCCGTCGGCCAGCCGGTCGCGCTTGGCCTGCAGCCCCGTGGCCAGCCCGGTGAAGTAGGCGCCGTCCTTGCCCAGCCCATAGGCGACCGCCGCCTGGAGGTTGGGCGGCGTCGTGAAGGTGATGTACTGGTGCGCCTTGACGACGGGCTGGAGCAGATGCGGGGCGCCGGTGACGTAACCGACCTTCCAGCCGGTCAGCGAGAAGGTCTTGCCGGCCGAGCCGATCTTCAGGCAGCGGTCGCGCATGCCGGGCAGGGTCATCAGCGGAATGTGTTCAAGCCCGTCGAAGATGATGTGCTCGTACACCTCGTCGCAGACGGCGAAGGCGTCGAAGCGCTGGACGAACTCCGCCAGCAACTCCAGCTCCGCGCGGGTGAAGACCTTGGCGGCGGGATTCAGCGGGTCGTTGATGAGGACGAGCTTGGTCTTGGACGAAAAGACCGCCTCCAGGTCAGCCCGCGTGAAGCTCCAGTCCGGGGCCTTCAGGCTGACGAAGCGCGGCACGCCGCCGGCCAGCCGAACGATCGGCAGGTAGCTGTCGTACATGGGCTGGAACAGCACGACCTCGTCGCCCGGATTGATGAGGCCGAGCAGGCTGGCGGTCAGCGCCTCGGTGGCGCCGGAGGTCACCATCACCTCGGTCTTCCAGTCGATGTCCAGCCCGTAGAAGCGCTTGCCGTGCGCGGCCACCGCCTGCCGCAGCTCCGGGGTGCCCATCATCGGCGGATACTGGTTCCACCCGTCGAGGACCGCCTTGGCCGCCACGTCCAGCACGTCGGCGGGGCCACGCTCGTCGGGGAAGCCCTGGCCGAGATTGATCGCCTTGTGCTCGTCCGACAGGCGGGACATCACCTCGAAGATCGTCGTGCCGTAGCTCGACAGGATTGCGTTGCCGGACTTCACCTTTGAGCCTCCTGACCACCGAAGCGGACAGGAATGCCGCAGCCGGCCGGCGCTGTCCAGCGCCCCGTCCGCAGATCCGCCCGGCGGTGACGGACAGGCAGCGACAGTCAGGCGGTGGCGGCGGCCTTGGCCCTGGCCGCGTTGCGGCGGTGGCGCAGCTTGACGCGGATGCGCTCGACGGGGCTGAGCAGGCGGGGATGGCGGCGCTTCAGCCGCACGAACAGGCGGCGGGCGTCGGCGGAGTTGCGCAGCAGGATCACCCCGCCGGCAAGCGCCACCGGGAAGCCGAACGGTCCCGGCAGCGGGGACATCAGGGCGCCCAGTCCGATCAGGCTCCACCCCGTGCCGATCAGCGCGAGTTGCCGGACGCGGGCGAGCGTGGGCCGGGCAAGCAGCGAGCGGCGGATGGCGGCGCGGCGATGCATCGGGGCTCCTCCTCCTGTGCTGCAAGCCATATGGGGGCATACGGGCACAGGGGAAGAGGACGGGGGATGTGACTTTTCGGGGGAGGCGGCGGGGAAAGGGGGGTGTCAATGCAACGGGGCGCCGCCGCCGGGAGGCCCCAGGACGAACAGCGCGGCGGTGACCTCCGCCGGCGCGGGCGCCCATTCGAAGTCGCGCATCAGCTCGTTGCGGGCGGCATCCGCCCGTTCCGCCAGGGCGTTGCAGTCGGTGCACCCCGTCCGCCGGACCGGTCGGCGGCAGCGCCGGTCGGCGCAGCTTTCCAGCATCAGGCGGATCATCCGCTCCCGCTTGGCGGCGTCCACGAATCCCGACTGGTCGAAATACAGCTTGGTGAAGGCGACTTCGGTCACCGTGGGCGCGGCGCCCTGCTTGCCGACCAGCACCGCCGACACCAGTTCAACGCAGCGACCGGCGTAGTCGGGGATCGGCGCCGTGCCGTCGTCGGCGCGGTCGTACTGGCGGCTCGGCAGCTCGACCAGCCGCCCGGTCGGTTCCTTCACGAGGTAACGGCGCCACACCGGCATCTCCGCCTCCCGTCTGGTTTCCCCATGGGCTGAAAAAAGGGTACACCAGACCGGACCGCGACGGAACAGCCCCTTTCCGGCTTCGGCCGGAACCGGACAGCACTCACCGGAGGAGAGGCGCGGCTCAACCTTCGGGAACGGGAAGGGTTTAGCCTGATGAAACTTCTGCGATTCGGCCCGCCGGGCCATGAGCGTCCGGGCCTTCTGGACCGCAACGGCGTGATCCGCGACCTGTCGGGCGTGGTGTCGGACATCGGCCCGTCCACCCTGACCGAGGATGGGCTGGCCCATCTGCGGACGCTCGACACCGACCGGCTGGCCCAGGTGCCGGACGGGACCCGGCTCGGCCCCTGCGTCGCCGGCGTGTCCAAGGTGGTCTGCGTCGGGCTGAACTACCGCGCCCACGCCGCCGAATCCGGCCTGCCCGAGCCGGCGGAGCCGGTGCTGTTCATGAAGGCGACCACCTCCATCTGCGGCCCCAACGACCCGGTCCAGATGCCGCGGGGCGCCACCAAGCTCGACTGGGAGGTCGAACTCGGCATCGTCATCGGCCGCACCGCCCGCTACGTCGATCAGGCCGACGCCTTCGACCACATCGCCGGCTATTGCGTCCTCAACGACGTGTCGGAGCGCGCCTTCCAGACCGAGAGCACCGGCCAGTGGGTCAAGGGCAAGAGCGCCGACAGCTTCTGCCCGATCGGCCCCTGGATGGTCACCCGCGACGAGGTGCCCGACCCGCAGGCGCTGCGCCTGTGGCTGGAGGTCGACGGCCAGCCGATGCAGGACAGCACGACCGCCGACATGATCTTCGGCGTCGCCGAGATCGTGTCCTACATCAGCCGCTTCATGACCCTGCTGCCGGGCGACGTCATCGCCACCGGCACGCCGCAGGGCGTGGCGCTGGGCCGCGGGCCGAACCATCCCTGGCTCCAGCCCGGCCAGACGATGCGCCTGGGCGTCGAGGGGCTGGGCGAGCAGCGCCAGTCCGTCCGCGCCTTCGAAGGCTGAGCGGCGCCGGGACCGGAATGGGAGAATCTTCGATGAAGCGAAAGAGCCGTCTGGCCGCGTGGCTGCTCGCCGCCGGTGTCGGCACCCTGGCGGCCTCCGGGGTCGCGTCCGGCGCCGCCCGGGCCGAGGATGGCACGGCGGCGCTGGCCGGGAAGACCTGCGGCACGCTGGAGTCGCGGGTGGCGGAGATCCCCGGCTCCGGCCCGGTGTTCCTGCGCAGCTACGACAGCAGCTTCGGCGTCGGCCAGACGTCGGAGCTGCCGCTGCGCGAGGCCGCCTTCACCTACGACAACGCGCTGGCCGTCATCGCCCTGGTCGCCTGCGGCAAGACCGAGCCGGCGCTGCGCATCGGCGAATCGCTGCTCTCCGCCGCCACGCTGGACCGCGCGCGGCGCCAGGGTCGGCTGCGCAACACCTACCGCGCCGGCGCCCAGACCCAGAAGCCGATCCCGCCCAACGGCTGGTGGGACGTCACCGCCAACCGCTGGTTCGAGGACGCCTATCAGGTCGGCTCCGCCACCGGCAACGTCGCCTGGGCGGGGCTGGCCCTGATGACTCTGGGCGAGGCGACCGGCGAGGAGCGCTTCCGCAACGGCGCCGCGGAGCTGGCCCGCTGGGTGGTGGCGAACACCGCCGACCCGCGCGGGCCGGGCGGCTTCAACGGCGGCGTCCAGGGCTTCGACGACAAGCCGCAGGCCCTGACCTGGAAGGCGACGGAGCACAACACCGACCTCGTCGCCCTGTTCGGCTGGCTGGAGCGCAGCGGCACGGCCGGCGATTGGGCCGGGCCGGAGAAAGCGGCGCGCGGCTTCCTCGACCGCATGTGGGCGGACGGCGGCGGGCATTTCCCCACCGGCACGGCGCCGGACGGGGTGACCGTCAACCGGGCCACGTCCGGCCTGGACGCCCAGCTCTGGCCGCTGCTGCTGCGCGGCGCGCCGGAGGCGTGGCGGGCGGCGCTGGATTATGCGGAGAAGGCCCACGGGGTCGACGGCGGTTTCGACTTCAACGACGACCGCGACGGGATGTGGGTGGAGGGCACGGCGCAGGCCGCGCTGGTCTACCGCCTGCTGGGCCGGTCCGACGAGGCGCAGCGGCTTCTGGCCGAGGTCGGCAAGGAGGTCAGCCGCGGCGGCCATGTCTGGGCGACGCGCGAGGACAGCATCACCACCGGCCTCGCCATCGGGCCGGACAGCACTACGGACGATTTCCGCTATTACCGCCGCCCCCACTTGGCGGTGACGGCCTGGACGGTCCTGGCCGCCGTGGGCTGGAACCCGTTCACCGGCGAACGGGTGAAGTGAAGAAACTCCTTCTCCCCTCCGGGGAGAAGGTTGGGATGAGGGGACGCCCGCAGGGCGGATACGCACTGCAATGAGGTTGAGTTTCCGGCCTACGGCCGCCCCCTCACCCTGACCCTCTCCCCAGTGGGGAGAGGGGAAAACTCGAGGCTTACTTGCGGACCTTGTTGATCTCGCCCTGCAGTTCGTTCAGCAGGTCGGCGCCGCCGTCGGCGGCGAACTTGTCCATGGCCGGCTTGACCATCTCACGCATGCGGCCCAGCTCGGCGTCGCTCAGCTCGTTGATCTGCATGCCCTTGTCCTTGAGGTAGGCGATGCTCTGCTTCGACGCCTCGCGGCTGTCCTTGCGCTCGAAGTCGCGCGAGGCGACGGCGGCCTCGTTGATGATCTTGCGCTCGTCGTTGGACAGGCCGTCGTACCAGCGCTTGGAGGCCAGCACGATCCACGGGCTGTAGACGTGCTTGGAAATGGTCAGGTACTTCTGGACCTCGTAGAACTTCGAGGACTGGATGGTGGTGACCGGGTTCTCCTGGCCGTCCACGGTGCCGGTCTCCATGGCGGTGAACAGCTCGGAGAAGGACAGCGGCACGGCGTTGGCGCCGAAGCCGTTGAACATGTCGATGTAGACCGGGTTCTGCATGACGCGCAGCTTGATGCCCTTCAGGTCCTCGACCTTCTCGACCGGGCGCTTGCTGTTGGTCAGGTTGCGGAAGCCGTTCTCCCAGTAGACGAGGCCGACGAGGCCCTTGTCGTTCAGCTTGGCCGCCAGCTTCTGGCCGAACGGGCCGTCGAATACGGCGTCGGCCTCCTGCTCGTTGTTGAACAGGAACGGCAGATCGAAGACCGCGAAATCCTTGACGATGCCGACCAGCGTGGCGGTCGAGCCGACCATCATCTCCTGCGCGCCGCCGATCAGGGCGTTCTGCATCTGGATGTCGCTGCCCAGGCTGGCGTCGGCGAAGCCCTTGACCTTCAGCTTGCCGCCGGAGCGCTTGGACAGCTCCTCGACGAAGAACTTCACGGCGCGGCCCTGGTTGCTGCTCTCCGACAGGCCATAGCCGAAGCGGATCAGGCGCGGCTTGATGTCCTGGGCGGAAGCGGCGACGGGGGCGAGGATGGCGGCGGCAAGGCCGGTCGCCAGAAGGACGGAACGGAGCAGCTTCATGGGTCGGTTCTTCCCTGTAGCGTGTTGTGATTAATGGCGGAACAGAGTCAGCGGGGCCGTGACGATCTCCGGAACGGCGATCAGCAGGCACAGCAGAAGCATGTAGGTCAGCAGGAACGGCCAGATGCCGCGCGTGGCGCTTTCCAGCGAGATGCGGGCGACGCCGCACACCACGTTCAGCACCGTGCAGACCGGCGGATGGATCAGGCCCAGCGTGCCGGTCAGGACGAACATCACGCCGAAATAGGTCGGGTCGATGCCCGCCGCCGCGGCCAGCGGGGTCAGCACGGGGCCGAGCACCAGGATCGTCGGCGTCAGGTCCATCACCGTGCCGACGGCGAGCAGCAGCAGCGTGATGGCGACCATCAGCAGCTTCGGCTCGTGCAGCAGCGGGGCCAGCATCTCGTTCATCTGCTGCGGCAGGTCGGCCAGCGTCACCATGTAGGACGACACCAGCGCCGCCGCGCACAGGAACATCACCGTGCTGGTGGTGCGCGCGGCCTGGACCAGCAGGGGGACCAGATCCTTCAGCGTCACCTGCCGGTAGACGAACAGCGCCACGACCAGCGAGTAGACGGCGGCGACCACCGCGGCCTCGGTCGGCGTGAAGATGCCGCCGCGCAGGCCGCCGATGATGATGACCGGCAGGGCCAGCGCCCAGACGCCCTCGACCAGCGCGGTGCGGCGCTCGCCCCAGCTCGCCTTCGGCTGCAGCTTCACGGTCATGCCGCGCACCACGAACATCCAGGTGATGACCAGACCGGCGCCCATCAGCAGGCCGGGCACGATGCCGGCCATGAACAGGCCGCTGATCGAGGTGTTGGTGGTCACGCCGAAGATGATGAAGGGCATGCTGGGCGGGATGATCGGGGCGATGATGCCGCCCGACGCGATCAGGCCGGCGGAGCGCGGCACCGGGTAGCCGTTGTCGCGCATCATCGGGATCAGCAGCGTGGCGAGCGCCGCCGTGTCGGCGATGGCCGAACCGGACAGGCTGGCCAGCATCACCGACGCGCCGATGGTCACGTAGCCCAGGCCGCCGCGGATGTGCCCGACGAGGCTGACCGCGAGGTTAATGATCCGCTGCGAGATGCCGCCGGCGTTCATCAGCTCGCCGGCCAGGATGAAGAAGGGCACCGCCATCAGCGGGTAGTTGTCGGCGCCGCTCAGCATGTTCTGGGCGACGAGCTGGGCGTCGAAGAAGTCGAGATGCACCATCAGCGCCACGCCCGTCAGCATCAGGGCGAAGGCGATGGGCATGCCGAGCAGCATCAGGCCGAACAGCGAGGAGAGGAAGACCGCAAGGGCCATGGAACGGGCTCCGCTTTCAGAAGGCCGGACGGAATCAATGCTCGGCGATGGCGCCGCCCTGCGGGGCGGTGACGCCGTGGGGGTCGCCGTTGCCGGGGATGTGGGCCGTCGCGTCGCCCGACAGGATCTTCCAGAGGTTGGCGATGATCGTCAGCGCCATGGCGATCGCCGGGAAGAATCCCGCGGCGGCGTAGAAGGCCATGGGGAAGCTGAGCACCGTGGAGCGCGTCTCCATCCCGATCAGAAGCTGGAACCAGCTCCCCTGGATGAACAGCCACAGCGCGTAGATCATCAGCAAGTGGCTGATCACCGCGCAGGCCCGGCGGACGCGCGCCGGCAGGCGGGCCTGGAGGATGTCCAGCCCCAGATGCTGTTGGCGGCGCAGCGCCAGCGTCGCGCCCAGGAAGACCAGCCAGACGAACATCAGGCGGGCCAGCTCCTCGGCGGCGACGATGCCGCTGTTGAAGCCGTACCGCAGAACCACGTTGCCGAAGACCAGCGCCACCATCACGGCGAGCATCAGCGCCATGATCCATTCGGTGACCATCTCCAGCGCTTCCACCATGCGCTTCATGCACACTCCTCGGCCCGCCTCGCGGCGGGGCTCACCTGATCGGAAGGGGCGGCGGCAGGGGACGGCGCGGGAAGGCACGGGCGGCGCGACGCACCGGCAGCGGGGCCGGGCGGCGGGTCGGGGTTCCTCCCACTTGGTCTCTTGCCGGGGTCTCTTGCCGGGACCTTGAATTTTCTGTGTCGGAAAATAGAGGAGTCCCGCAACCGAGTGAAGAAGATTTTCTTCATAACGGCGCTGAAACCGCCCGACGATGGGCATAGCGACGAAAATTATCTTCACAAGCCACGCCGCCCCGCATAGCTTGGGGATCACGGGAAGCGGCGCGACGAACTCCGCCAAAAGGCCAGGGCAAGCTGTGCCGTTGGCACCGGCGGTGGTACGGTCCGCCGCCCAAAGACGCCCCGGGACCAAGCATGCCGGGGACCAGAAACGCTTTTAGGGATGGACGGTCCGTTTCGATGCTCCAGCCGGTGAACATCCTCGATCACATCCGCGGCCGCCTGCCGGAGCTGAAGCGTTCCGAGGCCCAGGTCGCCGACATGGTGCTGGCCGAGCCGCAGAAGGTCCTGGGGCAGAGCATTACCGTGCTGGCCCAGGCCGCCGGGGTCAGCGAGGCGACCGTCGTCCGCTTCTGCCGCAGCATCGGTTGCGCCGGCTTTCCCGATTTCAAATTGCGGCTGGCTGAGGGGCAGGCCCGCGGCACCCCTTTCGTCAGCCAGGACGTGGCGCCGGACGACGAGACTCCGACCGTTGCGCGAAAAATCTTTTCATCCGCCGCCGCCGCGCTGAACGACGCGGCCGGCGCGCTCGACATGGCGGCGGTGTCCCGCGCCGTGGAGCTGCTGGCCGATGCCTCCAGCATCCTGTGCATCGGCACCGGCGCCTCGGCAGTGGTGGCGGAGGATGCGGCGCACAAGTTCATGCGCTTCGGCATGGCGGCGCAGGCCAGCGCCGATCCGATGATGGTCCGCATGCTGGCGGTTAATCTGGGGGCGCGCGGGGTCCTGCTGGCGATCTCCAACACCGGGCGCACCATCATGGTGACGGAGCTGGCGCAGATGGCCCGCGACCTGGGCATCCCGGTCATCGCGATCACCGCGCCGGGTTCGCCTCTGGCCGCGGTGTCGTCGGTCGCCATCGGCCACACGCCGGTCGAGGATGCGGAGATCTACACGCCGATGGCCTCCCGCCTCGTCCATCTGGCGATCATCGACGTGCTGTCCACCGGCGTGGCGCTGAAGCTCGGCGCCGAGGCGCGCCACCATCTGGCCAAGGTGAAGGCCGTGCTGTCCGGCACCCGCTCCTCCCACGGCAAGCCCGCCCGAAGCCGCCATCGGGCGTGATCGGCCCGGCCCGCCGGCCTCCCCGGCTTGACCGGAGGGAGGCGGGCGGCCCGGGCCGTCGACAGGCTGCCCGCCGGACCGCCGTCAGTGCCGCGCCCCGGATCCGCCGACGGCGACGATGGTGTAGGGCGTGCCGGCCACAGGGATCGTGCGCTCCTCCCGCAGCGTCTCGGTGGAGACCACCCGCAACAGACCCTTGAGCGGGTCGGTCACCACCACGTGGTCGCCGGCCACCGCCAGCCGCGGCCGCGGGTCGCGCCAGTGGCCGTCCATCGAATAGGGGGCGGTCAGTTGGACGCTCGCCTCGATCGCGCCGGACACGATGTTGAGCCGATGCAGCCGGCCGTCCTCGGTCAGGATGTAGGCTTGGTCGGCCTTGGCGTCGTCCAGCACGAAGTCCACGCGGCGGGTCGGCAGGTCGATCTTGCGGAAGCTCGGCGCGTCGCCCGGCTCGATGATGACGACGGCGCGCGGCCCGTAGTTGCCGAGGAAGAACTGCATCGCCGTTCCGCCCTTGAGCGTCGAGACGTTGCCGTCCCCAAGCGCGGCGGTGGACACATGGCGCAGAGTCGGCGGCTGCGAGCCACCGGCCGGGTGGGCGAAGACGAGTCCGTCCTTGCAGCCGAAGGCGAACACGCCGGCCGACTGGGCCTGTCCGTGCACCGCCGGGCAATTCACCACCCCGCCGACCGGCTTGCCCTGCGCGTCGATGACCTTGAGGCCGACGCGCGGCTTGTCGGGATCGTCGTTCGGGACCGAAACGACAAGGAACTCGCCCATCGGTGCGGCAAGGCCATGGTGGGCGGCGCCCGGCTTCAAATTGCGGGCCTTGACCGTCCCTTCCAACAGGTCGCTCTCCCGGAACAGGGCGATGTCGCCCGTGCCGTCATCGAACAGCGCGATGGTGCCGGAACCCTCCACGACGTGGGCCGGCTTGGTCCCCGTGATCACGGTGGGCAGGAGCTTGGCGCCGTCGACCGTGATGTCGGCGTGGTCCCCGTGGTCCTCGAATGACAGTCCGGTGCTGATGACCGCGACCTTTCCGGCATCGCCCTGAACGGCGAAGACGGTGCGGCCGCTGGCGCTGCGCGCGAGGGCCGGCGATTGGTCGAGCCGGAAGGCTCCCGCGCTCGCTCCGTCCTTGAGATCGACGGCACGGACGACCCCGTCGGCGTGATCGCCGATGAACAGGCGGTGGTGCGTCGCGCTCCCGGCGTGCTTGTGGTCGTCGGCCAGGGCCGCACCGGCGGCGAGGCCCCCGGCCGTGGCGCCGATCCACAGCAGCGTCGAGAGAATGGGCAGGCGATTCATGTGCAACCTCGTTGTCAGACCCTAGCGGAGCGGTTTGGGAGGCGCGGCACACCCGCCCGCCGCGCCAGGGGCAGGCGGGTGGCGCCCCACAAGCGCGCGTAACGTTATAACGTTACATTTCTTTGGCGCAACCTCCCTTCCGTCTCCGGGGTGGGTCCGCCCTTGCCATTCGCGCCCGCTTCGTCCAATTGATGCGCCGCCGTTCCCGATTCACAGACAGTTCCTGCCCATGCCCGCCATTGCCCTCAGCGTCGCGCCGATGATGGACTGGACGGACCGCCATTGCCGGACCTTCCATCGTCTGCTGTCCAAGAACACGCTGCTCTACACCGAGATGGTCACCACCGGCGCCATTCTGCACGGCGACCGCGAGCGGCTGCTCGGCTACGACGCGGCGGAGCATCCGGTGGCGCTCCAGCTCGGCGGGTCGGACCCGGCGGAGCTGGCGGCCTGCGCTCGCATCGCCGAGGAGTGGGGCTATGACGAGGTCAACCTGAACGTCGGCTGCCCGAGCGACCGCGTGCAGTCGGGCCGCTTCGGCGCCTGCCTGATGGCCGAACCCGATCTGGTCGCCCGGCTGGTCGGCGCCATGCGCGAGGCGGTGTCGATCCCCGTCACCGTGAAGTCGCGCATCGCCATCGACGAGATGGAGGAATGGCCGACGCTGGACCATTTCGTCCGCACCGTGTCCGCCGCCGGCTGCACCCACTTCATCGTGCACGCCCGCAAGGCGTGGCTGAAGGGCCTCAGCCCCAAGGAGAACCGGGACATCCCGCCGCTGCGCTACGACCTCGTGCACCGGCTGAAGCAGGAGAACCCGCAGCTCACCATCGCCATCAACGGCGGCATCCGCACCTTGGACGAGGCGGAGAGGCATCTCGCCACGCTGGACAGCGTGATGATCGGGCGCGCCGCCTACGAAACCCCCTACATCCTGGCCGACGCCGACCGCCGCCTGTTCGGCGGGGAACCCGGCCCCGACCGCTACGCGGTGGTCGAGGCGATGGCGGCCTACGCCGAGGAACGGATGCGCCGGGGCGCGCCGCTGTCGGCGATCACCCGGCACATGCTGGGGCTGTTCCAGGGCCTGCCGGGCGCCCGCGCGTGGCGGCGCCACATCAGCGAGAACGCCCACCTCCCCGGCGCCGGGCCGGAGGTGCTGCTAAAGGCCGCGGCGCTGGTGCCCCACCGCGACGCGGTCATGCAGCGAGCGGGATGAGCGCGGCGAGCGTCAGGCAGACGACGATGGTCAGGCGGGTCCGCAGCGTGCCGAACCAGCGGGGATAGCGCCCGTCCGCCGCCGCGCTGCGGTCCACCGCCCAGGCGAGGAGGAAGGACAGGATCAGCGCCGGCACCGTCAGGCCGGACGGCAGCAGGGTGGCGCCCCACCCCAGAAGCGACGGCGCGACTCCCCAGGCCAGCCACGCCGGCCCGCTCGTCTCGCCGTCCCGTCCTGCGAGGATGCGGCCCCAGTGGATGGCGCCGATGAAGGACAGGATCGACACCGCGTAGACGACCACCGCCCGCACCACGGCGGCCTGCCCGCCGCCCTCCGCCATCCAGGCCAATGCGGTGCCGCCGACGAAGGGGATCAGCCCGCCGTAGGACAGCAGCCGGACGACCGAGGCCCGGCGCTCGTCGAAGGGCAGCGTGTCCATGCGCTTACGGCTTCGGAGAGGATTGGGCCAGCGCCTTGTCCACGGCCGCGGTCAACGTGGCGGACTCCGGCGTGACCGAGCTGCCGAACCATTCCAGCAGCCGCCCGTCGCGCCCGATCAGGATCTTGTGGAAGTTCCAGCGCGGCACGCCCTGCGGCCCGGTGACCGCCGCCGCCCAGCGGTAGAGCGGATGGGCCTGCGGTCCGGTGACGGACTGCTTCTCCATCAGGGGAAAATCGACGCCGTAGTTGAGTTCGCAGAAGGACGCGACCTGGGCGTTGCTGCCGGGCTCCTGCCCGCCGAAATCGTTGCTCGGCACACCCAGCACGACCAGCCCGCGGTCGCGCCGCCCGGCCCAGAGCGTCTGCAGCCCCTCATACTGGCCGGTGTAGCCGCATTGCGACGCCGTGTTGACCACCAGAACCGCCTTGCCCCGGAAAGCGTCGGGCGCGAGCGTGCCGCCGTCGATGGACGGCAGGGGCAGCGCCGCCCAGTCGAGCGCATCGGACGCCGCCCGGCTGCCGTCCGCCGCCTCCGCGTTGGGGACCGCCGCGGACAGCATCAGGGCGGTGGACAGCATCACGGCGGCAAACCGGGCGGTGGATTGGGCGGCATTGCGGATCGGTGGCATGGCGGTCTCCCGGTCGGCGGCTCTGGTCTGTACGTCCTTGTCCTATACGGCGGCCGAGGCGTGTCGGATCATGCACGCGCATGGGTGCCATGGCCATCTTGCCGTGCGTCGGACGGGCGCGTCTGCTTTAGGGTTGCCCCTCCGCACGCCCCAGACCATAGACCGGCCGACGCCCTCCCATGCGCCTTCTCATCCTGATGCTCGGCCTCGCCGGCTTCGCCAGCGCTTTCTCCCTGCGGACCACCGACCCGATGCTGACCGTCATCGCGTCGGATCTCGGCATCGGCGTGGCCGAGGCGGCCCTGCTCTCCTCCGCCTACACGCTGCCCTACGCGGCGATGCAGCTCATCCTGGGGCCGGTCGGCGACGCCATCGGCAAGACGCGGCTGATCCGGCTGTCGCTGGTCGTCCTGACCATCGGCGTGGCGCTGTCGGCGGTGGCGCCCGGCTATTACACGGTCCTGGCCTCGCGGATGCTGGCCGGCGCCTTCGCCGGGGGGATCATTCCGGCCTCCATGGCGCTGATCGGCGACCGGGTCGTCTACACGGAGCGGCAGTTCGCCATCAGCCGCTTCCTGCTGGCGGTCATCCTCGGCCAGATGTCCGGCTCCGCCGTGGCCGGCGCCCTGTCGGAGGTGGCGGGCTGGCGCACCGTCTTCGCCCTGGCCGCCGTGGTGACCGGCCTGATCGCGCTGACCGCCGCCCTGCTCCTGAAGGGCGAGCGGGAGGAGCGGCATCCGCTGTCCATGGCCGACGCGCGGGCGCGCTACGCCTCCGTCCTGGCGAATCCGGTGTCGGTCTGGGTCTTCGCGACGGTGGCGGCGGAAGGGCTGCTGATCTTCGGCGTCTTCCCCTTCGTCGCCCCCATGCTGGCCCGCCACGGGGCGGAGGGCGCCTTCGAGGCCGGGGTGACGCTGGCCGCCTTCGCCATCGGCGGAGTCGTCTACAGTTTTGTGGTGCGGCGCCTGCTCGGCACGCTCGGGCAATGGGGGATGATGGGGGCCGGCGGCTTGGTGGCCGGAGGGTCCTATCTGGCGATGCTCGCCCCGGTGCCCTGGCCGGTGGTGTCGCTGCTGTTCCTGGTCGCCGGATTCGGCTTCTACATGCTGCACAACACGATGCAAACCCAGGCGACGGAGCTGTCGGCGACGGCGCGCGGGTCGGCGCTCGCCCTCTTCGCCTCCTCTTTCTTCCTGGGGCAGGGAATCGGGCCGGTGGTCTACGGGGCCGTCGCCCATCAGGTCGGGCTGCCCGCCCTGTTCCTGTTCGGCGGCGCGCTGACCATGCTGCTGGGCGTCGGAGCGGTGCGGCTGATCCGCCGGCCAACCTGAGAGGGCCGGCCTGACTGATATGTCAATATTTCGGATATCCCCAGATTCTGTGGATAACTCTGTTGGCGAATCGAGGGGTAACCGAAGGGATCAATGGTCCCTCAAGGGGTCCGGCAGAAATGCCTTATTTTTAGGCACATTAGAAAACCGCGCCGATCAAGGATTTTTCAGGCGCCGGGGTTGCGTTCGCCCCTGATCCGGCGGCTGCCCCGCCCGGCAACGGGAGTCAAGCGAAGGATGCGCGCGCCTGTGAACAACTTTCCTTGACAGGGCCTGCGGGCCACGGCAAAGGGCTGTTTCCGGCGCTGCGACGACTTGCGCGCCACCGGTCCGCGGAGCAGTCTGGCGCCATGTTCACCGTCAGCGAGAGCGAAGCCGAAACGATCCGCCGGGCCTTCCACGACCGCGGGGAATGGTCCGCCGTGGTGGAACTGCGCCGGCTGTTCCCGGTCTTCGCCAACAACCCGGAGGCGCTGCGCTGCGTGCGCGCCATCGCCGGCTGGCACCCCCTGCCCGCCCCCGCCGCGACCCCGTCCAAGGTGACCCCGCTGCGGCGCCGCAAGCCGGCGGAGCCGCAGCCCTGAGACTCACGTGGCGGTGCGCGGCCCGCGCTCGGTGAGGGTGTCGGCCAGCGGCACGACCTTGCCGCCGTCGGCCACCACCTGAAGCTCCGGCACGCCGGCCTGGGCGCGGCGCTCGGCCAGAAGGACCTCCAGCATCGCCTCGACCTTCGGCATGTGGACGGTCTGCTGATCGAAGGGCATCTGGATGCCTTGCTCGCGGAACTGCTCCAGGATGCGCATGCGCAGCTCGTTGCGCACCGGGATGATGTGCTCGGTGTTGGCGACGAAGCAGCGCAGCTCGAACTCCGGCCCGCTCGGCCCGAAGTCGCGGAACATCACCACCGGCTCCGGGTTGCGCAGCACCTGGGCGTGGCCGTAGCCGATCCTCAGCAGCATCGCGTAGACCTGCCGGGCGTCGGTGTCGTAGGTGATGCGGACCTTGATCTCGATGCGGGTGGTCTTGTCCTTCAGCGTCCAGTTGACCACCGACTTGGAGATGAATTCCGAGTTCGGGATGATCACCGAGGCGCGCTGGAAGGTCTGGATCTCCGTCGCGCGGACGCTGATCCGGCGCACGGTGCCCTCCAGCCCGTTGACGACCACCCAGTCGCCCACCTTCACCGGCCGCTCCACCAGCATGATCAGGCCGGAGATGAAGTTGCTGACGACGTTCTGCAGGCCGAAACCGATACCCACCGACAGGGCCGACGCGATCATGGCGAGGCTGGACAGGTCGAGCCCCAGCGTGCCGACCGACATCAGCACCGCCATGGTGGTGCCGAGATAGCCCACGCCCATGCGGATGGAGTTGCGCACGCCGTCGTCCATGTTGACGCGGCCGAGGATGCGCTCGTCGAGCTGGCGCTGGATGAAGCGGGTCACCGCGACGACGACGCCCAGCACCATCAGCGCCGACATGATGTCGCCCGGCGCGATGCGCACGCCGCCCACCGTGACGCCGCTGAGGAAGCCGTCGGCCAGCCCCTTCATCTCCGACAGGGTCATGCCGGTCAGCGGCAGCAGGAAGAAGGCCGCAACGGTCAGCAGCAGCCCGTCGATCACCGTCCGCCCGGCCTGCCCCAGCATCCGCCGGCCGCGGTCGGTGGCGATCACGATGTCGCGCACCTCGGCCACCTGCCCGCTGCCGCGCTCCAGCAGGACGCACAGCAGCTCGCGCAGGACGCCGCGCGCCACCAGCAGGACGCCGCCGATGATGAGCGTGGTCAGCATCAGCTTCGAGGCGTAGATCGCGCCCACCAGATAACCGGCGCCCGAAGCGACCAGCGAGGCCAGGGTCACCGCGCCGATCAGCAGGCGCAGGCGCAGCCCGACGACCCGCGGACGGGCGGGCGGCGCCTCCTCGGCCTCCGCGGCAGCGGGAGTCGCGGCCGGCGGCGGCAGGGTGACGTCCAGTCCGGCCCCGGGCGTCGGCTCCGGGCACCCGCAGTCGTCGGTCGCCTCGGCCTCCGGCGGCGGGGCGGCGAGCCAGAGATGGTCGGGGTAGAGGAACAGCAGCGACACGGCGATCAGCGCCATGGTGCCGAAGCCGGTGATCGAGCGCAGCTCCGGCGGGGTGAACATCCCCTCCGACAGGGCGATGCCGGTGCCGGCCAGCGCCAGCCCGATCATGACGAGCGGGACGCGGCGGACCAGACGCCGCGCGCTGTCCGGGTCGAGGTTGGCGAGCTGCCAGGACGGATGGTCGGGCGCCAGGGTGGCGCGGGCGACGCCGGTGACCAGGAAATAGGCGGTCAGGCCGCCCGACACCCCGACCACCAGAGCGGTCAGCGGGCCGGCGTCCGCAGCGTCGCGCAGCAGCCCGACCAGGGCGCCGCTCAGCACCAGCGTCGGAACCAGCGGCACCAGGCAGCGGGCCAGCGCCTCCACCGCCATCGCCACCACGCGCTGGCGGTAGCTGGGCCGCTCCTCCAGATCGCGGTGGCCGTAGCGGCGCAGCAGCACCCGGCGCACCGGCCAGGCGACCAGGAACAGGATGGCGGCGAGCGCGCCCAGGCCGTACAGGCGGCCGCGCCACTCGTCGTCGCCCATGACGATGCCGAAGGCCCGCGCGATGCGCTCCTGCACATAGGCCGTCTGCTCGGGCAGGGCGGCCCAAGTGGCGGGCAGCAGCGGCACCGGGCCGCGCCGGACGATCTGCTCGGTGAGCTGGGTCATGCGCTGGTCGGCGGCGGTGCGCAGCAGGATGTCGGCGCGCGTGACGATCAGCTCGGTCTGCTTGGTGCGCCCTTCCGCCTCGCCGATGGTCTGGGTCAGGCGCTTGCGCTCGGCGGCGATCCCGGCCTCCTCCGGGGGAGCGCCCTGGGCCGGCGGCGGACCCAGCGCGTCCAGCATGCGCTGGGCGGTGTCACGGGCGGTCGACGCGGCGGCCCCGGCCTCTCGGACCTCGTGCTGGATCTTCGCCAGATCGGCGCGCAGGGTCTCATATTCGGTGTTCGCCAGATCCCCGCCGGCGATGCGGTTGGCCGCCCGCTCCAACGCGTTCTGCCATTGCGGCAGTTTCGTCTTGAAGTCCGCCGCCGCTTCCGCCGCCGGGGCGGCGGATTGGGCAAAGGCCGAGGGCACGATGGTGCCGGCGGCAAGCGCGCCGCACAGCATCAGGGCTGCCAGGAGCCGGCCGGTCCGGCGGCGGAGAGCGGAGGAAATCTGGATCACCGTTCGAAATCTCGTGTTGGCGAAAGGCGGCCACCCCGGCGAACCGGGAAAAGGGATACCTATACTCTTCGGTGTCGCGGCAAAAGTATGGCACGTCGTGTCACCAGGATGTGACAGGGAGCGGCGGACGCGCGGACCGGCGCGGCCGGACCGACGGCGTCCGGCCGGTTTTATCGTTTCGTGCGCCTGCCTTCCGATTGGGCATGGCGTGGTTGCGCGTCTTGATGATAGAGGTTGCGTATCGTCGCTTCACACGCACGTCATCATCATGGCCGGCTTGACCGACATCGACCGCACCCTGCTCCGCACCGCGCTGAAGGCCGCCAAGCGCAACGACGTTCCCTCCGTCGGAATGCCGACCGAAACGCTGGAACGGCTTCTGGAGTATCTGGCGGTTCTGGAAGGCGCGCAGACCGGCGCGCGGACCGAGGGCAACCCAGGGGCGAGCTGACTCCCCCGCAACCATTGCCTGACCGGCGGTGGCGGGGCATCCAAATCCCACGCTGCATACTATCGTATGCCAACCGCATGGTGCCATGCCAGCGCCCACACGGAACGGCACGTTGTGACATTGGATTTGAGTCGCAACCGAAGCTCGACGCCTCCCATCAAAAGAAGTAATACTTTGGGACCCAATCTTTTCGGCGGACGTTCGTATTGTGCCAGTTTGCCACACCGGAATGCGGTCATGCCTGTCGCGCGATCAGGCTCGTCCGCGAACACAGCCGCGGTCCCGTGGGGTTGGACGCGCGCGCCTATCTGATCCGGGTCGAGCGCCGGCTCATGCAGTTCCATTGCGGCGCACCGCTGGGCATTCCAGCGGAGCCGCCGCCCCGCGAGGCCGCCGAGTAGCCGTCCGGACAAACCCGGACCGTCACGGCTCCACGGCCATCAGTCCCGACCGCCGGGGGCTTCGGGCCGGCCGCGGTCCGGTTCACGGCCGCGGTCGCGGTCGCCGTCCGATGCCTCGTCGCGTTCCCGTTGGCGCTGCCATTGATCGAACTTCTCGGGATCGGTCACCAGATCGATGACGGACGGCTTCCGGCTGCCGTTGTCCTGCTGTGCGGGCATGAACACCTCCATCGTTGCACCACACCTGTCCTTTTGCATCATCAACAGCGCAAAGGGCCCGGCGCACCAAGCCCCGCAAGGGGAGAACCCCGCAAGCACAGCCCTGCTCCTTTGGCGTCCGGTTTTTGACACAGCACACCCCCGGCCGAATCCTTAGCCTGCGACGACGATCAAGACACAGTCGGGGGCGGGATGCTGCGGTTGGGAACACGGGTGAGGTTTGCGGGCCAGGAGGCCCTCGTCGTCGCACGGACCCTTGCCGGTGAGCCGACCTACGACATCCGTCTGGACGACGGCCGTCTCATCAAATACGCCGCCGAAAGCGACCTGGAACCGATCGAGGGGGACGGGTCCGAATCCCCGCCCGCCTCGGCGCGGCCAACGGGCTCCGGCGGCTCAAATCCGGGGGGCATGCAGTGACCCGCGACGACTTCCCCTATTCGCTCCAGCCCTACGCCATGCCCGACGACGGCGGCGACGGGACGCAGGACAGCGACGCCTGGACGCTGGTGCTGTTCCGCGCCGCCGACGAGGCGGAGCGGCTGTGGTTCCGCGATCACGGCTTCGCCATGGAGGGCCGCCGCTGGGTCCGCCACGCGCCGGCTCCGGACGCCCCCACGGCGACGCCGGCCTCCGTCGACGCGTCCGCGGACGAGGACTTCGGAGACCGTGAGTCCGACGACCGGACGCCGACCGGCGGCGGACCCGCACCGGACGTCGCCGCCTGATCTTCCGTTCCGGCGTCCGCGGCCTGTTCCAGTGCCGGCGCCCCCGTTCGCGGACACGCACGCCCATGCCCGACAGCCTCGACTTCGACCGGAACGAGCTTGGTCCACTCCAGATGGGCCACAGGATCCCGTCCCCAGACGACCGGTCCCCAGATGACCGGTCCCCAGATGACCGGTCCCGAGACGATCGGCCCGTGGGCGAATCGGCCCAGAGCGAACCGGCCCAAGGCATTCCGGCCCAAAGCGATCCGCCGCCGGGCGATCGTCCCCGGCCCGCGTCCACCGTCCCGCAGACCGCCCTGATCCGGCGGCTGCGCCGGGCGGCGTCGGGCAATGTCCCGGCACCGGAAGGGGTGACGCTTCGCCAGGCCCAGCAGCGCGAGGTGATGGTCGGCGCCCATCTTACCCTGAGCATCGACTGGGCGACGGAGGTGGAGGTGCGGCTGGGCGCGGAGATGGTGCGCTTCGCCATCTACTGCCGCAACGCCGCCGAGCTGAACGCGACCTTGGCCCGCGACCTGGACGCCGAGGCCGCCTCGCTGGAGACGGCTCACCGTTTCGCCACGCTGCTCGGCCCGCTGGACGAGCGGGTCGAGGCGATGGCCGCGGCGGAGGAGCCGCTGCCGCCCCTGCCCTCGCTGCGCGGCCCTTACTACCTGCACGAGGTCTGCACCGGCTGCAACGGCGGCGGGGTGCGGGCCTGCGGCGGCGACGGCTGCCGCGGCGGCAAGGTCCGCTGCACCCACAGCGCGACGGCCGAGGCGCCGGACTGCCCGGACTGCGGCGGACGCGGCCAGCACCGTTGCCCGGTCTGCGCCGGCGACGGGGTGGTCGCCTGCGAGTCCTGCGGCGGGGTCGGGCAGTTCACCCACATCCATCACCCCCGCCTGACCGCCCACCCGTCCTACAGCCTCACCGCCCCGCCGGACGCCCCGGCGGCGGTCCGCATGGCGCTGGAGGAGGCCGGCTTCGCCGGTTTCGCCGCGCTCGCCAACCCCGCGCCCGCGACGGTGCGCCATTCCGGCACGCAGCTCCTCTACCAGCGCAGCGGCACGCTGACGGTGGTCGCGCTGTCCTGGGACTGCGACGGCGTGCCGTTCGAGGTGGAGACCGTCGGGGCGGACGGCGACTCCGCCCCCCTCCCCCCCTTCCTCGACACCGTGCTGGCCCCGGTGCTGGCGCGCGTCGCGGCCCTGCCGCCAGCCGACGCCTTCGCCCTGGCCGGCGCCTACCGGCTGACCCGCTCCGTCGCCGAAGCCGTGATGGACGGCCGGAACCCGGACGCCGCGGCGATCGTGGCCGACCATGAGGGCTGCGCCAGCCCTGCCTTCGTGAAGGACATCGCCGCCGTTCTGGCGGAACGCTTCGCCGAGACCAGCCGGACCGCCGTGGCGCGGAGCTGGATCGCCGCGGCCGGGCTGCTCGCCCTGGTTCTGCTGCTGGTGGCGGGGGTGGACGCTCCGGCCCTGCTGACCGGCGCGACGCCGGAACAGCCCGCCCCCGCAGCGCTGCGGCTGGGCTGGGACATCGGGCTTCCCATCGTAGCCGGGCTCGGCCTGTGGTTGCTGGTGCGCGGGGTGGTGCGCGGGGCCCTGGGCGCGGCCTTCGGCGGGCCGGTCCGCGCGCCGGACCAGGGCTCCTGGCCGCTTGTCCTGCTCTCCGCCGCGGCGGTGCTCCATCTCGGCCTGCTGACCTGGTGGAACGGCGGGCCGGGCTTCAGCCGGCTGAACCACCGGCTCGACGTGGAGGCGATCACCGAGGGCCGCGCCCCCCTGCCCGCCCCGCGCGTCCTGACGCCGGAGGAGCGGATCATGGCCGCGCAGCGGGCGCTGGCCCGTCTGGGGCGCTACGACGGGGCCATCGACGGCAAGATGGGCGAAGGCACGCGGACCGGGCTCGCCAGCCTGACCGGGCTGATCGACACGCCGCCGGGCGTGGCGCCCGAGGACCCGCTGGATCTGGCGGTGGCCATCGCGGCCGACCGGGTGGCCGTCAATGTCCGGACGCCGGAACTGCTGGTCGGGCCGGGCTGGAGCAACGCCACCCGCCTGCGCATGAGCCAGGACGACCAGGCGCAGGTCGCCGGCGCCTTCCTCGGCGCGCTCGCCGCGTCGGGTACGGAGCGGGCGTCCATGGGTCAGGAATGGATGTCGGGAGACCGCTTGCGTTCCGGCGTGGTCACCGTGACGGGGCGCATCGCCGACCCGAAGGACCGTGGCCGCCTGTGCTTCGGCCTGACCCACGTCGTCACCACCCCCGCCGGGCGGGACGCCGGAATGCCGCTGCGCACCTGCCGGACCGCCGGAAACTGGACCCTCGAGGAGTGACGGGGGACGAGGGGGCGAGGCCCGCACCTTGCGGGCATGAAAAAGGGGCCTGAGAAGGCCCCGATTTTCATTGTCGTCCGGCGATGCGCCGACGATAGGGATGGTGCGGTCGAGAAGACTCGAACTTCCACAGCATTTCTGCCACAGCGACCTCAACGCTGCGCGTCTACCAATTCCGCCACGACCGCGACTTCATCGTTCGAATGAACCGGGCACGAAAGCCCAACCCATTGAATTACCTTGCTTTCCTAAGCGGGACGTTACGCGGCGCCGCATCGGATTGCAACAACTTTCTCGGGGTGCGGCCAAGCCGCCGACCGACCGTTCCCGGCCCGCCCGCGCCCCCTTCCGTGCGCGCCGCGCCCTGTTATCGCATTCCAGGGGGATAAGCAAGCGGGATGCATCAACGGGGCGTGCCTGGCGACCGAGCGGGCGCGCGTCAACAGCCTAAGGTTTTAATCGGTTGGGGCACCAAGGACATCCAAGGGAAATCCCGGGTGACAGGCGCCGCATGACACGATGATGCAGCGCAAAAATTTGGCTTCATGCGTTAGCAGCGCTGTTTTCGACATTTTATGACTCCTTTTGCCGTTTTCCACCCGAAGCCGCGATGCTATCGTTCGACATCAGTTGTCCAATTGTTGGACCAAACTCAGGCGGCGCGATCATGAACGGCGTCTCAACCGTCAAGGCCATCTTCGAAGAGCTTCGCAAGGAGATCCCCGAGCGCTATCAGCCCGGCGATCTCTTGCCCAATGAGCGGCTGTTGGCGGAACGGTTTGGCGTCAGTCGCAACACCATCCGCGAAGTCATCATCTTCCTCGAAGCTTATGGCCTGGTGGAAAAGACGCAGCGCGGTCCGCGCGTCAGCAAGCCGGACATCGAGGCGATGTTCCGCATTCTCGATCAATGCTTCGACCGCAGCGTCAAGACCTGTCGGGAAGTCTTGCAGTTCCGCCGGATCATCGAGATCGGGGTGCTGCCCGAGGTGGTCCGGCACATCACCGACGCGGAGATCGACGGGCTCGACCGTCTGGCCGAGGACATGGAGCACCAGTTGACGGTGCGCGAGGCGGCGGAGGTGGACTTCCGCTTCCACGCCGCCATCGTCGCCGCGTCGCGCAACTCCATGTTGCAAAAGATGTATCAGGCGATGTCGCAGCCGATGATCTATTACATGGAGATCGGCAAGAGCAACGCGGTGATCGGGCCGACCA
>NZ_CP032346.1:1232500-1412500 GCF_005222205.1 Azospirillum brasilense | reverse complement strand
CGAATCGGAGAAGGCGGTCACTCGCCAGCCGGTCGCCGCGCAGACGGTGATCCGGTCGAGCCTGTTCGAGGCGGGGAGCGCCGCCGGCGTCCCGGTCTCGGTGATGATGGCGCTGATCCGCGACTATTCCTATGACGTGGACTTCCAGCGCGACCTCCAGCCGGGCGACCGCTTCGAGGTCCTGTATGAGCGGCTGGTCACCGCCGACGGCAAGAACGCCGGGGAAGGCGACGTGCTTTACGCCGCGCTGGTGTTGAGCGGCAAGGAGTACCCGATCTACCGGCACAAGAGCCGGGACGGCCGCATCGACTATTACAACCGCGATGGCGAGAGCATCCGCCGCGCCCTGCTGCGCACGCCGATCGACGGCGCGCGGATCACCTCGGGCTTCGGGATGCGCCACCACCCGATCCTTGGCTTCAGCAAGATGCACAAGGGCATGGATTTCGGCGCGCCGACAGGCACGCCGATCTACGCCGCGGGCGGCGGTGTGGTCGAGGAGGTCGGGCCGAACGGCGCCTACGGCAACTACATCCGCATCCGCCACAACACCCAGATCGCCACGGCCTACGCCCACCTGAGCCGCATCGCCAAGGGCACGCGCCGCGGCGCCCGCGTCGACCAGGGCGACGTCATTGGCTATGTCGGCACCACCGGCCGGTCGACCGGACCGCACCTGCATTACGAGGTGCTGAAGGGCGGCCAGCAGATCAACCCGAAGAGCATCGACCTGCCGACCGGCGACAAGCTGGAAGGCCGTGAGCTGCAAGCCTTCGAGCAGACGGTGCGGTCGCTGGAGAAGAGCTTCGAGCAGGCGCGCAGCGGCCTCCAGCTCGCCCGCACCCCGGGCCAGCACGAGGACAAGGGCTGCACCAAGGCGACCACCTGCTGAGGCGCCGCCCCGCCTACTCCTGATGAAGGAAGCGGCGGATGGCGCTGGCGAGGATCTGTACGCCCTTCTCCTCGTCGTCCGCCATCTTGCGGAGACGGTCGCGCATGGCCTGAACCTGCGGCTTCATCTGGGCCGCCTTGGCGATGGCCAGTTGCGCCTCTTCCGGTTTCATGTCGTCGTCGGCCATGGCGTGCTCCTTCCACTCGCAACCAGGATGAGACAGTCGGCGCCGTCTTTCAACGGTCCCTTCACTAAAGCGAACTTCCGTTCGCTTTAGACTCACATCGCCTCACTTGCCGGCGGGCTTCGGCCGCATGTGCGGCCGGGGCCGCCGTCGCGGTCCAAAGCGGATTGCAATCCGCTTTAACGGAACAGCCCGACGCTCTCCGCCGCCTGGCCGCCGGTCCCCAGCTTGAATTCCGTGACGCCCGGCGCGCTGTCCGGGTTGATGCCGCCGAGGTCGAGCCAGCCCACGCCGCGCGCCTTGAGGGCCAGGGCCGCCCGCCACAGCACCAGCCGCATCGCGCCGCTCTTGCGCCCCGACTCGCTGGACCAGCCGATCTGGTAGGTGGCCGAACCGCCATGGATGTAGAAGAGCGCGCTCGCCGCCGGAGCGGCGGATTTCGAACGGTCCTCCAGCGCGGCGGCCATCAGCACCCCGTCGCCTTTCCCGCCGCCTTTCAGCAGCCCGTTGCGGATGCGCACGGCCAGCGCGCCGGTCATCGGGCGGAACTGCTTGGTCAGGGCCTGCTCATGCTCCTGCTTCATCAGCCAGGGCAGGTTCTTGGCCTCCCAGTCGAGGTCGATGACCAGACCGGCCTTCTCCACCCCCTTCAACCGCTGGCGCCAGTCGCGGGCCATCGCCGCGCGCAGCTCCTCCTCGCCACGCGACAGGTCGAGCCAGACCGTGCGGTATCCGGGGCCGAAACGGCGGAAGCCGCAGCGTTGCAGCATCGCCTCGGCCTCCGGCCCGGCGGCCAGTTCGGGAAGCAGGCTGGCGCGGTTCAGCGGGTTGTCGGGGCAGGCCCGGCGCAGCCGGTGGAAGACCGCCTCCTGGGTCGCCAGGTCCGGCTCCGCCCCGTCGAGCCAGAGCGGGCCGCGGTGAATCTGGCGCTGGTGGAACAGGCGCAGCGTGCGCCGTTCCAGAAGCTGGACAATCCCGATGGGCGCGCCGTCCCGCCGGATCAGGCCGAGCCGCGGCACGAAGCCGTGAGTGCGCCCCATGGCGCTGGCGTAGGCGAAGCACTGCGGCAGTGTGGAGCGGGGAACGCGGGCGAGGAGCGCCGCCCACTCCCCCACCGTCCCTTCGTTCCACAGGATGGTGACGGCGCCGTCGGACGAAGTCGGCATAAGAATGATCCGGCGTCAGGCGGGCGGCAGGGCCGAGGTGGCCTCTTCCACCTGGGCGAAGCTCGGCCGGTATTCAGGCTCCAGCACGTTTCGCGAGTATTCCACCGAGATGGCCGGCGCGTATCCGGACAGATGCGCGATCAGGCCGATCTTCATCGCCTGATAGTATTTCCCTTCGGCGTGGTAGATGTTCTTCAGGCCGCTGGCGATCGGCGCCAGGAAGCCGTAGGCGACGAGGATGCCGGTGAAGGTGCCGACGAGCGCGCCGCCGATCAGCTTGCCCAGGACCTCCGGCGGTTCGGTGATCGAACCCATGGTGTGGATCACGCCCAGCACCGCCGCGACGATGCCCAGCGCCGGCACGGCGTCGGCCACCGCCTGGATGGCGTCCGCGATCCGCTGGTGCTCGTGGTGCATGGTCTCGATGTCCTCGTCCATTAGGTCGACCAGCTCGTGCGGGTTGTCGGCCCCGAGCGACATCAGACGCAGATAGGTGCAGAGGAAGGCTATGGCGTGGTGGTCGCCATAGAATTTTGGGAATTGCTGGAAGAGTGGTGAATCCTCGGGTTTCTCGATGTGCTGTTCGAGGGCGAGCAGCCCCTTGGTCTTCGCAATCTTGAAGACCTGATACATCATGGTGAGAAGTTCGAGGAAATCATCCTTCTTGTATTTTGGCCCCTTGAAGAGGTGTCCGAGTTCCTTGCCGGTGTGGGTGACCACCGCCTTTGGATTGGCGATCAGGAACGCGCCGGCGGCGGAGCCCAGGATGATCATGAATTCGAAGGGCATCCACAGCACGCCCAGGTGTCCGCCGCCCAGGACGTAGCCCCCGAAGACGCTGAACACCACGACGCCGAAGCCGATCATCACGAACATGTCTTCCGTCCTCCAGCGTCATTTCCCGTGCCTTGGCCGGTCCGCTCCGCGGAAAGCCGGTCAGGCGAGCGTGCTTGCGTTCTGCCGGCCCAGTGACGCAGCAATCCCTTGAGTTTTTGTAAATCACCCGGCGTCGGACGCGATCCTAGCCGTGACAAAGGATCGTGTCACGAAAGGAGTACCCGAAAAGCGACCCGCCGCGGCCCCACCGCGCAAAAGAAAAGGGACCGCCCGCGGGCGGCCCCTCTTCACGCGCTCGGACGATCCTGCAAAGGACCGTTCAGCCGATCCGCCAAGTGTCCGGAGCCTCCTCCAGACGCTTGAGGAGCGCCACGCGCTGCTGCTCGATCTCGTCCGGCAGATGGCTGCCGAAGCGGTTGAACAGCTCCTCCTGGTCCTTGGCCTCGGCCTCGGCTTCCTTCCGGTCGATGTCCATGATCTTCCGGAACTTGTCCTCGGCGAAATCGAGACCGGCCCAGTTCAGGTCCTGGTAGCGCGGCATGTAGCCGAACGGGCTCTCCGCCGCATCCACCGCACGGCCGCGGACGCGGTCGACGATCCAGCGCAGGACGCGCATGTTGTCGCCGAAGCCCGGCCAGACGAACTTGCCGTTCTCGTCCTTGCGGAACCAATTGACGCGGTAGATGCGCGGCAGGTTCTCCACCTTGCCTTCCATCGCCAGCCAATGGTTCCAGTAGTCGGCCATGTTGTAGCCGCAGAAGGGCAGCATGGCGAAGGGGTCGCGGCGGATGGCGGCTTGGCCGACGGCGGCGGCGGTCGCCTCCGAGCCCATGGTCGCCGCCCAGTAGACGCCCTCGCGCCAGTTGTAGGCCTCGAACACCAGCGGGAAGGTCTTGGACAGGCGGCCGCCGAAGATGAAGGCGGAGATCGGAACGCCCGCCGGGTCTTCCCAGGCCGGATCGATCGACGGGCACTGCGCCGCCGGGGCGGTGAAGCGCGAGTTCGGGTGCGCGGCGGGACGGCCCGACGCCGGGGTCCAGTCGTTGCCCTGCCAGTCGATCAGGTGGGCCGGCGCCTCGTCGGTCAGGCCCTCCCACCACACGTCGCCATCGTCGGTCAGCGCGACGTTAGTGAAGATGACATTGGCGTTCAGCGTCTTCAGCGCGTTCGGATTCGACTTGATGCTGGTGCCCGGCGCCACGCCGAAGAAGCCGGCCTCCGGGTTGATCGCGCGCAGCGTGCCGTCCGGCTGCGGCTTCACCCAGGCGATGTCGTCGCCGATGGTGCGGACCTTCCAGCCCTCGAACTCGGCCGGGGGAACCAGCATGGCGAAGTTGGTCTTGCCGCAGGCCGACGGGAAGGCGGCGGCGACGTAGGTCTTCTCGCCCTCCGGGCTTTCCACGCCGAGGATCAGCATGTGCTCGGCCAGCCAGCCCTGCTCGCGGCCCATCGAGGAGGCGATGCGCAGCGCGAAGCACTTCTTGCCGAGCAGGGCGTTGCCGCCGTAGCCCGAGCCGAAGGAGACGATCGAGTGGTCGGCCGGGAAATGCACGATGTACTTGTGATCGGCGTTGCACGGCCACGCCACGTCCGGCTGACCGGGCTCCAGCGGCGCGCCGATGGAGTGCAGGCAGGGCACGAAGTCGCCGTCGCCCAGGATGTCCAGCACCTTCTGACCCATGCGGGTCATCATGCGCATGTTGACCGCGACGTACGGGCTGTCGGAGATCTGCACGCCGATGTGCGCGATGTCGGAGCCCAGCGGCCCCATGCTGAAGGGCACCACATACATGGTGCGGCCCCGCATGCAGCCCTCGAACAGGCCGTCCAGCTTCGCCTTCATCTCCGCCGGGGCAACCCAGTTGTTGGTCGGGCCGGCATCCTCCTTGCGCTCGGAGCAGATGAAGGTCCGGTCCTCGACGCGGGCGACGTCGCCCGGATCGGAACGGCACAGGTAGGAGTTCGGGCGCTTGGCCTCGTTCAGCTTGATGAAGGTGCCCGATTCCACCATCTCGGCGCACAGGCGGTCGTATTCCTCCTGCGATCCGTCACACCAGTGCACCCGCTCGGGCTTGCACTTGTTCGCGATCTCCTCGACCCAGGCCAGGAGCTTCTTGTTCCGCGTGCGCGTTGTTCCGGTCATCCTTTGCCTCTCAACTCGTCTCCGGGTTCGCCGCCCCCTTGGAATGCGGGGGTCGGTGCCCGAAGGTCCGGACGGCTGGCCTTTTCGGCCCTTATCGAAGCCGTCCTCGTTCGGTGGCGGTGTCTTAACCGCCGGCTCAAACCACCGCAGCCCGGCCCGCAGGCCGTACGGCGGTCATCCCGACGCGCCCCCCGGGCGCGCCCGATGTCCTGATTGGCAAGAGAGGGGTGGCCCCAGGGCCACAAACCCAAAACGGCAACGGGTTGGTCCGTTATGGTCCACTGACGTTTTCTCCTGGTTGCGCTCTTTTTGCGCGCCGCTTGCCGCGGCGTCGTGGTTAGCCGTCACGATCGTCCGAATCCACTGAGCCGTCGGCCGCGCCGGGTGCGCTCCGGCGAGCCTGCCGGGCAAGGCCGGCGAGAGTGACCCTAGCGTCTTCGGGGTTTTCCACGCCGTGATCGAAATCAACCCGCGCCATTTCGCCGCTGCGCCGCAGATCGCAGCCGTCGGGGTCGATCCCGGTCATCGCCCACGGCTCGGCACCGTCGGCGGAGCGTCCGGCCAGAACCGTGGCGTAAAGCCGCAAGGCGTCGGCGTGGTCGGCGTTCATGTGGCCCAGGATGGCGCCCTCGGCCTCGGCCAGCGCCGCGGGGACGCCCGGCAGCAGCAGGTCGGCGCGGTCGAGCCAGCGCACCCGGCCGAAGCCGGCCACCAGATGGGCGCGCTCCACCGACACGGCGTAGACGCTGAAATCGGCGAAACCGGCGTAGAGCGCGGCACCGGGATGGCGCGCCAGGAAACGGGCGCGATGGCGCGGCTCCTCCGAACGCTCGGCCCGTCCGAGAACGGACAGCCGAGGCCCGGACAGCGGCTCCGCCAGCCCCGCCGTTCCGTCGAACAGCAGGCCGACGCGCGGGTCCCGCGCGATGTTCTTCGTGTGGTCGGCCAGCGTGGAGAGCAGGAGAAGGGGCGTGCCGTCGAGGTCGAAGGCCACCTGGACCAGCGAGGGGTAGGGCCATCCACCCCGGTCATCGTGCTGGCCATCCCGCCGGCCGTCATCCCCGCGCAGGGCGGTGGACAGCGCCGCCAGACCGGCACCACGCATCAGGCGCCTTGCGGCGCCTCCCGTATGGCCGCCGACGTCCGATGACGCCGCGGCGCCCGGCCCCGAAGGGGTCGGACGGATGGGGGACTCGTCGGAACTCATGCCCTGAAACGAATGCGTTCTCCCGCGCAGCACCGTTTCCCCGGCGCCGCATTGGTGCCATATTGGCCCAGACAAATAGGTTGGGAAAAGCGAAAAGTTGGCTTTTCATGCCTTTGCGCCGCCTCATGGGCATCGTGGAGCATAAGAAAAGCCCGCATTTCGAAATAAGACGAAACCATTCTTCCGTAGTAAGCGACCGTGACGGGCCGGTCATCCGCTGGAATTGGCCGCGGGAGCCGGACGTCGACACCGGCGGTTGCCGAAAGCGGGGTGTGCGATTGGGAACGCGAACGACATGTCTCACACCGTAGCGTTGGTGGACGACGACCGGAACATCCTGACCTCCGTTGCCATGGCGCTGGAAGCGGAGGGGTTCGAGGTGCGCACCTACACCGACGGCGCCGAAGCGCTGCGCGGCCTGACGCAGCGCCCGCCGGACCTCGCCGTGCTGGACATCAAGATGCCGCGCATGGACGGGATGGAGCTTCTCCAGCGCCTGCGCCAGACCAGCCACCTGCCGGTCATCTTCCTGACCAGCAAGGACGACGAGGTGGACGAGCTGATGGGACTGCGCATGGGCGCGGACGACTACATCAAGAAGCCCTTCTCGCAGCGCCTGCTGGTCGAGCGCATCCGCACCCTGCTGCGGCGCGAGGCGGCGACCCGCGACAAGACGGCGCCGGAGCCCGGCGCGCTGCTGACCCGCGGCCCGCTGGTCATGGACGGCGCCCGCCATTCCTGCACCTGGAAGGGCCAGCCCATCGACCTGACGGTGACGGAGTTCCTCCTGGTCAAGGCCCTGGCCCAGCGCCCCGGCCATGTGAAGAGCCGCGACCAGCTCATGGACGCCGCCTATGGCGAGAACGTCTATGTCGACGACCGCACCATCGACAGCCACATCAAGCGGCTCCGCAAGAAGTTCAAGGCCATTGATTCCGACTTTGCGCAGATCGAAACGCTCTATGGCGTCGGTTACCGATACAGGGAGTGAGGTCCGCGCGCCGGACCACGCCCCCTCCCACCCCGTCAATTCCGGAACCGCGCCGCGCGCCGCGTCCAGGCGCCGGGTCCGCGGCGTGCCGTCGCCGCTGACCCTGCGCATCCTGGCCGTCAACGTGCTGGCCCTGCTGCTTCTGGTCGGCGCCCTGCTCTATCTCGGCCGCTACCAGGACCGGCTGGTCCAGGCGGAGCTGGACGCGCTGGAGACGGAGGCGCGCATCTTCGCCTCGGCGCTGGGCGAGGGCGCCGTGCAGCGGGCCGCCGACGAGCCGGAGTTGGGCCAGGAAAGCTACGAGCTGTCGCCGGAGCTGGGGCGCCAGATGATCCGCCGCCTGGCGCTGGCGACGGAGACGCACACCCGGCTCTACGGCCCGGACGGGCGGCTGCTCTCGGACAGCCGGGTGCTGACCGGCTCGCCCGGCAAGATCGAGATCCAGGAGCTGCCGCTGCCGCCCTCCGGCGACCCGGCGTCGCGGGCGGTCAACGAGTTCTACGCCCGCTTCATCGACGTGGTGCCGAGCCGGGAGAACCTGCCGCTCTACCGCGAACCGCCGGGCCACGCCGCCGAATCGGCGGCCCCGCCGCCCAATGTGGAACGCGCGCTGGCCGGCGAGAACAGCGCGACGGTGTGGCGGCTGGCCTCACCCGTCGCCCGCTCCAACCTGCTGCTGACGGTCGCCGTCCCGGTCCAGCGCTACAAGGAGGTGCTGGGGGCGGTGCTGCTGTCGCGCAGCGGCACGGTGATCGACGAGGCCATCCGGTCCGTTCGCACCGACATCCTGCGCGTCTTCGCGGTGGCGCTTCTCGTCACGGTCCTGATGTCGCTCTATCTGGCCGGCACCATCGCCCGGCCCATCCGCAAGCTGGCGCAGGCCGCCGACCGGCTGCGCACCGGCCACGGGCGCCATACGGAAATTCCCGACTTCACCCGCCGCGGCGACGAGATCGGGGAGCTGTCCGGCGTGCTGCGCGACATGACGGCGGCGCTGTGGGCGCGCATGGACGCCATCGAGCGCTTCGCCGCCGACGTCGCCCACGAGATCAAGAATCCGCTGACCTCGCTGCGCAGCGCGGTGGAGACCGTCAGCCGCATCCAGGACCCGGCGCGCCGCGACAAGCTGATGGCGATCATCGCCGACGACGTGCAGCGGCTGGACCGGCTGATCAGCGACATCTCCAACGCCTCGCGCCTCGACGCCGAGCTGTCCCGCGCCGCGCTGGAGCCGGTGGACATCGGGGCGATGCTCCGCACGCTGGCCGACATCCACCGCACCACCGCCGAGGACGGCGAGGAGGACGAGGACGGGGCGGAGGCCGCGCCGAGCGTCGTCATCGAGCCGCCGCGGGGCGGGTCGCTGTCCGTGAAGGGGCTGGAGGGACGGCTGACCCAGGTCTTCCAGAACCTGATCGCCAACGCCCTGTCCTTCTCGCCGCCCGGCGGGCAGGTCCGGCTGGCGGCCCGACGCACCCCGGACGGCGCTGTGGAGGTGACGGTCAGCGACGACGGCCCCGGCATCCCGGAGGGCAAGGAGGAGGCGATCTTCGAGCGCTTCTACACCGAGCGGCCGGCCGGCGAGAAGTTCGGCACGCATTCGGGGCTCGGCCTGTCGATCTCCAAGCAGATCGTGGAGGCCCATGGCGGCACCATCCGGGCGGACAACCGCCTCGGAGCCGGCGGGGAGACGATCGGCGCCGTCTTCACGGTGCGCCTGCCCCGTCCCTGATGGATTTCCAAAACGGGTTTCCAAAACGGATTTCCACATGGCGGATGCGGCATAGTTGCAATTTGAGAAAAGACGTATGGACAAAGTCGTGGGTGCGGCGGATGCTCAACTCCGGTCATTCCCGCGCCCGCGACGGCTGGCCTTTCGACACCCGGACGTCACCAACCGGAAGAGGGGCCATGTCAGACACCACGTCAGACGCCAAGTCCGACCTCACCCCGTTCGCACGACGCCAGATCGACGGACCCGCCGCGGCTTCGGCCACGGTGGTCGATTTCCGCCGCTACCGGCTGGCCCGCCTGATCAAGGACGCCAGCGTCCAGCAGGGCGAACTGGCCCGCATGATGCGGGCGTCGGCCGACGAGCGGACGCAGTTGGCGCAGGCGCTGCAGGGCGCCCAGCGGCATCTGGCGACCATCGCCGACAGCTACAGCCATCTTCTCACCCGGCTGGCCCGCGAGAAGGATTTCCGCACCGCCTGCCAGGAGGCCGCGGAACTGGACGATCTGGACGAAATGATCCGGCGGCGCGACGCGCTGGCCAGCGAGCTGCTGGACATCCGCCGCACCGCCCGCCCCACCCCGTGCCTGACCCTGAACGCCGGCTGCGACCGGCCGGGCTGAAGGCGGTGGCGCTGAA
This sequence comes from Azospirillum brasilense, assembly GCF_005222205.1. Taxonomy (NCBI): domain Bacteria; kingdom Pseudomonadati; phylum Pseudomonadota; class Alphaproteobacteria; order Rhodospirillales; family Azospirillaceae; genus Azospirillum; species Azospirillum brasilense. The sequence continues at coordinate 1,402,709 of NZ_CP032346.1, read as the reverse complement.
GGAGGCATCGCCCCGGTTCGGGGCCATGGTGGTCCCGCCGGCGCATTGGAGGCGTATCGGGCGGGAAAAGGATGCATTTTCGGCATCCCATTGACAGAAGCGGCGGCACACCTCACCTTCGCGGGATCATGGCAACGATTCATGGCACCTGCGTCCTGGTCGGCACATGGAATGGCGGCCTGGGTAACGGCGGCGACCGGGACGGAACGTCCGTCGGCGTGCTGCTGCGGGGACCGTCGGGCAGTGGCAAGTCCGATCTGGCCCTGCGGATGATCGACGCGGGGGCGCTGTTGGTGGCCGACGACCGGGTGGAGCTGCGTGTGGACGATGGCAGGGTGATGGCGACGGCGCCGGCGGCGCTGGCCGGACTGCTGGAGGTTCGGGGGGTCGGCATCGTGCCGGTGCCCGCCGCCACGGAGGCGGAGATCGGTCTGGTCGTCGATCTGGTGCCGCGCGGCGCCGTGGAACGCCTGCCCGAGGAGGAAACCGCGGATCTTCTCGACCGGACCGTGCCGCGCCTCGCCCTCTGCCCCTTCGACGCCTCGGCGCCGGCCAAGCTGAAACTCGCCGCCGGCGCCGCGCGGGCGGGTTCGCTCGGAAAGGCGCCGGAGCTGCCATGACCGATCCACGCCCCTTGCAGGAACCGCCGTTGGAACGATCCCCAGGACAGGGCGGACAGCTCGTGCTCGTCACCGGCATGTCCGGCGCCGGCATGTCCGTCGCCCTGAAGGCGCTGGAGGATCTCGGCTACGAGGCGGTGGACAACCTGCGTCTCTCGCTGGTCCCGGCGCTGCTGGAGCAGGCCGATCCGCGCCGGCGCCCGCTGGCCCTGGTCATCGACAGCCGCACCCGCGACTTCTCCGCCCACGCCATGCTGGAGGAGGTCGAGGCGCTGAAGGCCCATGCGGAGCTGGAGGTGCGTCTGGTCTTCCTCGATTGCGGGGACGAGACGCTGCAGCGCCGCTTCACCGAGACGCGCCGCCGCCACCCTCTGGCCATCGACCGCCCGGTGCCGGACGGCATCCAGCTGGAACGCGCCATGCTGCTGCCGTTGAAGCAGCAGGCCGACGTGACCATCGACACCACGCAATTGTCGATCCATGACCTGCGCCGCATCCTGGCCGGCAACTTCCAGATCGGCACCCAGGCGGCGCTGCAGGTCTTCGTCACCTCCTTCTCGTTCCGGATGGGGTTGCCTCGCGAGGCGGACCTCGTGTTCGACGTACGTTTCCTGACGAATCCCCACTATGATCCGGATCTGCGACCGCTGACCGGCCTCGACCCCCGCGTGGCGGCGCGGGTGGAGGGCGACCCGGATTTCGCCGAATTCTTCCGTCATCTGACGGACCTGTTGCAGCCGCTTCTGCCGCGCTACAACCAGGAGGGCAAGAGCTACCTGACCATCGCGGTCGGCTGCACCGGCGGCAAGCACCGCTCCGTGTTCGTCGCCGAACGGTTGGCCGCCTGGCTGGACGGGCTGGGTCTGAAGGTGGGGATCAGCCACCGGGAGCTGGAACGGCAGGCCCCGCGGGCCGGCTGACAGCGGAACGGGTGGCCGGGATGGTTGGCCCAAGGGGTGGGTTGGCCCAACGGGTGGGTTGGATCGATCCGGATAAGGGATCGTTCATAAGTGCCGCAATAAGAATGTGGCTTCGGGGGAGGCTCCAGAATTGAAGGATGTCCCATGATCGGTATGGTTCTGGTAACCCACGGGCGCCTCGCGGAAGAGTTCATCGCCGCGCTGGAGCATGTGGTGGGTGAGCAGCAGCAGGTGCGGGCCGTGTGCATCGGCCCAGACGACGACATGGAGCAGCGCCGTCAGGACATTCTGAACTCCGTGGCCGACGTGGACGACGGGTCCGGCGTCGTCGTGCTGACCGACATGTTCGGCGGAACCCCGTCCAACCTCGCCATCTCCATCATGGACAAGGCGAAGGTCGAGGTGATCGCCGGCGTGAACCTGCCGATGCTGATCAAGCTGGCCAGCGTGCGCCGCCAGGAGACGCTGACCCACGCCGTGACCGCCGCGCGGGAGGCCGGTCAGAAATACATCAACGTCGCTTCCTCGCTGCTGTCGGACGGGTGACCCGATGAGTTCTCCAGACGAGAAGGCGCCCATCCAAGGCGCCCCTGGCATTGACGGACAGAATCCGGAGAGGAATCCCGAAATCTGCCAGACCGTCACGATCAGCAACCAGCGCGGCCTGCACGCCCGCGCGGCGGCGAAGTTCGTGAAGCTGGTCGCCACCTTCGATTGCGAGATCGAGGTGCGGCGTGGCGAGACGCAGGTGTCGGGCGAATCCATCATGGGCCTGATGATGCTGGCCGCCGGCCCCGGCACCTCGGTGGAGCTGTACGCCTATGGCCGCGAGGCCGAGGAGGCCATGGCGGCGCTCGTGGATCTGATCACCCGCAAGTTCGATGAAGACTGACGTTCCGGCCGCCGGCCAGGGGCGGTCGTTGCGCGGGCTGGGCGTTTCGCCCGGCATTGCCATCGGCCCGGCCCATGTGGTGGAGAGCGGCGCCGTCCGCGTTCCCGAATACACGCTCGCCGCCGATCAGGTGGAGGCCGAGGCCGCGCGCTTCGCCGACGCCTGCGGCAAGGCGCGCCGCCAGATCCGCAAGCTGAAGGCCAAGGCGCTGGTGCTGCCCGGCTCGGCGTCGGAGGAGATCGGCTTCCTTCTGGACGCCCATCTGGCGATGGTCACCAACTCCCGCCTGACCCGCGGCGTCGAGCGTCGCATCCAGCAGGAGATGGTCAACGCCGAGGCCGCCGTCCAGGCCGAGATCGCCACCATCGCCCAGACCTTCGCGAGCATGGAGGACAGCTACCTCGCCGGGCGCATCGCCGACGTGCGCGAGGTGGGACGGCGCCTGATCCGCAACCTGATGCGCCACGAGTATCAGGCCTTCTCGATGCTCAACCCCGGCGCGGTGATCCTGGCCGAGGAGCTGACCCCGGCGGACACCGCCCTGCTCGACCCGCGCCGCGTCGCTGGCTTCGCCACCGTGCTCGGCGGCGCCGAGGGGCACACGGCGATCATGGCGCGCTCGCTGGGCATTCCGGCGGTGCTGGGCGTCGGCGGGCTGCTGTCCGGCCTGAAGAACGGGATCACGGTCATCGTCGACGGTGTCCAGGGGCGCGTCATCATCGACCCCACACCCGAGGTGCTGGAGGACTACCGGCAACGCCGCGCCGAGCGCGAGCGCGAGCGCGAGCAGCTGAAGGGCCTGCGCAAGCTGCCGGCGGTCACCCGCGACAACACCGCGGTGACGCTCCAGGCCAATCTGGAGCTGCCGCGCGACCTCGACCACGCGCTGGAGAACGGGGCGCAGGGCATCGGGCTGCTGCGCACCGAGTTCCTGTTCATGAACCGCGACCAGTTGCCGGACGAGGACGAGCAGTACACCGTCCTGCGCTCCATCGTGGAGGGCATGGGCGGGCGCACCGTCACCGCCCGCACCATGGATGTCGGCGGGGAGAAGCTGGCCGGCTGGATGGCGGGCCGCTACGGCGAGCCGGCGAACCCGGCGCTCGGCCTGCGCGCCGTCCGGCTGGGCCTGCGCGAGCCGAAGCTGCTGGAGACGCAGCTCGCCGCCATGCTGCGGGCCGGCGTCCACGGGCCGCTGCGCATCCTGCTGCCGATGATCTGCTCGGTCGCCGAGGTGCAGCGCGTGCGCGAGATGATGGGCCAGGTGGCCCGCCGCCTGCGCCGTCGCGGCGTGCCCATCGCGGACCCTCTGCCGCCGGTCGGCGTGATGGTGGAGGTGCCGGGCGCGGCCCTGTCCGCGGACGCCCTGGCCTACGCCGCCGACTTCTTCTCCATCGGCACCAACGACCTGACCCAGTACACGCTGGCCATCGACCGCGGCGACGAGCAGGTCGCCTCGCTCTACGACCCGCTGCACCCGGCGGTGCTGCGCCTGATCCAGTTCACCATCGAGGCGGCGCTGCGCGCCCGCATCCCGGTGTCGGTCTGCGGCGAGATCGCCGGCGATTCGCGCTACACCGCGCTTCTGCTCGGGCTGGGCGTGCGCGACCTGTCGATGGTGCCGCCGGCCATCCCCCTGGTGAAGCGCCGGATCCGCAAGCTGGACCTCCAGGAGGCCACCCGCCGCGCCCGCGTCATCATGGACCAGAGCGACAGCGGGCGCATCGCCGCCCTGCTGGACGACTTCAACGCCGTGGGCTGACGCGGTCGGCCATCTCCGCGCCCGCCGGACCGGAACCGGCCGACCGGCGGCGCGCGCGACCGGCCGATCCGCCAGCCCGCGACAGGCCGGCCCCCGACACGCCCGGCCGCAGCCCTGATGCGCATTCCGATCGCGGAGACTCCCCGATCGAGCGAATGCCCGGGTTGTTGACAACCCCCCATTGTGAAATACTGGCTCGCCCATCCGGGGAAGCGCGGCTTCCGGCGGACAGACCGGAACCGGCGGGCCTCCATCTTCAGGAACGTGGGTCTTCAGGATCACGGAAAGGCAGGCAGGATGCGCTCTGGGCAACGGAACGGCGGCCGCGCGCCGGATGCCGCCCTTGATCTGACCAAGGCCTTCGACCGGCGCGACACGCTGTTCACCAGAGCCGCGGAGCAGATGTCCGACATCGTCGCCAACCCGCCGAGCGGCCCCCATGCCTTCGACCTGCTGAACGGCGGCATCCGCGAGTTGTCGAGCCTGATGGTCCGGCAGTTGCCCCTGTCGACGGCGCGCGAGGCACGCCTCGCCCACGCCCTCTGCCAGGAGGGGATCGTCGAGGACACGAAGGCCCTGGCCCTCGGGGAGGGCGTGGCCCTGTTCCTGGACCAGCTCCAGGCCGCCGCCGAGCAAGCGGGCATCGGTCCGGCCGTGGGCCGGAATCCGGTGCCGGACGCCCTGGCGGCGGCACCCGCCCAGGACCTGGCGGGGGTTCTCGCCACGCTGCGGGCCTGCCGCGCCGCGATGGCGGACCAGGGAGCCGGCGCCGAGCGGCTGCTCCCCCTTCTCGACGATGCCGTGACGGCTCTGGAGCGCATCGCGCAGCGCGAGGCCATCGCCCGCTTCGACCAGGCGGCCGACGCCATCGAGGCCGCGATGCCGAAGGCCCTGCCGACCAAGCCGACCGGCCGGATGCTCGCCGCCGGGGCCAAGGCGGGGAGCGTGGCCCTGGACGCGGCGCGGCGGATCTATCAGGCTATGGCGTCGGAGTTCCTGTCGCCGAGGAAAGAGGTCGGGGAGTGACGGTTGCCTTGCCCATCACACCGCCGTCAACCGGGTTTCTCAAGGATCGCATCGCCGGGCCGCTTGCCCGCGGTCTGGTGACGATCCTGCGCGGTCGCCGCGGCGATCCGCCCCCCGCCGAGCCGGCGGCGACCCGCGTCGACATCCACCGGCAGCCGTTGCGCACGGCGCTCGACTGGCACCAGGACATGATCGCCGTGTGGAAGCGGAATCCCACGTTCGGTCCGGGCCTGCACGACGACCTGAAAAGCACCGGGCTGCTGCCGCGCTGCGTCATCCTGACGGCGCGGGACGGCGGGCCATTGTGCTTCCGCTACATCGGGGAGCCGACCCGCCGGGTCTTCGGCGACCGCTGGGCCGACCAGAACATCGGCAAGCCCCATCTCGAGGACGTGCACAGCGCCTACGCCCAGGCCATCGACGCGCAGTACCGGGAGGCGGTGGAGGGCGGGGAGCCGGTGTACAACCATCTGGTGATCACCGGACTTCCCCGTCCGCCCGTCAATTACCGGCACCTCCTGTTCGGCTGGTCACTGGGCCACCGCCGTCAGGCCCTGCTGGCGCTGATCGACGGCTGAATCAGGCGGTCCCTCGCGTCACGCCGCCTGGGCGAGGTCCGCGGCGAGCTGCGCCAGATCGCCGAGGAACTGCGCGCGGCTGAAGCGCACGAGGTGCATCGGCAGCGTCTTCAGGCCGATCTGGTTGTAGGTGATGGCCGGCTCGTCGTCGATGTGGCGCGGCCCCATCTTCCGTTCCGCCCAAACCGGGACGATGTCGGGATCGACGACCGAGATGAACCAGGTCGGCGACCACAGCAGCCACGCCGCCAGCTTGTTCACCCGCTGGCAAATCGGGAACAGCCCGCGACCCTGGAAGTCGGGCCGCGTCCATCCCGCGTTCGTCCACACCACCCGACCGCGCGTGCCGTTGGCGGTGTCGGACGTGCAGGTGCACCATTCGCCGTCCGGAGCCTGGGTGGCCGGGTCGTCGTAGAACACCGTCATGGCGTTGAAGCGGTCGCCGATGGACTGGGCGGTGCAATCGTAGAGCAGCCCGGCCTGGGCGGTGACCACGTCGCCGGAGGCGGCCGTCCCGCGGATCCAGAAGGCGTTGGCCGGGGTCAGGGAGCGGCAGGCCGGATGGGCCGCCGGAAGCATCGGCTCCCAGGAGCCAGCGGCCACCGCCGCCTCGTTGACCCGCACCAGCTCCGGCATGTCGAACGCGACGGAAAGCGTGACCCCGCGGCCGGACGCCAAGGCGACGAGTTCGTCGCGGGCCGCCTGGAGCAGGCCGGACAGGGGTCCCGACGGGATGGGAAGCGCGGACAGGGCGATGGAGGCCGGTTGAGCGCCGTTGAACTGCGTGCCGATAAGCATGGATGTCTCTTCCTTGGGTTGGAAAGGGTTGGCGAGGATCGCCAAGCGGGGCGCCATCCGCCCCGCACATCCACATCATCGTCGTCGTGAAACCGGCATTACCACTTTTGCGAATACCATGGCCCGGAAACGCGCGGGGCGCCCGATCCACCGGACCGGACGCCCCGCCTTTTGCCCTTGCCCTTTGGACCGGGCGTCTTACCGGCCCTTGCCGTCCGAGGACGCCGCGGCCGCCTCGCTGGAGGACGCCGGGGCCGAGCCGCCGGCACCCTTGGCCGGGCTGCCGGGCACCCACCAGCGGCGGGCCTCGCCGTCCGCGGCCTCCGGAGCCGCCTCGCCACGGGTCTTCAGCATCGAGAAGACGATGGAGCCGCCGACCAGGACGGCCGTGATGCCCAGCGCCAGCGCCGTCGGCATCTTGTAGATGTCGACCAGCATCATCTTGGCGCCGACCACCACCAGAACCAGCGACAGGCCGTACTTCAGGTAATGGAAACGGTGGATGATCGAGGCCAGCGCGAAGTAGAGCGCGCGCAGGCCGAGGATCGCGAAGACGTTGGAGGTCCAGACGATGAACGGGTCGGTGGTCACCGAGAAGACCGCCGGGATGGAGTCGACGGCGAAGACCAGATCGGTGAACTCGATCAGGATCAGCACGAGGAACAGCGGCGTCATCATCCGCACGCCGTCGCGCATCACGAAGAAGTTCTGCCCCTCGTAGCCGTCGGTCATGCGGAAGCGGGAGCGGACGAACTTGACGATCCGGTTGTTCTCCATATCCGGCTCGTCGTCCACCGACATCAGCATCTTGATGCCGCTGAAGATCAGGAAGGCGCCGAAGATGTAGATGATCCAGTGGAATTCCTGGATCAGCGCCGTGCCCGCCACGATCAGCACGCCGCGCATCACCAGCGCCCCCAGGATGCCCCAGAACAGCACCCGGTGCTGGTACTGCGGCGGCACCGCGAAATGGGTGAAGATCAGCGCGATGACGAAGATGTTGTCGACGCTCAGGCTGTATTCGATCAGGTAGCCGGTCAGGAACTCCAGCCCCTTCTGCGACCCTTGGAAATGAAAGACGCCGGCCGCGAAGATCATCGCCAGAGTGGAATAAGCCGCGCAGCGCATCAGCGCCTCACGGCCGGAAATCACATGGGATTTCTTGGAAAATACACCAAGATCAAAGGCCAAAAGCACGGCAACGAAGACGGCGAAGCCGGCCCACATTAAAACGATCTGGTCCATGGAACTGTCCCTTGCTTCATGCACTCCGCTCCCGCAAGCGGAGACTTCGATCGTCACATGAGCAGTCCGACATCACCGGTGCGCCACGGCGGGACGCATCGGCCAGAGGGGCCCGGACTGGAAACGAGGCCGCGGGTCTGCGGCCAACGCAAAGACGCGCGCAACGGCTCGGCCGCGGCGCGTCGGAACACCCGCCTCCATCATTCGTCGTGGAGGCGTGGCGGTCAGTCAGGATGTTGGTTCGCTGCGGTCCATGTCGATGTCTCCCAAAGGCCCGTCGGGTGCCATCGTCCGGCGGTGGACCTTGTGGGGAGCAGGACCCATGGGAAATGTCGGGGCCAGCTTCCGCAAGGCCGCGCCAAGGCGACGGCTCTATGGGAAGTCCGACATCACAGCGCCGGGCGACGCTGCCAGAGGGGCCCGGACCTCAACCGTCATGTAGTCAGGCCCTCTCCCGGCGACAAGAGGGGGGCGCGTCCTTTCCGGATCGTGGTCGGTGCGATGGCCGCAGGCAACGACACCAGCCGGTTGATCGCCCATGGGTTGCCGGCGTTCCGGTCCGGGAGCCGGCTTTGCGAATTCCGTGTCGCCCATGGATGATTCCGAACCGGTGGGTTGTTCGTAGCGATTGACGGTAATTCACGGCAGGACACCCACAATGATGCGGCGTTCCATTCTGCTCGGCTGCCTGCTGGCAGCCGGATTGGCCGGTTGCGGCCCGCGTTTCGAGACGGTCGCAAGCTATTTTCCACCCGTCAGCGAGGCGGGAAAGCTCTGTGTCGCCCAGTGCAAGCAGGCGCAGACGATCTGCCAATCCGCGAAGGAGCTGGCCGTTCAGACCTGCCGGGCCGAGGCGACGACCCGCGCCCAGGGCGAATATCAGGCCTATCTCCGTTCCTTGCCCAAGGATGCGGACAAGAAAAAGATCAAGACATTCAGCGATTTCGACCGGAACCCCAGCTGCTACAGCAATCTCACCTGCTCCTCCGATTACAATGATTGCTATAAATCCTGTGGCGGCCGGATCGAAGCGCAGACCTATTGCGTGGGCAATTGCAAGGAGATGGTGCCGCCCATGCCGGATGGGTCCGCGGTCGGGCCGAGAACCACGCTCTGACACAGGCTGGACGAAAGGAACGGATTGCGGCTTGACCGGAGCCGCTCCGTCCGCGTAGCGTCGCACCCGACGGTTGCCCGAAAGGGCTGAAAATGGGAACACGGTGCGGACTCCGCGGCAAAACGCCGTGCGAAGGTCCAACGCCGGGGCTGCCCCCGCAACTGTAAGCGGCGAGTCGTCCATCGGAATGCCACTGGGATCGCGATCCTGGGAAGGCGATGGGCCGACGATAACCCGCGAGCCAGGAGACCTGCCGTCAGTCGTGGTCACACGCGAACACGTTCGGGCGGGGTGCACCGAAGGTCGTCGAACCGGGACTCCGTTCGTGGAGCGTCCGGTGGGACTTCGTTCGCGGTGACGTGCCACCGGCGTCCCGCCCGAGGTCTCAATGAGTGTCCGCATTCCCCGCCTTCACCGGACGGCGTCCTTCGCCGCCCTTCTGGGAAGCCTTGCCTTCTCCACCTCGGCCTTCGCCGATTCCACCACCATCACGACGCTTCCGCCGGTCTCGGTGACCGCCAACCGCGTCCCCACCGCCGCCGAGGAAACCGGCAGCGCCCTGACCATCATCACCCATGAGGAGCTGGAGCAGCGCCAGACCCGTCTGCTGTCCGACGCGCTGCGCGCGGTGCCCGGCGTCGCCGTCAACCGCACCGGCCCGATGGGCACCCTGACCCAGCTCCGCATCCGCGGGTCCGAGGGCAACCAGACGCTCGTCCTGATCGACGGGATCGAGGTGAACGATCCCGCCGCCGGTTCCGAATACGATTTCGCCAATCTGCTGGCCGGCGATGTTGAGCGCGTCGAGGTGCTGCGCGGCCCGCAGAGCGCGCTCTACGGCTCCGACGCGGTCGGCGGCGTCATCAACATCGTGACCCGCCGCGGCGCCGGCGCCCCCCGGTTCCGCGCCGCCGTCGAGGGCGGGTCCTTCGGCACCGCCGCCGGGCGGGCCTCCTTCGGCACCGGGACCGACCGCTACGATCTGTTCCTCAGCGGCCAGGGCGTCACCAGCGACGGCGTGTCGGTCGCCGACAAGCGGCTCGGCAACCCGGAGAAGGACGGCTACCGCAACGGCACGCTGACCGGAAACGCCGCCGTCCGGCCGACCGAGCGCAGCGAGATCGCGGTGACCGGCCGCTACACCCGCTTCCGCACCGACACCGACGGCTTCATCGGCGGGCGCGGCGCCGTCGATGACGGGACCAGCACCGCCGGAGAGCAGTATTTCGGGCGGCTCCAGGGCAAGATCGCCCTTCTCGACGGGAAGTGGGAGCACATCGTCGGCCTGACCCATGGCCGCCAGCAGCGCGACTACCGCGACGACGCCAAGACGGTGACCAGCCGCTACGACGGGCGCAAGACCAAGGCCGACTACCAGACCAACCTTACGCTGAGCAGCGGCCCCGCCGACCATGTGCTGACCGCCGCCGTGGAGCATGAGGAGGACAAGGCAATCAGCCGCAGCGCCTACTCCAGCTTCGACCGCTCCATCGGTTCCACCGGGCTGGTGGGGCAGTACAAGCTGGGCCTGTTCGACCGGCTGACCCTGACCGGCAGCGTCCGCCACGACGACAACGACCTGTTCCGCGACGCCACCACATGGCGCACCACGGCGGCCTACCTCATCGAGGAGAGCGGGACGAAGCTGCGCGCCTCCTACGGCACGGGCGTCAAGAATCCCACCCTGTTCGAGCTGTACGGCTACACCGCCACCTACGCCGGCAACCCGAACCTGAAGCCGGAACGGGCGCGCGGCTGGGACGCCGGCTTCGATCAGGCGCTGTGGGGCACCCGGGCGTCGGTGGACGGCACGTGGTTCGACCAGCGCATCCGCGACCTGATCACCGGCACCGGCCGAACCTCCGTCAATATGCCGGGCGAATCCCACATCCGCGGCTTCGAGCTTGGCCTGTCGGTGGAGCCGCTGGACCGGCTGACCGTCCGCGGCTCCTACACCTGGACCGACGGCGAGGATTCCACGGGGGCGGAGCTGGTGCGCCGGCCCAAGCAGCTCGCCAGCCTGAACGTCAATTACCGCTTCCTGGAGGACCGGGCGAACGCCAACCTCGGCGTCGTCTACAACGGGCGGTCCAGCGACTGGGCCTACGATCCCTTCTACAACCGTCAGGTCGTGAATCTGGCACCCTACACCCTGGTCAACATGGCCGGGTCCTACGCGCTGTCCGAAGGAGTCGAGGTTTTCGGGCGCGTGGAGAACCTGTTCGACCGCCGGTACCAGGAGGTCTGGACCTACGGCGCTCCGGGACGGGCCGGCTATCTCGGGCTGCGGCTGTCGCTGTGAGGCCCGTCCTTATCGGGCTGGCCGCCGCCCTCCTGCTGATGGCGGGAGGGCCGGCGGCGGCGTGGGAGGCACCGCCCGGCAAACCGCAGCGCATCGTCTCCCTGAATCTCTGCGCCGACGAGCTGCTGTTGCGGCTCGTCGGGCCGGAGCGCCTCGCGTCGGTGACGTGGCTGGCGCGCGATCCCCGCGCCTCCACGGTGGCAGAGCCGGCGGCGCGGGTGCCGGTCAACCACGGGACGGCGGAGGAAATCCTGCCGCTCAACCCCGACCTGATCGTCGCCGGGCGCTACACCACGCGGGTCGCGGTCGGGCTGCTGAGGCGGCTGGACACGCCGCTGCTGGAGCTGGATGTCCCGCAGAGCGTGGCGGGGGTGGCGGAGCAGATCCGCGGCCTCGCCCGCGCTGTCGGTGAGCCGGAACGGGGGGAGGCGCTGGTCGCCGACCTGCTCTCGCGCCTCGACGCCCTGCCCCCCGCCGCGCCGGGACCGCGCCCGACCGCGGTGGTCTTGCGGCCCAACGGCTTCGTCGCCGGGTCCGGGTCGCTGGTCGACGAAATCCTGAGCCGCGCCGGTTTGGAGAACATGGCCGACCGCCTGCCGCTGGGCAGCCAGGGCGCCATGCCGCTGGAGGCCATCATTCTGGGCGGCGCGGACGTGCTGATCGTCGACGCCGCACCCGACGCGCCGCCGTCGCTGGCCGTCGCCCTTCTGCACCACCCCGCCCTGAAGGCTCTGAACCACCGGGTCCGTACGCTGTCGCTGCCCACCCGCCTGTGGACCTGCCCCGGCCCGCAGATCGCCGAGGCCGCCGAGCGGCTGGCCGCCGCGCTGGAGGCGCTGCCATGATCCGGGACTCGCGCATACCCTACCCTGCCCTGGTCGCCGGGCTGACGCTCCTGGCGCTGGTGCTCTGCGCGGTGTCGGCGGCGGTCGGCTATGTGCCGTTCGACCTGGGCGCCGCTTTGTCCGACTGGCTCGCCGGGCGCCCCACCCTGGCCGCTCTGGTGCTGGCCGAGCTGCGCCTGCCGCGCGCTCTGCTCGGCCTGCTGGTCGGCTTCAGCCTGGGGCTGACCGGCGCGGCGATGCAGGGCTGGTTGCGCAATCCGCTGGCCGAACCGGGGCTGGTCGGCGTGTCGAGTGCCGCGGCGCTGGGCGCGGTGATCGTCTTCTACAGCGGCCTGTCCGCCACGCTGTCGCTCGCCCTGCCGCTGGGCGGCATGGCCGGGGCCGCCGCCGCCGCGGTGCTGCTGAACCTGATGGCGGCGCGGGGGGCCGGAACGACGGCGCTGGTCATCGGCGGCATCGCCATCAACAGCCTCGCCGGGTCGCTGACCGCGCTGGCCCTCAACCTCGCCCCCAACCCCTACGCGGCGCTGGAGATCGTGTTCTGGCTGATGGGGTCGCTGGCCGACCGCGGCACCGACCAGCTCTGGCTCGTCCTGCCGCCGATGCTGGCGGGCTGGGCGCTCTGCCTCTCCGGCGCCCGCGCGCTCGACGCGCTGACCCTGGGGGAGGACGCGGCGCGCAGCCTGGGCTTCGACCTCACCGGGCTGCGCGTCCGGCTGATCGCCGGGGCGGCGCTGGCGGTGGGCAGCGCGGTGTCGGTCACCGGCGCCGTGGGCTTCGTCGGGCTGGTGGCCCCGCACCTGATGCGCCCGCTGGCCGGAGCGCGGCCCGGTCGGCTGCTGCTGCTTGCGGGCCTCGCCGGGGCGTGCCTGACGCTCGCCGCCGACATCGCGGTCCGGCTGCTGCCGACGCGGCCGGAACTGAAGCTGGGCGTGGTCACCGCCCTGATCGGGGCACCCTTCCTGATCGTCCTGATCGCCCGGCTGCGGCGGGAGGAGGCGTGATGCGCATCGAAACCCACGGCCTCTCGGCCAAAGCCGGCGGGCGCACCATCCTGACCGACGTCAGCCTCGCCATCGAGCCCGGCGCCTTCACCGGGCTGATCGGCCCGAACGGCGCCGGCAAGACCACCCTGCTGCGCCTCCTCGCCGGCCTCGCCGAGCCGGCGGCGGGCTGCGTCACCTTCGACGGGCGGTCCGCCGCGCAGACCGGGCGCCGGGCGCTTGCCCGCGGCATCGCCTATCTGCCGCAGAGCGGCCCGGTGCATTGGCCGCTGCGCGCCGAGGCGCTGGTCCTGCTGGGCCGCCTGCCCCACCGCGGCGCGCTGGGCGGGATCACCGCGGCGGACCGCGCGGCGGTGGAGCGGGCGCTCGCCACCGCCGACGCCGCGCACCTGCGCGACCGGATCGTCGGCACCCTGTCAGGGGGCGAGCGGATGCGCGTCCTGCTCGCCCGCGCGCTGGCGACCGAGGCGCCCGTGCTGCTGGCTGACGAGCCGGTCGCCGCGCTCGATCCCGGCCATCAACTGGCCTGCATGGCGCTGCTGCGCGACGCCGCCCGCCGGGGCAGCGGCGTGGTGGCGGTGCTGCACGACCTGACCCTGGCCGCCCGCTTCTGCGACCGGCTGATCCTGCTGTCGGGCGGCGGCGTGCTGGCCGACGGGCCGCCCGGCCGGGTGCTGACCGACGCCCATCTGCGCGCCGCCTACGGCATCGCCGTCCACCGGGGCGAGGCCGGCGGCGAACCCTTCCTGCTTCCCTGGCGCGCCCTGCCATCCCCGATTCCCGACACGGAGACGACCCGATGAGCGACCTGCCTTCCCTGCTGCGCGACGCGCTGAACAACCCGGCCACCGGCTGGAGCCTCGGCGCCTTCGGCGCCATCGCGGAGTTCATCCGCGACCCGGACGAGCCCGTCGCCCTGCGCGACGACGGCGTGGAGCTGGAGGCGCGGACCGCCCGCGGCGGGCTGCGCCTGCGCCCCACGCCGGCCATCCGCCCGGTGCCCTACCGGACGCGCGGCGGCAGCCTCGCCGTGGCCCTCTGCCTGCCCCGCCACGTCGGCGCGATGAACCGGCGCGGCGTGGTGACCGAACTGGGTCCCGACGACGCGGCCATCGCCGAGGCGGACCGCGGCGCCCGGCTGTTCGACCTCGGGCTGGGCGTCTTCCAGACCGACGTCTGCGTCCGCAGCGCCGACCCCGCCACCATCGCCCGCCTGCGAGCGGTGGTCGGGACGGAGCTGCTGGCGCCGGGCAACCCCTTGCCGCCCGACCTGCCGGCGCTCAGCCCCGACCGCGTCTTCATCGGCCCCTTCGGCCGGATCGAGGTCAGCCAGCCGATCCCGCCGCCCGACGGCCGCAGCCCGGAGGGTCCGCACACCCACGTCCTGCCGAAGCTGCTGGCCCACAACCGGACCCACGCGGCGACCGTCCCGATTCCGGACGGCTGGGTGCCCAGCCTGTACCTGTCGCCGCCGGCGGAGTCCTTCGCCGCGTGGGAGGGGTTGGGGCGCTGAGGTCCTGCCCCCTCCCTAACCCTCCCCCTCTGCGAGGTGGAGGGAACTGCCGCCGATTCGCCTAAGCCTCCCTCTCCCGCGAAGCGGGGGAGGGTTGGGGAGGGGGCAACGACGCCGCCGGCGCGCGGCGCAGCGCGTTGAGCAGAATCCCGATCGTGGTCCCGTTGTGCAGCACGGCGGTGCCCACCGGGGACAGCAGGCCCAGCGCGGCGGCGCCGAGGATCGCGCTGTTCAGCCCGACCGTCAGGCGGTAGTTGCGGGCGATCAGCGCCATGGCGGCGTTCGCCGTCTCCTTGGCGTCGGCCACCCGCTCGATCCGGTCCTCCAGAAGCGCCACGTCGGCGGTCAGCCGGGCGATGTCCGCCCCCTTCTGCATGGCGATGCCGACATGGGCGCCGGCCAGCGCCGGGGCGTCGTTGATGCCGTCGCCGATGAAGGCGATGCGCGCGCCCGCGCGGCTCAGGTCCTCGATGATGCGGGCCTTGTCGGTGGGCAGCAGGTCGGCGTGGAAGCCGTCGAGGCGCAGCTCCGCGGCCAGCTCGGCGGCGCGGTCGCGGTGGTCGCCGGTCAGCATCAGCACCCGCTTCACGCCGGCCCGCCGCAGCCGCGCGATGGTCGCCGCACTGGCCGCCCGCACGCTGTCCTTCAGCGCCAGCACGCCGGCCAGCACCCCGCCGAAGCCGATGAACAGCAGCGTCTTGCCGTCGCGGTGCAGCGCGTCGATGGCCGCGCGGTGGGCCGTGGTGTCGATGCCCTCGTCGTCCTCGATGAAGTGGCGGGAGCCGACGACGATGCGCTTGCCGTCGATGACGCTGGCCACCCCGTGGGCGACGATGAACTTCACCTCCTGATGGTCAAAGTGGCGGTTGTGCGTTTCCTTGGCGGCGTTGACCACGGCCATCGCCAGCGGGTGGAAGTAATGCTCCTCCACCGAGGCGGCGAGGCAGATCAGGTCGTCGGGGCTGAAGGTCGGGTCGAAGGCGATGGAATCGGTCACCTGAAGGTCGCCGGTGGTCAGCGTGCCCGTCTTGTCGAAGATCACCGTGTCGGCCTGGGCCAGCCGCTCCAGCGCGTTGGCGCCCTTGATCAGGATGCCCGCCTGCCCCGCCCCGTACATGGCCGACTTGAAGGCCACCGGGGTCGCCAGCTTCAGCGCGCAGGAATAGTCGGCCTGGAGCACCGACGCCGCGCTTCGCCAGTCGCCGGTCATCAGGAAGGACCCGCCGGCCAGCTTCAGCACCGTGGGCACCAGCCGGTCGGCCAGCCGCGCCGCGTCGAGCTGCGCCTCGCTCTTGGCCGTCAGCGACTGTTCGACGTAATCGGCGATGCGGGCGGCGGCGGTGTGGCTGCCGACATGCTCGGCGTAGACGACCAGCCGACCCTCCTCCATCAGCGTGCCGGAGAGGACGGCGGAGCCGCGCTGCTTGACCACCGGGGCGCTCTCGCCGGTCATGGCGGCCTCGTTGACGGTCGCCTCCCCGCTCAGCACCGTGCCGTCCACCGGGATCACCGTCCCGGCGCCGATGACCACGCTGTCGCCGACCAGGACGGTGTCGGCGGGCACCTGGACCTCCACCCCGTCGCGCAGCAGCCACACCTGATCGCTCGACGGGCGGAGCAGCCGTTTCAGCAGCGCGTCCGACCGGCGGGCGATGGAGTCCTCCATGTATTCGCCGAGCGCCAGCATGAAGACGGTGGTGTTGGCCGCGGTGAAGTCCCGCCGCGCCAGGGAGATCGCCACCGCCGCCGCTTCCAGCACGTGGGAGTTGACGCCCTCCCGCCCGTAGATCGCCACGCCCTCGCGCAGCATCGGCAGGGCGACGGCCAGCGACAGCGGCAGGCGCAGCGGCATGGGCAGCAGGAAGCCGCCGGCCAGCGTGGCGAGGCTGCGGACCAGCGTCGCGCCGTGATTCTCCCCGCCATCCGCCGCCGGGGAGGGCGGAGCCGCCTCAGGGATCGGCAGGGCGGCCAGCGTAAGGCACAGCGCCGTGGCGTCGGTCACCGCCGGGTCGTAGCGGATGACAAGCGACCGCGCGGCGCGGCTCGCCCGGACCGACGCCACGCCGGCGACCGCCTCCACCACCCGGTGCAGGGTCGCCTCGTCGGCGGGGGTGCCGGGACGGCAGGCGTAGCGCAGGCGGATGCGCCCCGGAACCCGATGGACCGGCTCCAGCCGCAGGAACCAGGGCGGGCCGCTCATAACGCTCCGGCCTGTTCCGCCTCCAGCTCGGCCTGGAGGTCGGCCATCTGCTCCTTCATCTCGGCGAGGCCGCCGGCGAGGTTGCCGTAGAGCTTCAGGCCGGACTTCACGATCTTGCCGCGCAGCTCCTCGTCGGACAGCACATAGGCCACCGCCGCCCCGACCAGAAGCCCGACCAGGAACTGCTCGGACCGGCGCGACGGCAGCAGGCCGGTCAGCCCGCCGAGAAGCCCCTGCCCCCGCGCGGCATTGGCCCCCATGCCACCTCCAATGGGGGCGCCGCCGGCGGCCACGGCGGCTTCGTACTGGCGCTGCTGCTTCTTCAGCTTCTTCAACGCCTTCTTGATCTTCTTAGCCATGGGGGTCCTCGTTTTTCGGCCGTTCTTGCGGCGGCTCGTCCGCCGGATTCAGCAGATGCTCGATCATGACCACGCCCGCCGCCCCGGCGGCGACCGCCAGGGCGAGGCGCGCGTAGTCGCGGGTGCGCAGGGCGTCGGCGGCGACGCTGGCGGCGGCCAGCGCCGCACCGCCCTGCAGGCCATGGCGCAGGATGGTGCGCGGCGCGGGGGGCTCGGCGCCCGTCACCCAGCGGTCCTGGACGGCGGTCAGCAGGCCGGTCGCCACCATGCCGCGCGTGAAGTCGGCGGCGAGCGTGCCGGAGCCCCGCGCCTTGCCGCGCCGCTTCCCGCGTTTCACGCGGCCCCCGACGGGCTGGCGGGCGGCGTCGGCTCGGTCTTCACCGGCTCCGCCGCATTTTCCTTCACCGTCTCCGCCTCGGCGGGCGCCGCCGCGACGGGGGCTTCCTCCACCGGCGTGGCGAGGCGCGTGCGCAGACCGGCGGAGGTCCGCTCGATGGCCAGCAGGCCGCTGACCGCGGCCTCGCGCACCGCGGTCTGGGCCTTGCCGGCGCCCTCGCGGGCGGCGGCCTTCACATCGGCAGCCTTGAGGTTGGCGGCCCTGAGGTCGGCGATCTTGGAGTCGGCCTTGGCTTTGGCGTTTTTCACCATCCGGACGCCGAGGGCCCCGGCGATCACGCCGGACGCGAATGTCAGAAGCGGCAGCATCATGGTCTCCTTTCCGGCGCACCGCCCGCTAACCCGGCGGTGGCGATGCGCAGCAGCGTCCCGGCCGCCGCGCTGGCTTCCCCGCTCAGCAGATCCGGCCACGCCGAGGGCGGGATCACCGTGGGGTCGTATTCGATGGTGCAGGAGCGGGCGAGCGGGTTCAGCGCGACGGAGCGGATGCCCTCCGCCCCGGAGAGCGCCCGGTGCAGCGCCCTGGCGTCGTCGGCCAGCGCCGCCAGACTGCGCTCCGCGGCGCCGTCGAGCTTCAGCCGCACCCGGCCCGGAATGTGGTGCGCAATGGTCAGGGCGGCGGCCAGCCGGCTCAGGAAATCGTTGGGCATGCTCGGGTCGTGGTCGGTCATTGGAAGAGGCGTTTGCGCTGCACGGTCATGTGGACGAGCATGAAGGCGACGAACAGCGTGCCGAAGCCGGCGTGGACGCGCTTGCCCACCCCCAGCGCCGCCAGGGTCGCCGCCATGCTGCCCATCATCCCGATCTTGGCCGCGCGGTTGATCCGCCATTTCAGCTCGGGAGCGGCCGGCTTGCCCTCCGCGACGGGCGCCGGAGCATCCGGCGGCGGAGCCTCCGCGGGGTGCAGGACCGCCGACAGCAGCGCCTCCACCTGGGACCGGGCATCCTCCGGCGTCACCACGGCGGGGTCGTAGCTCAGCAGGACGCTGCCCACCGCCGGGTTGCTCTCGGTCACACGGACGGTATCCAGCGCTTCCAGGCGGCCCAGCGCCTCCTGGAAGCGGTTGGTCCGGCGCAGCAGCGGGTGGCGCACGCGGATGCGTCCGGGCACCGCCGATGCGATGGGAGAGGTCCGTCCGGTCATTGCCCGTTGTTCTCCTGCGTCAGCCGCGGTCCGCCCACACGGCCGGGGGCATTCCATGGTTGTGCAGAATATCCATAATTTCACAAGGGTGAAACATTTCCTCGGCTTCGCGCACAGGCGCCGGACGCAAGGCGGCGTTGCGGAAAAACCGCGTCCTCAGCCAAGAAGTGCAGGGAACGGGGCGCAGAGCAGCGCCACCGGGCCGAGCCTCAAGGCAGCCCGCGGCGCGTGGGGAAACAGCAGGACCAGCGCCGCGGCGGCCACCGTCAGCAGCCCCAGCCAAGCCGGAATGCCGACCGCCCATCCCCACCCGATCACCGCGGGCGGCAACGACAGCGCGAGCCCCAGCCATCCTGCCCATCCCAGCAGGCGGCTGGTCCGGGCGGAGGGGCGGCGGGCGAAGACCTGCTCGTGATGGCGGTCCATGGCGAGCGCCAGGGCGAGCAGGCCCGCATAAGCGACGCACAGCGACGACAGGATCATGTCAGTTCCTCCACGACAGCCCCAGCGGGCAACGCAGAGGCCGGCGCGGCCTTGCGGGCAAAGACGTTCCGCCCGACCTTGCGCGCGGCGAAGCCCAGCAGCAGCCCGACCGCCAGCGCCGTCAGGTCGAAGCCGGCCAGCAGCCAGTTCCCCGCCGGCAGACTGTTGCCCAGATGCCCGGCGGCGGTGGCGAGATTCAGCATGGGCAGCAGAGCGAACAGCGCCGCCCCGGCCCACAACTGCTCCGCCCAGCCGCGCCGCGACGGGCGCAGGGGGGCGTGCAGCAGGGCGGCGGCCCAAGTCAGGAAGAACACCCCGATCTCCCAGCCCGCGCGCTCCTCCAGACCCGCCGGCAGCAGGCGGTTGGCCCAGAAATAGGCGGCGACGGCCAGGGGCAGGCCCGCCACCACGCCGATGTTGAGCCGGTCGGCCAGCCGGTGCCCGAAGGGTTCGGGACCGTCCGCCCAAGTGTCCGCCCGGCCGCGCTGCGACCGCCGCTTGACCACCCAGAGGATCAGGCCGCTGCCCACCATCACCGTCCCGGCGACGCCGGAGATAAAGAACAGCCAGCGCATGCCCGTCCCGGCGAAGCGCGCCAGATGCAGCCCCATCAGATAGTTGCCGGTCGCCATGGCCGCCGGCTGCGGCTCCGCCGGTGGGGCCTCCAGCGTCCGTCCGGTCACCCCGTCGAACAGCAGCCGTTCCGTCGCGGCGCCGCGCCCGATGGAGTCGGACTCCGCGGGCCGCAGCTCGATGGTGGCGTTGGCGCGGCCGGGGTTGGTGACGGTCAGGCTTCCCACCCCGCCACGGCCGGCCCAGCGCCGGTCGGCCTCGGCGAGCAACGGCGCCACCGGAGTCAATGGCGCGACCTGCGGCGCCGGACGCGGCGGGGGCGGCGCGCGGCGGAACCCGCTCTCGGCGAAATAGGCCTGCCGGTTGCCGTCGTAAGCGAGGTCGACCGCCCAGGGCATCAGCATCGTCATGAACAGCAGCAGGCCGGAATAGGTGATCATCAGGTGGAAGGGCAGCGCCAGCACCGCCGCCGCCACATGCCCGTCCATCCAGGAGCGCAGCGCCGACTTCTCCGGCCGGAACGTGAAGAAATCCTTGAAGATGCGGCGGTGGGTGATGATGCCGCTGACGATGGCGACCAGCATCGCCATGGTGGCGATGCCGACGATCCACCGCGCGACCTCGCGCGGCATCCCGTACAGCTCGAAATGGAAGCGGTAGAGGAAGTTGCCGCCCGCCGTGTCGCGCG
This sequence comes from Azospirillum brasilense, assembly GCF_005222205.1. Taxonomy (NCBI): domain Bacteria; kingdom Pseudomonadati; phylum Pseudomonadota; class Alphaproteobacteria; order Rhodospirillales; family Azospirillaceae; genus Azospirillum; species Azospirillum brasilense. The sequence continues at coordinate 1,382,244 of NZ_CP032346.1, read as the reverse complement.
GCTCCAGCACCGCACCGGTCCCGGCGTCGAGCGTGGCGCGCTTCAGGGCGGCGCGGTCGTTCGGCTTGGCGTCCACCGGGCGCCAGGACACCGACACCGCGGGCGACCGCTCGCCGGGCAGCGTGATGGTCCACTGCGCCGCGTCGGGGGCGAGTTGGCCCATCCGCTCCACCGCCCGCTCGGCGGTCCCCGCGTCGGGGATGGAACCATGAAGTTCCGGCTGCATCCAGACCGTCACCTCCTGCCGGAAATAGGCGATGGTGCCGGTCAGAAAGACGGCGAACAGCAGCCAGCCCAGCAGAAGCCCCGACCAGGTGTGCAGCCACGCCATGGACTGGCGGAACCCGTCCTTCATGACGGCGCCCCCGATTGCAGGCCGTGCAGCAGCCAGGTTCCGCCGCCCAGCAGCAGCGTCGGCGCCAGCAGGCCGGGCCAGACCCGCCGCGACCGGACGGCGAAGGCCCAGACGAAGGCCCCGGCGTGGATAGCGAAGGACAGCATGGTGGCGGTGTAGACCGCCTCCGCCCGCGGCATCGGAAGCGTCAGGGCCAGGAACATTGCCGCCACCGCCGCCAGCGCGTAGCCGCCGACGATCCCGGCGAGGCTGCGGGACGCCACGTCCAGGCGGCGCAGCCCATCCGGCCCGAACCTCAGCCGGGAAGGGAGAGTCGTCATCAAAGGAGTCACCCAAGCGTTCAGGACGGTCCGCCGCGTGGCGCCGGGATTGCCCCGGCGGCGAGCGGGGCGCCCGATCCGGCCCCCGCGTCACGCTCGGTGGTCATCATCGTGGAAACGACGCGAAGCGTCCATAGAAATGCGAATGACTCGCATTCTCTTAAAAGAGGGCTCTGACGGCACGCCCGATCATCAAACATGTGAAATTCAAAAAACAGCTTTGAATAACACAGTTGATCTGTAAACTATATCATACTAGTAGATTTTTCATGAGCGACCCATGCGCGCCCCGATGTCCCGCCTCGCCCCGACCGTGAGCTTCGGTCTGACCACCCTGTCCATCGGCACGGTGTCGACGCTGCTGCTGTGGAGCGTCATGGCGCAATGGCCGCATTGGACCCGCCATGGCGAGCCGCTGGCCTGGTTCAACGTCGGCTATGGGCTGGAACGTCTGGGCCTCGATCTGGCCTGGGTGGAAGCCTGCCGCGCCGACCCGTCCTGGCAGACGTTCCACCGCGCCGCCAGTTGGGTTCTCGGCAGCAACCTGACCGTCGGTCTGCTGGTCGCGGCGGCGGTGCTGATCCCGCTGTCGGTCTGGGGGGCGAACGCCGTCGAGCGCACGCTCCTTGAACGCTAAGCCAATCCGACGTTGCCCCCACCCCGGCCCTCCCCCGCTTCGCAGGGGAGGGAGATTAGTCCCCCCTGCGCCAGCGGGGGAGGGTTAGGGAGGGGGCAACACGCCCCCCCACACCTACCAGCTCCCGGCAAGGCCCAGCAATTCCAGCGCCTTGTGGCGCAGCTCCACCAGCACCGGATCGTCGCGGTGGCGGGGATAGGGGCGGTCGACGGCGATCTCCGCCTTGATGCGGGCCGGGCGCTCGCTGAACACGATGACGCGGGTGGCCATCAGCAGAGCCTCCTCCACATCGTGGGTCACCAGCAGGGTGGTGAAGCCGGCGCGCCGCCACAGCGCGACGATCTCGCCCTGCATCTGGATGCGGGTCAGGCTGTCGAGCTTGCCCAGCGGCTCGTCCAGCACCAGCAGGCGCGGGTCGTTGACCAGCGCGCGGGCCAGCGCCGCGCGCTGCGCCATGCCGCCGGAGAGCTGGTGCGGATAGGCCTTGGCGAAGCCGTCCAGCCCGACCAGCCGCAACGCCTCGTCCACGCGGTTGCGCCGCTGGCGCAGCACGCCCTGCGCCTCCAGCCCCAGCGCCACATTGTCCCAGACGGTGCGCCAGGGGTAGAGCGTCGGGTCCTGGAAGACCACCACCCGCGACGGGTGCGGCCCGGTGATCGGCAGGCCGTCGGCCAGGATCCGGCCCGAGCGCGGCGGCTCCAGCCCGGCGACCAGCCGCAGCAGCGTGGACTTGCCGCAGCCCGACGGGCCGAGCAGCGCCACGAACTCGCCCGGCTTGGCGTGCAGGCCGACCGTATCCAGCACGGGCAGCGGCGCACCGTGCAGGTCGAAGGCGTGGCTGACGCCCTGGACCTCAAGCTCCAGACCGGCCGGCAACTCCTGTTCCAGCGCTACCATTTCAGCAATCCCTTCTGCCAGGCGAGCAGCCGGTCGCGCGCCTTGAACAGCAGCGTGACGAGGCTGGAGCACACCAGCGCCATCACCAGCAGCGCCGCGTACATGTTGGCGTAGGCCGCCCAGCCCTGCGCCCATTGCAGGTACCAGCCGAGCCCGGCCTTGACCCCCATCATCTCCGCCACCACCAGCACCGCGAAGGAGGCGCCGAGCCCCATGAACAGGCCGACGAAGACGTGCGGCATTGCCGCCGGCACCGCCACCTTCAGCACCAGGAAGCGCGGGGACGCGCCCAGCGTGCGGGCGATGTCGTAATAAGCCGGGTTGACGCCGGACACCCCTGACCAGGTCAGGATGGTCACCGGCACGCCGGTCGCCAGCGCGATCAGGAAGACGCTGGCGCTCCAGCTCGACGGGAAAGCGAAGAAGGCGATGGGCAGCCACGCCGTGGCCGGCAGCGGCCCGATCAGCCGCAGCACCGGATGCACCCAGTAGCCCACCGCCCGCGACCAGCCGATGGACACCCCCGTGACGAAGCCGACGAAGGCGCCGATCCCGTAGCCGAGCAGCAGCAGTTGCAGCGACGCCACGGTGCATTCCAGCAGCCGCGGCCACTCGTCCAGATAGACCTCCAGCAGAGCCTGCGGCGGCGCGAAGAAGGGACGCGGCAGCAGGTCGAGCTTGGCGGTGACCAGCTCCCAGCCGATCACGCCGAGCGCCAGCACGACCAGCCAGGGGGCGGCGGCCCGCAGCCGCTCCCCCGCCGCGCCGAACAGGCGCAGCAGCGGCACGGCGAAGGCCAGCGCGCCGCCGACGACCGCCAGCAGGCTGGCGAATTCGCCGGTGCGCACCCACTCCTCGCCTTCCGGCCACAAGGCGGTCAGGGCGGCGGCGGCCAGCCAGGCGGCACTGGCCGCCAGCCCGCCCAGCCACAGGCGCGGGGCGGCGGGGCGGTCCGCCACCAGCACCGCGGCGTCATCCAGGCTGCTCATCTCAGCCCAGCACGTCGGCGTAGACGCGGTCGGCGAACTTCGCCGTGTCGGTGCCCGGCTTGAAGACCTGCACGCTCTTCAGCTCCTCCGCGTAGAGGGCGATCTCGCGCTTGATGTCGGCGCCCACCGGGTTGTGGTCGTGCGTCTGGCTGCTGAGCTGGGCGGCGAGGTCCTCGATGCTGCTCTTGGGCGAATATTGCTGGTAAACCTTGGCGGCCTCCACCGGGTTGGCGGCCGAGTAATGCTGCGCCTCGAAAACGGCGCGGGTCACCGCGGCGGCGGCGGCCTTGTCCTCGCGCAGCAGGCTGCCGCGCGCGCCGAGCACGCAGCAGACGCGGTTGGCGAATTCGCCCGACAGGTTGGTGGAGATCTCCACCAGATTGCCGGACTTCAGGAAATTGTAGGTCACCGGGTCCCAGTGGGCGACGGCCTGCGCCTCACCCTTGTCGACCGCGACGGCCAGCAGGTCGCCGGGGAAAACGCGCCATTCCACGTCCTTGTTCGGGTCGATCCCCTGCTTGGCGAGCTGGATGGAGAACAAATGCTTGGCCGGGCTGGACAGGTCGCTGATTGCCACCGTCTTGCCCTTCAGCCCGGCAAGGCTGGTGATCCCGCCGTTCTTGGCGGCCAGCAGGCGCATGCAGCCGCCATGCACGCCCGCGATGATGCGCACGTCGAAGCCCTGCTCCAGCGGCTTCAGCCAGCGCAGCGCCATGCCGTGGCCGATGTCCGCCTTGCCGGTGGCGAGCGCCTCCAGAAGCTGCTCCGTCGTGCCGGCGAAGTTGACGAACTCCACATCCAGCCCGTGCTTCTCGAAGAAGCCGTTGTGCTTGGCGACCGCCACCGGGGCACCGCACACCGCGCCGGTGTTCCAGGCGAGCTTCAGCGGCTTCAGCGCGGCCGGCGTCGGGGCGGCGACCAGCCGGGACGCCACGCCCGCGAAGGGCAGCGCCACCGCGCCCGCCGCCGCCGCCTTCAGCAGCCCGCGCCGCGAGGGCGCCAGCGTCGATATGCCCGAACCGTTCCGATGCGTGCTCATGGTCGTCGTCCTTCGATCGAGACGTATTCACTTATCAAAAATGTGAATACATGATTTTCATGGACTATATTCAACGGCCTTGCGTTATAATGTCAACCTATGAAGTAGAGAAACAACGCATGGAGGGCCGCCATGATCACCGCCATCGTCCGCTACCGCCTGCCCGCCGCGATCGGACGGGAAGAGTGCCGGGCGCATTTCCTGTCGATCGCGCCGGGTTTCGGCGATGTGCCGGGTCTGATCCGCAAGCAGTTCATCTGGAGCGGGAGCGGCATCGCCGGGGGCGTCTACCAGTGGGAACGGCGGGAGGACGCCCACCGCTTCTATCAGGGGCCATGGCTGGACGGCATCCGGCGGCGCTACGGCACCGATCCGGAGATCGAGTATTTCGAGACCTTCGCGGTGACCGACAATCCGGGCGGGGTGGTGCTGGTGCCGGAGTGAGGGGGCAGATTCCGCCTACAAATCCGGCGGGGTGCGGGCCGGCAGGTGCAGCGTCGCCAGGGTGCCGCCCCCGGTGCGCGAGGCGATGGTGAAGGACCCGCCCAGCCGGTCCGACGCCAGATTGTCCACGATGTTCAGCCCGAGCCCGACCGAGCCGGTGCCGCGGCGGGTGGTGAAGAAGGGCTCCAGGATGCGCCCGGCACTCCCCTCCGCGATGCCGGCGCCGTCGTCGGCGACGGACAGCAGGACCGTGTCCGGCCCCGACGCCGCGGCCCCGACCGTCACCAGCCCGTGCCGCCCCGCTGGGAAGGCGTGCTCCAGCGCGTTGCGGACAAGCTGCTCCAGGATCGCGGACAGGATCGCCGGGTTGCTGACCATGCGCAGGTCGGCGGGGCAATCCACGGCCATGCGGTGCCCCAGCGGCTCCCACTGCGGGCGCAGGCTCTCCGTCACCTGCTCCAGGAAGGGCCTCAGCGCGATGGTCTGGCGCAGCCCGCCATGGTCCGCCGCCACACCCTTGAAGCAGCGCACGATCTCGCCGGCGCGGGCGATCGTGCCGGACAGCAGGGCGGCCAGTTCCCCGGCGCTCGCCAGGAAGCGCTCCAGCTCGGCGCGGCGGAGCTGGTTGGCGGCCAGCCGCTCCGTCATCGCGGCGACCCGGTCGCCGAGGTGGGACGCGCTGCCCAGCGCCACGCCGATGGGCGTGTTGATCTCGTGGGCCACGCCGGCGACCATCTGGCGCAGCGCCGCCATCTTCTCGCGCTGGGCCTGGGCCAGCTTGCGCGTGCGCTCGCGGACCAGCGCCTCCAGATGCTCGTTCTCGTCCTTCAGGCTGCGGTTGGCCCGGCGCAGCGACAGGTGGGTGGCGACGCGGGCGCGCACGATGGCCGGGCTGAAGGGCTTCGTCACGTAATCGACGGCCCCGGTCTCCAGGCCGAACGCCTCCTCCTCCGGGCTGGACAGTGAGGTGATGAAGATCACCGGGACGTCGGCGGTGGCCGGGTCGGTCTTCAGCAGCCGGCACACCGCGTAGCCGTCCAGCCCCGGCATCATCACGTCGAGCAGCACCAGCTCCGGCGGGTCGGCGGAGGCCAGCTCCAGCGCGCGGCGGCCGGAGGTCGCGAAGCGCACCTCGTGCCGGTCCTCCAGCACGCTGGCCAGCGCGCGGATGTTGGCCGTGTCGTCATCGACGATCAGAATGTGACCACCGCTCACGGCGTCGTCTCCCGGTCCCGTTCCCTGGTCCATGCGGCGGTGAGCCGTTCCAGCGCCGCGCGGGCCGCGGCGAAATCCAACTCCTCCACAGCCCGCCCCACCTTGTCCACCGCCTCGTCATGGCCGCGCCCGGCCAGCAGGCCACGCAGGGCGGCGAAGCGGGCCGCCGCCGACAGGCTGCCGCTGCGCAGCGCCTCCTCCAGCGCGCGCAGCGCCTCTCCCAGCCCGTCAGGGTCGAGGAGCGGAACCACCGGAACGTCCGGCACCCCTTCCACGGCGATCTCCAGGCCGCGCAGCGTTTCCGCCGAAGCCAGCGCGGGACCCAGCGCGGCGGACAGGTCGGCCACAAGCGCCGGTATAGCGTCCCACCGCTCCGCGCGCGCCGCCAGTTCCAGCGCAGCGGCGGCCTCGCTCGCGGCCATCGCGCCGACCGTTCCGGCGCTGCCGCGCAGCCCATGGGCGAAGCGTTCCAGCGCCGGCCCGTCTCCCGCGCTGCGCAGATGCTCCAGCCGGACCAGGGCATCGCCGTAGCGGTCGAGGAAGTCCAGGATCGCCCGGCGCAGCGTGCGCGCCCGCCCGTTCATCCGCGCCAGCGCTGGGGCGAGGTCGAACCCCTCCAAGCTGTCGGGAAGCCCGGCCTTCGTTTCCACGGCCTCGGCGGGCGGCAGAGCTTCCCGCCGCCCGAACGGCTTCAGCCAGCGGTTCAGCACGGCGACGAGGCGGTGCGGCTCCACCGGCTTGGCGATGTGGTCGTCCATGCCCGCGTCCAGACAGCGCCGCCGCTCCTCCTCCAGGGCGTGGGCGGTCATGGCGATGATCGGCAGGCGGTCGGGACCGCACCGGCGGCGGATCGCCCGCGCCACCGCGAAGCCGTCCATGTCCGGCATCTGGACGTCGGTGAGCAGCGCGGCGTAGCCCGCCCCCGGCTCCAGCGCCAGCCGCACCGCCTCCCCGCCGCTGCCGACCGCGGTGACGGCCAGCCCGGCGTCCTCCAGCAGCTCCCGCGCGACCAGCCGGTTCACGGCGTTGTCGTCGGCGACCAGCACGCGCAGGCCGCGCAGCGGCTCGTCCACCCGCAGGCCCGCAAGCCCCGGATCGGCCAAGGCCGGATCGACCGGGACGGGCAGCGCCGCCGTGGCGCCGTCCTGCACGCCGACCGTCACCGTGAAATGGAAGGTGCTGCCCAGGCCGGGCGCGCTGTCCACGGCGATGCCGCCGCCCATCATGACGGCCAGCCGCCGGCTGATCGCCAGCCCCAGCCCGGTCCCGCCGTAGCGCCGGGTGGTCGAGCTGTCGGCCTGGGCGAAGGGCTGGAACAGGCGGGCCACCTGCTCCGCCGTCATGCCGATGCCGGTGTCGCGCACGGCGAAGCGCAGCTCTGTTTCCGTTTCCATCTCCGCTTTTTCCGCCGCCCGCGGCGCGGCGCTCACGCCGAGGACCACGCTGCCGCTCTCGGTGAACTTCACCGCGTTGTTGACGAGGTTGAGGAGCACCTGCCCCAGCCGCAGCGGGTCGCCCAGCAGGGCGGTGGGCACGTCGGGGGCGACCTCCAGCCGCAGGACGAGCCCCTTCTCCTCGGCGGAGAGGGCGGCGGTGCCGGCCACCATGTCGAGCACGGCGGAGAGGTCGAAGGGGACGCGTTCCAGCGTCAGCATGCCCGCCTCGATCTTCGAGACGTCGAGGATGTCGTTGATGATCCCCAGCAGCGCGGTGGCCGAGGCGCGGATCCGCGTCAGGTAGCCGCGCTGGCGCGGCAGCGGCCCGGCGCGCAGGGCGAGGTGGCTGAGGCCGAGGATGGCGTTCATCGGCGTGCGGATCTCGTGGCTCATGTTGGCCAGGAAATCGCCCTTGGCGCGCGACGCCTCCTCGGCGCGATGGCGGGCCTCCTCCACCTGCTGCTGGCGGCGCGCGATCTCGTCGAGGAAGTGGCGGATCGAGCGGGAGATGGTGGCGATCTCGTCGGTGCCGCCGTCGGGCAGCGGCGTCTCCCGCCCCTCCACCCGGTCGAGCACCGCGTCGTTCAGCCGGACCAGACGCAGGGTCAGGAAGCGGCGCAGATACAGATACACACCGAGCGCCACCAGGAAGCCCAGCGCCCCCAGCCCGACCAGGATGCGGTTCTGCGTCGCGGCCAGTTCCGACAGGCCGTCCGCCTCGTCCGCCGCCGCCGCGTTGATCCGTTCGAACAACGCGTGGGAGATCTTCACGACCTCCTCGACCATCACCAGCACCTGGTTGGTCAGCGCCTTGCTGCGGGCGATGGCCGCCTGCCGCTCCATCAGGCTGGGCAGCAGGCCGTTGGTGCCGAGCAGAGCCGTGTCCAGCCGCCGGTGCAGGGCGGCGAAGCGCTCCGCCTGCTCCGGCGGCAACCCGGCGTGGAGCGCCGGCAGGGCCGACAGCGCCGCCGCCGCGTCCCGCTGGGCGCGCGCGATCTCGCGCTGGAAGCGGCTGTTGCCGGCGTGGGTGCTTTCGTTGAGCACGCGGTTGACGGTGTTGGTCCAGGCGGTCAGCGGCCCCAGCCGGTCCGGCGGCAGCGTCGGCAGCACGGCGGCGACCAGCGCGCCGGCCTCCGCCGACAGGCGGCGGGTCTCGTCCAGCGCGTCGTCGCTGCGCGCCGCCGCGTCGATGCGCTCGGCGACCAGCCGGTCGAGGTCCGCCAGCGTCGGGACGAGCGTCCCCAGCACGCCGGCCAGCGTGGCGCCGCCCTCGATGTCGGACAGCGCCTGGGCCGACCGGGTGACGGCGGTCAGGTTGGCCGTCAGCTCGGCCAGGGTGACCCGCCGCTCGGGGTGGCTGGTCGCCCCGCCCAGCCGGGTCGCCTGCGACAGCACCTGCTGCAGGCCGCCGTTCAGCACCGCCCCGGTGGTGATGCGCGGCAGCGCCCCGTTGGACAGGCCCGAGAGGGCGTGCCGGAACTGCGCCAAGTCGTAGAGCGCCGCACCCGACACGCCGAGCAGCACGCTCACCATGACCAGCAGGCCCAGCCCGACGCGCCGCCCGACGCCGCCCCGGAAGGGCGCACGCGGGACCGGCGCGGTCGAGGCGGGCTCCGTCGTCATCAACGCTCGGTGATGCGGCCGTCGATGCGGGGCGACACCGTCCCGCGGTCGGTCAGGTGCTGGGCCATGATCTCCCACAGCAGCTTGCCGCCGGCCCCGGGAGAGGAGGGGGAGGCACCCGGCGATTTCAGCATGCCGTAGCCGTCGCCGCCCTGGGCGAGATAGTTGGGCAGGGCCACCGAATAGCGGACGTCCGGGTCGAGCGGCTTGCCGCCCACCGTGACGGAGACGACGCGGCTGCCCGCCGGCTGCTTCAGGTCGTAGACCACCGCCATGTTGGACGGGTGGAGGAAGCTGCCCTTCTGGTTGTCCACCCCGGCGGCGCTGACCTCCAGCGCCTCGCGCAGGGCCTTGCCGGGCAGGGTCACGGCGATGATGGTGTCGCGGAAGGGCAGCTCGCGCTGGATGTCGCGGCGGGTCAGCACCGTCCCCGCCTCGTACTGGCGGTTGCCGCGGATGTTGCCGCCGTTGATGAAGGCCGCGTCGGTGTTGAAATGGCCGCGCATGGCGTCGGCGACCAGCGAGGCGAAGGCGTTCTCGCCGGTGCGCACGGCGGCGCGGCGGGTGTCGAGCGGGGTCGCCGTCGTCCCGATGTTGATGTCCAGCAGTTCCGACAGCCGGGCCAGATAGACGCCGACCCGCTTTTCCATCGCCGGGTCCGGCGGCAGCCCGGCGAGCGGCACGATGTCGGCGCCGGCCAGCGCGGGCGGTGCCTTGCCGTCGCCGTCCAGCCGCAGGACGAAGGCCGATCCCTTCACGTTGACATGGACGCCGAAGAGCTTGCCCTTATCGGCCTCCAGCACGTCCTTGCCGGTGGCGGAGAGCTGGAGCAGCGCGTCGATGGCGGACTCGCCGCGCAGCGCCTCCACCGCCTCCGGGGAATTGTCCAGGATGGCGACCACATACTCCGCCCCCTGGGCGCGGAGCGCGCGGGCCTCCGCCGCGATCGTCGCGGGCGGACGCACCTCGATGTCCGGCACGATGTACTGGACGGTCAGTTCCGGCGAGACCGCCGAGACCACGCCGATCTTCCCCACCGGCGTGTCGAGCAGCACCGACGGTTCCAGCCCCTCCATCACCTTGCCGGTGTTGCGGTCGATGGTGGTGGCGCTGACGAAGGGGAAGCGCGCCTCGTAGCTACGCAGCGTCAGCTCGTCCTTGCCGAAGCCGAGGTCGCGCTTGGTCACCGCCATCATGTCGGGCTGAAGCTCGTTCAGCAGGTCGATCATGTGGGCACCGCGGTCGAAGGTGGACAGGACGCCCGCGGTCAGTGACGCGCCACCGTGCAGGAACAGCGTGTTGCCCTCCGCCCGCTTGGTGCGCAGCAGCGTGGCGAGGTTGGCGAGGCCGCCCTCGCCCTCCACCGGTTCGATGTCAGCCATCGTCGAGGTGAAGACGATCGACAGCTCCGCCGCCGACACGGCCGGCGCGAAGGCGCCGAGCGCCGCGACGGCGCAGGCGGCCGCAACGGCCCGCCAGCCGGAAAAACGCCCCGTCTCCCCATTGCCGCGCTTCGGCATGGTTACCCCCTCCTGCCATCCCTGTTCCTTCAGGATGGTTCTTCCCGTATTCGGGCGGGGGAGTTCAAGGCATATCCATACATGCCGGGGAACATTCCGGTGACAAAATCCCCTGCCGCAACAAGGACAAAGGGGAATGTCCGGATCAGACCGGCTCGTCCTGCCAGGGGTAGGACAGCGGAACCTCGCGGAAGGCGAAGCGGTCGAGGTGGCGTTCCAGCGCTCCCTTGAGGGCGGCCAGATGCTCGGCGGAGCTGGCGTCCAGCCGGCAGTCCAGCGCGTCCGGCCGGGCCTGGAGCGTCAGGGTGGCGTCGCCCGGCCAATCGGCGCCGCGGGCGTTGTGCGGGAAGACGACGCTCCCCGCCTCCGGCGTGTACTCCACCGTCAGATTGTGCGCCCAGTGCTTGCAGAGCTGCTGGAGGTAGCGGCTGCCGTTCGGGGTCGGGACGCGGACGCTGCTGGCGTGTCTCATGATGATCCTTCTGTCTGGTGCCGGTGATTCAGGCCAGTGATTCAGGCCGGTGATTTAGGGAAGACGTTCGATGCGCTGAGCCGCCTCGTCGATGATCGAGACGGCGGCGTGCACCGTGTCGGCATCGACGCCTTCGCGCCCCAGCCGGTGCATCAGCACGGCGCGCAGATTCTCCATGGCGCGGCGGATCGGGGCGCCGTCGGTGTGGGCGCGCCGGGTCGCCAGGGCGGCGAGGCGGGCGAACAGGGCCTCGACGGTGGCCGCGTCCTGGGCAAGCTGGGCGGTGCCCTCCGGGGTCACGGCGAAGGGCTTGCGCGCGCCGTCGGCATCGGCCTTGGCGATGTGGCCCATCTCCTCCAGCAGCGACAGGGTCGGGTAGATCACGCCGGGGCTGGGGACATAGCCGCCGCCGGTCAGTTCCTCGACGGCGCGGATCAGGTCGTAGCCGTGCCGCGGCTCGTCGGCGATCAGCCTCAGCAGGACCAGCCGCAGTTCCGACGCCTCGAAGACGCCGCGTCGCCCGCCGCGCCCGCCGCGCCGCTCGTGATGCTCATGGCCCCAACCGCCCTCCGCCGCGTGACGGCCACCGCCATGGGGGCCGCCATGGGGGCCGCCATGGGGTCCATCGCCGTGCGGGCCGGGATGATGGCGGCGCGTCCGGCCGCAGAATGGATGCGGGAAAAACCTCATGACAGAGGCTCCTCTGTGTTTCGATAGGTTCAAGATATATCGTGACATGTCGAACCACAAGACCCCGAGACGCTTTTTTCCTATTCCGCCCCGGGAGAGGGAAAGCATGAATCCTCAGCTAAGCCCGGCAAGCATACTGCGAATGCGAGCAATTCGCATTGACGATCCGCAGCATTCCGGACCACAGTGCGCCCGCCCTTCCGGCATAGGCCGTCCCGGCAAAGTTGAAGGAGATTCAAGGATGAAGCTGACCCGACGCCACGCCCTCGCCATGACCGCCGCCGTGGTCGGCCTCGCCGCCCTGGCGCCCGGTGCGGGCTATGCCCAGGGCATGACGGTGCGGCACGCGCAGGGCGAGACCCGGCTTCCCGCCAAGCTCGACCCCGTCCTGGTCTTCGACATGACCTCGCTGGACACGCTGGACGCGCTGGGCGTCGCGATCGCCGGCGTGCCCACGGGGCTGAAGCCGCCGCACCTCGCCAAGTATGACGGGCCGTCCTACGCGAAGATCGGCACCATGTTCGAGCCCGACTACGAGGCGGTGAACGCCGCCGAGCCCGGCCTGATCATCGCCGGCGGCCGGTCGGCCCCGAAATACGCCGAGCTGTCGCGCATCGCGCCGACGCTCGACATGACGACCGACCAGACCGACTTCCTGGCCAGCTCCATCGCCAACGCCGAGACGCTGGGCCGCATCTTCGGCAAGACCGCCGAGGTCAAGCAGAAGCTGGACCGGCTGCGCGCCTCCATCGCCGAGCTGAAGGCGGTGGCGGGCAATGCCGGGAAGGGCCTGCTGGTCCTGACCACCGGCGGCAAGATGAGCGCCTACGGGCCGGGATCGCGCTTCGGCATCCTGCACTCGGAGTTCGGCATCCAGCCGGCCGCCCCCGGCCTGAAGGTCGCCAACCACGGGCAGGCCATCTCCTTCGAATTCATCCTGGAGACCAACCCGGACTGGCTGTTCGTGATCGACCGCGACGCCGCCATCGGGCAGGACGGCAAGCCGGCCCGGCAGTTCCTCGACAACGACATCGTCCGCCGCACCACCGCCTGGCAGAAGAATCAGGTCGTCTATCTGAACGGCGGCAACTGGTACATCGTCGGCGGCGGGCTGTCGGCGCTCCAGCAGGATGTGGACGATCTCCTGGCGGCGCTGTCTAAGAAGTCCTGACCCGTGAAGACCCTGCCAATCGCCACACTCCCGCTGGCGACCGTGGGCATCGGCCTGCTGGCCGTCTGGAGCCTGTTCGTCGGCGTCAGCGACGTCAGCCTCGCGACGCTGTTCGGCGGCGCTCCGGGTGGCGCCCCGGACCAGGCCACGCAGGTCCTGCTGGTCAGCCGGCTGCCCCGGACGCTGGCACTGATCCTGGCCGGCGCGGCCATGGCGGTGTCGGGCCTGCTCCTCCAGATGCTGGTGCGCAACCGCTTCGTCGAGCCCTCCACCGCCGGGACCGCGGAATCGGCCATCTTCGGCATGATGATGGTCTCGCTGCTGGCGCCGGAGATGCCGGTGTTCGGGCGCATGGCCGTCGCCAGCCTGTGCGCGCTGGCCGGGACGGGGCTGTTCCTGGCGATCCTGCGGCAGGTGCCGCTGCGCTCGCCGCTGGTGGTGCCGCTGGTCGGCATCATGCTGGGCGGGGTCATCACGGCGATGACCGAGTTCGTCGCCTATCGCCAGGACCTGATCCAATCGGTGCGCGGTTGGGAGACGGGGGACTTCTCGGCCATCCTGCTCGGCCGCTACGAGCTGCTGTGGCTGAGCGCCGCCCTGACCGGCGTCGCCTATCTGGCGGCCGACCGCTTCACGGTGGCCGGGATGGGGCGGGACGTCGCCACCAACCTGGGCATCGACCACCGCAAGGTGATGGCGCTGGGGCTGGTCATCGTGTCGATGACCACCGCGGCGGTGATCGCGACCTGCGGCATGATCCCCTTCCTGGGGCTGATCGTTCCCAACGTCGTCAGCCTCGTCCGCGGCGACAACATGCGCGGGTCCCTGCCCTGGGTCGCGGTGATGGGGGCCGGGCTGGTGCTGGCCTGCGACATCGCCGGGCGGCTGGTGATCCATCCCTACGAGATTCCGATCGGGACGATGATGGGGGTGATCGGCAGCGCCCTGTTCCTCTATCTCCTGCTGCGGAGGAACGGCCATGCCGGCTGACCGCCGCATCCTCTCGCCGATGGTCGTCCTGGGCGGCCTGTCGGCGCTGACCCTGCTGTCCATCACGCTGTTCATGACGCTGGGCGCGCGCGGCAAGTGGGACTTCATCCTGGCCTTCCGCGGCACCAAGATCGCCGCGATGGTGCTGGTCGGCTACGCCGTCGCGGTGTCGACCGTCCTGTTCCAGACGATCACCAACAACCGCATCCTCACCCCCTCGGTGATGGGCTTCGACCATCTCTACCGGATGATCCAGACGCTGCTGGTCTTCCAGTTCGGCAGCGGGCTGGTGGCGTCGCTCGACCCGCGGCTGCGCTTCGGGGTGGAGGTGGCGTCGATGGTCGTCTTCTCCGGCCTGCTCTACTGGTGGCTGTTCAACGGGGCGGGGCGCGGCGACAACCGGCGCAGCCTGCATCTGCTGCTCCTCGTCGGCATCGTCTTCGGCGTGCTGTTCCGCAGCCTGACCAGCTTCCTTCAGCGCATTCTCGACCCCAACGCGTTCCTGACGGTGCAGGACCGGCTGTTCGCCAACTTCAACCGGGTGGACGTCGAGCTGCTGACGGTGTCGGCGCTGGTCGTGCTGGCGGTGTCGCTGGTCGGCTGGCGGTGGCGGCGCACCTTCGACGTGCTGGCGCTGGGGCGCGACGCCGCGATCAACCTCGGCGTGGAGCACCGGCGCGCGGTGATGGCGGTGCTGGTGATGGTGTCCATCCTGGTGTCGGTGTCCACGGCGCTGGTCGGGCCGATCACCTTCTTCGGGCTGCTGGTCGCCAACCTCGCCTATCTGGTGGTCCGCTCGCACCGGCACGCGCTGATCCTGCCCGCCGCGGTGCTCCTCGCCGTGCTGACGCTGGTCACCGGCCAGCTCGTGCTGGAGCGGGTGTTCGGCTACAACGCCGCGCTCAGCATCGTCATCGAGTTCGTGGGCGGTCTCGCCTTCCTCTTCATCCTGGTGCGGGGTTCGGCCCGATGATCGACGTCAAGAACATCACGAAGCGTTACAACGGCACCGTCGTCGTCGACGGGGTGTCCCTGTCCCTGCCGGCGGGCGGGGTGATCTCGCTGATCGGGGCGAACGGGGCGGGCAAGTCGACGCTGCTGTCGATCATCAGCCGCCTGCTGCCGATGTCCTCGGGCACGGTGGCGATCGACGGGCTGGACGTGACCACCACGCCGGGCGAGGTGCTGGCCCGCCGCCTGTCCATCCTGCGCCAGGACAACCAGATCATGTCCCGCCTGACGGTGGAGGACCTCGTCGCCTTCGGCCGCTACCCGCACAGCAAGGGCCGCCTGACCGACGCCGACCGCGTGCACATCCGCAACGCGCTGCGCTATCTGGACCTGGAGCCGCTGGCCGGCCGCTTCCTGGACGAGCTGTCGGGCGGCCAGCGCCAGCGCGCCTTCATCGCCATGGTGCTGTGCCAGGACACCGAATACATCCTGCTCGACGAGCCGCTGAACAACCTCGACGTCAAGCACGCCGTGGCGATGATGAAGCTCTTCCGCCGCACCGCCGACGAGTTCGGCAAGACCATCGTTCTGGTGCTGCACGACATCAACTTCGCCTCCTGCTACTCCGACCGCATCGTCGCGATGCGCGACGGCCGGGTGGTGCACCAGGGGCCGCCGGAGGTGATCATCACGCCCGAGGTGATCCGCGACGTCTACGGCGTCGAGGCGCAGGTGATGGAGAACGCCGGCCAGCGCATCGCGCTGTATTACCAGTAAAGACCACCAATTCCCCTCTCCCGCCCCGGGAGAGGGTGGCCCAGAGGGCCGGGTGAGGGTCGCACGAGGATCAAGGCCCTGATCCTTGCCGGAACCCTCACCCTTCCCGCCCTCCGCGCGGGTCCCTTCCCTCTCCCGGGACAGGAGAGGGAAATCCGATCAGCGATGCGGCGGGTCGAAGATCACCGAACGGTCGATGTCGGCCAGCCGCGCCCGTCCGCTCAACGCCATGGCGACCTCCAGCTCGGTCTGCAGGATGGTCAGCATGTGGGCCACCCCCGCCATGCCGCCGACCGCCAGGGCGTGCAGCACCGGCTGGCCCACCATCACCGCATCGGCGCCCAGCGCCAGCGCCTTCAAAATATCGGTGCCGCGCCGGATGCCGCCGTCCGCCAGGATCGGCAGGCGGCCCGCCGCGCGGGCGGCGACCAGCGGCAGCACCTCCGCCACCGCGGGCAGCGTGTCGAGCGTCCGCCCGCCATGGTTCGACACGATGATCCCCGCCGCCCCGGCCTCGATGGCGGGATCCACGTCGTCGGGGTTCATGATCCCCTTCAGCAGCACCGGCAGGTGCGTCTGGGCGCACAGCCAGCGCACCGTGTCCCAGGTGGCGGCGGCGTGCAGCATGCCCTGGAAGACCGGGCTGCCGGGCCGGGCTGGGGTGAAGCTGTCCGGCGCCAGACCGGCCAGATTGACCGGGGCGACGCCGTCCGGCAGACGGAAGCCGGCGCGCTGCTCGATGTTGCGCAGGCCGCTGACCGGCGCGTCCACCGTCAGCACCAGCGCGCGGTAGCCCGCGGCCTCCGCCCGCCGCACCAGGGCCAGCGTGTCCTCCGGGCGCGGCTGGGTGTAGAGCTGGAACCACAGCGGCCCGCCGGCCGCCGCCGCGACCTCCTCCAGCGTCACGCTGGCCTGGGTGCTGACAGTCATCCAGGTGCCGGTGAGGCTCGCCGCCTGCGCGGTCGCCCGCTCCCCGTCGCGGTGGACCAGACGGTGGAAGGCCATCGGCGCGATCAGGATGGGATAGGGCATCGCCTGCCCGAACAGGGTCGTGGCGGCGCTGGCCTGCGACAGGTCGCGCAACGCCCGCGGCATCAGGCGCATCCGGTCGTAGGCGTCGCGGTTGGCCTGCCGGGTGATGCCGTCCGCCCCGGTCCCCGCGATGTAGGCGCGGGTCGCCGCATCGACGCGGGCGGTGAAGTGGCGCTCGTAGTCGTAGAGCGAGACGGTGTCGGCGGGAACGCTCATCGCGGGTGTCCTTCAAACGCATGTGCCGCCAAGCCCCTCTCCCGTCACGGGAGAGGGTGCCCGCGAAGCGGGCGGGTGAGGGTAAAGCCGAGTATCAAAGAGCCGATCCTTGGCTGTACCCTCACCCTTCCCGCGCTTCGCGCGGGCCCCTTCCCTCTCCCGGGACGGGAGAGGGACAGCTGCCCTCAGCCAACTCGCGCGCCCGCCGCGCCAGAGCGCGCAGACGCGGGTCGGGCTGGTCCGCCAGGGCGGCGGCCATGCCGCGGTAAAAGTCGGGGAAGCCGGTTTCCAGCGCCCGCGCGAACCACGCCAGCGCCTTCTCCGTGCGGCCGTCCTGGAGCAGCAGGCGGGCGTGGTTGAAGCGGCCCCAGCAGTCCCCGCTCTCCGCGGCGGCCTGAAAGAGCTGGCGGGCGCCCGCCCCGTCCTCCGCCACCGCACGCCCGGTCTCATGGAACAGGCCCAGCATGTTCAGCGCCTTCACGTTGCCCTGGCGGGCCGCGGCGGCGTAGAGCCGGTAAGCTTCGGCGTCGTCCGCCGGAACGCCCACGCCGCGGCAATGCAGGTCGGCCAGATTGAACAGCGCCCAGGCATCGCCCAGCTCGGCGGCGCGGCGGTAATAGGCAGCGGCCTGGACGGGATCGGCGGGCACGCCCCAGCCGTGCTCGTGGCAGCGGCCCAGCATGTTGACGGCGCGGGCGTCGCCGCTGCGCGCGGCGATGCGGAACCACTCCACCGCCTGCGCCCGCTCGGCCCCGCCGCGGTCGAGGCATTGCTGCCCCAGAGCGAGCTGCACGTCGATGATGCCCAACCCGTCCGTCGACCGGGCGGCGGCTACGCCGTCCCCCATGGCTTGGGCCATCACACCTCCGCCCAGCGCCGCAGCAGGTTGTGGTAGTGGTTCACCAGGGCCAGCACGGACGGGTGCTGGTCGCCCAGCTCCCGGCGCAGGTCGATGATCGCGACGTCGAGGTCGTAGAGCATCGCCCGCAGTCCGTCGTCCTTGACCAGCGACTGCGTGAAGAAGAAGGAGGCCCAGCGCGAGCCGCGCGTCACCGGGGTCACCCGGTGCAGGCTGCTGGACGGATAGACCACCGCGTGCCCCGCCGGCAGCTTCACGCCCTTGGTGCCGTAGGTGTCCTCGACGATCAGATCGCCGCCGTCATACTCGCCGGGATCGCTGAGGAAGATCGTGGTGGAGACGTCGGCCCGCATGCGCATGCCGCCGGTGCCCGGAATGGCCCGGATGGCGTTGTCCACATGGTTGCCGTAGGTCATGTCCAGGTCGTAGCGGTTGAACATGGGCGGCAGGACGCGCAGCGGCAGCGCCGCGGAATTGAAGGCCGGGTTGCGGCCCAGCGCCTTCAGGATGACCACACCCAACTCGCGGGCGGTGTCGCTCTCCTCCGGGATCTGCAGGTTGTTCTTGGCCAGCACCGCCTGGGAGCCCGCGGTGACGCGGCCATCGACCCAGGGCGACGCCTCCAGCACCGCGCGGCAGTGGGCGACCTCGTCGGCGGTCAGAACGTCGGGAATTTGCAGAAGCACGGGGAGGAATCCTTTTGCAGAAGAAGAAGGCCGGACCGGCCCCCGGCGGATGGTCCGGGAGCGCGGTCCGGCCTGGCCGGAATCAGAAGGTGACGCCGGCGGTCAGCATGAAGGTGCGGCCCGAAGCCGGCACCGCGCGCGAGGCGTTGAAGGCCGAGGCGTAGTTGCGGTGGTCGGTCAGGTTGTACGCGTTGAGCGCCAGGGACAGGTTGTTGATCTCGTAGGACACCACGCTGTCCAGCGAAACCGTCTCCGGCACGCGGCCGGTGTTGGCGCTGTCGGCCCAGTATTCCGAGGCGTACTGGATGCCGCCGCCGACCATGACCTTGCCGGGCACGACGCCGGGGGCGAACTCGTAGGTCGACCACAGGCTGGCGTTGTGCTTCGGCACGTTCGGGGCCTCGTTGCCGACGACCGCGGCGTTGGTCCGCGACTCCTTGATCTCGCCGTCGAGGTAGGCGTAGCTGGCGTAGACGCTCCAGCCCTCGACCACCTTGCCGCTCACCCCGGCCTCGAAGCCGCGGATGCGGGTGCCCAGGCCGGCCTCGGAGAAGCCGTCGGTGACCGTGCCGGTGGCCGGGTCGACCGAGTAGGTGTTGCTCTTCTCGATCTGGAACAGGGCGCCGTTCAGACCCAGCCGCCCGCCGAGGAAGTCGGCCTTGCCGCCGATCTCGTAGAGGTCGGTCTTCTCCGGATCGAAGTCACGCCCGTTGCGCGGGGTCTCCGCCGTGCCGTTGGTGAGCTGCGCGGCGATGTCCACGCCGATCGGCTTGTTGGAACGCGCGTAGGAGAAGTAGAGCGACGCGTCCTTGGTCGGCTCGTAGATCAGGCTGGCCGACGGGCTGAGCGTGCGGGTGCTGGCGCTGCCGCCCGCCACCGTCGGGTCAGAGGCGCGGAAGGTGCTGCGGAAATAATCCCAGCGCAGGCCGCCCTGCACGGAAAGCTGGTCGAACAGCCACACCCGGTCGGTGACGAACAGGCCGGTGTTGGCGACGCTCGATTCACGCACGCCGGTCGCCGGGTAGGTGAGGAAGGCGTTGGCCGGGTAGTTGTGGCTGGGGTTGCGGATGGTCTGGGTGTTGGTGCGGTTGACCCAGGTGCCGCCGCGCCGCTCGTCCTTCTGGTAGCTGAGGTCCAGCCCGCCGTTGACCTTGTGGTAGAGGCCGAGGAAGGTGCCCTCCGCCTTGGCGCCCGCGACGTTCTGGACGCCCCAGCCCTTCTGCTTGAAGGCCAGGCCGCCGCCGGCGCCGTAGGCGATCACCGGGTTGCCGCCGTTCAGGAAGAGCGTGCTGTTGGCCGCGGTCAGCGCCGCCGGGGCCGTGGAGACGAAATCGCGCTCGTAATGGCTGTAGCGGCTGTCGTTGTAGAAGGACAGGGTCTTGCTGACCTCGTGGGCCAGGGTCGAGGTCACGACGTGGTTGTGGGTGTCGTCGCGGTCCTTGTCGCGGACGTAGGACGTGGAACGGTCGAGGCCGAACTCGGGCGCCGGGCGGAACGTGCCGTCGCGGCCGCGGATCATGGGCACGCCCATGTCCGGGATCTTGTCGCCGTCGAGGTAGGAGTAGTTCAGGTGCCAGGTCGTCGGGGTGCCCAGCCCGACGCCGAGGTCGGCGGCGATGCCCTTGCGCTTGGCCTCGACCTCGTCGCGGTCGGCGACGTCCTGGTCGTGGTACAGGCCGTTGATGCGCAGCGCCGTCGTCTCGTTGATCGGCTGGTTCACGTCCACCGTGGTGCGGTAGGTGGGGCCGGAGCCGACCGACTGCTCGACCTTGTAGCGCTTGTCCAGCCCGGCCTTCTTGGTGCCCTGGTTGATGACGCCGCCGGAATTGCCGACGCCGAAGCCGTTGCCCGACGGCCCCTTGAAGACCTGCACCGTCTCGGTGTTGAAGACGTCGTGGGTGTAGACGCCGAAGTCCTTCAGGCCGTCGGTGTAGATGTCGCCGCGGGCGGTCAGGCCGCGGATGCGGAACTGGTCGCCGTTCTGGCCGCCGTTGCCCTCGCCGGTCGAGATGGTGATGCCGGGGACGTTGCGCAGAACCTGCTCCAGCGTCGTGGCGCGCTGCTGCTCGATGATCTCTTCCGGAACGACGTTGACGACGCGGGGCGTGTCCTTGACGGTGTCGGGCAGGCGGGAGATGCCGGTGGGCTTGGCGTTCACGTTCCCGGTGTCGGCCGGACGGTCGGCGCCGACCCGCACCGGGTCGAGAACGGTGGCGGCGCCGGCCGCGGTGCCCGGCGCGGTCCCCGCGCCAGACCCGGCCCCCGTTCCGGCCGTCTGAGCCTCGGCCACCGTCGCCAGGGTGGAGAAGGACATCGCCAGCCCCGCCGTCGCGGCGGCGCCGGCGATGATGGGTCGGAGGCGGTCGGGGACATTCGATTGCAACATGAGGCTCTCCCGAAAAATCGTCGTGGCGGATGCGCCGATCAGCGGCGGGTATCTACCAAGCGGGGAGGCAGCCCCTTCAACGGCGATCATTCAGAATAATTCTAAATTGCAAAATCGCCTCCATTCAGCCCCAGCGCATGCAGGGATATGCCGTTTGGCGAAGACCCATGACGCTCCCCGGCGGGACCCGCGAAGGCCTCGCCAAGAGCGCCATTTTCTCAAGTGATACAATAACTTAAAGCGCCTGTTCAGACGTTTGCGGAGGCGTCGGCGGGGGTGCGCGCGGCCGGACTGTTGCAAAGGCGCAACATCGATAATAAGAATTATTCTCAATATACGGCCGCGCCGCCGGACAAACGTCTTTTATACGTCAGCTCGGATTCCGCCCGGCCACGGCGGCCTGCCCGAGGCGGGCCTTCCACAGCCCTTCGGCCAGCCGCAGGGCGTCGCCGAAGGCCGGCCCAGTGGCTCCGGGAAGGGCGAACAGGGCGAAGGCCGCGGTGCCGATGATGATGCGTTCGGCCCGCGCGTCGCGCACCGCGCCGGTCCACACCCCCTGCCAATATTCCAGGCTGGTGCCGCGCGGGCGCGGCGTCGGCGGCGGCTCCTCCATGCAGGCGGGCAGGATGAGATCCTCCGCCTCGCCGTTGACCAGACGGTGGATGGAGGAGGAGCGGAAGGGCGAGAACTGGGCGACGTCGCGCACGCTGCCCAGCACGGCCATGTGCTTCCAGCCGAGGATGCGCGCGGCGTCGCGGTGCAGTTCCCGGTAGGTCGGCTTCGCCGCGCCCAGCAGGGAGGTCTTGGCCTTGGCCGGCTTCAGCAGATGCACAGCCTCGAACACGGCGGAGCGGGTCTGGGTCAGCCGGTGCAGTCCGATCAGCCGGTAGATCTGCGGCGACAGGGCGGCCAGCGGCGCGTAGGCGATCCGCTGCGTCGCCAGCGCCGCGGCGATCTCCCGCGCGTTGGTGCAGACCGGGATGCCCACGGTGGGCGCGATGAACTCGTAGCGGCCGGACGCCGCGCTGCAGCCCGTGCTTCCATGCAGCAGAACCCGGTGGCCGGCCTGCGCGACCAGCCGCGCCGCGTGGAAGAACCAGGGCGGGTTGTGGTAGTTGGGCGAGGTGAAGCAGGGCCAGTCGATGTCCGTCTGGATCGTCCGCCCCAGCCCGGCGGCGACATGCGCCCGCATCGCCCGCACCATCCCGGCCAGCTCCGGCGCGGTCGAGCCGCGCATCCGCATCATGCCGAGAAGCGCGCCGACCTGGACCGGATCGGCCTCGCCCGCCAGGACGATGGCCATCGCCTCCTCCGCCTCCTCGGCGGTCAGCGGGCGCCCGTGCCCACCCCCGGCGACGCCCAGCACGCCGATGTGACGGGCCAGCCGGTCCTGCGCGGGAGCGTCCGGCGCGATTCCCTCCAGCTTGGCGTCGATCTGGGCCGGCGACGGCTGTCCGTCCAGCAGGCCGGCCGGCCGGACCTGGAGCGGCGGCGCCTCGATGCCGGTCGGCACGTTCCAGCGGGGATCGAACGTCTCGTCGAGCGCCGGGCGCGCCGTCGACGGCTCGAACAGGGCGTCGATTCCGCGGGCCAGCGCCTGGACGCGCGGGCGCAGCGCTTCGGCGAAGGGCGTCGGCACCAGCCCACGGCCCGAGCGGATGAACAGGGGATCGCCGAACTCCTCGCGCATCTGCGCCAGGAGCCGGCTGAGCGCGGAGGTCTGCAGACCGAGATCGCGGGCGGCCAGCGTGACGTTCCGTTTCGACAGCAGCGCGTCCAGCGCGGCGATCAGACGGCCACGCGACAGGCGGTTCTCCTGGGTGTCGGGAGCCGTCGGGCGCGGACCGGACGTCTCCGGTTCCGGGCGCGCCGCGGCGTCCTGCCTTTTGAGCGTCATGTGATTTCAGCCCGACTGCGGTTGCTTGGCCGGTTCACGGCTGCATACCATGATAATGATACGCATTCGCATACCGATGCAACACGCACGCCCCTCCCCTTTCGCTCGGAGGAGGGGGCCGGGGGCTTGTGGTCCTTAGTCCTCGGACTCCGCGGGCTTGGGGGCCGCGGCCTGCTCCGCCTGGATCCGCTCGACGATGCGGGTCAGCGCCGCCGCGTCCAGGGGGCTGTCCATGTTCAGGTCCTGGGCGAACTTGCGGATCACGCCGATGGCGCGGCGCCGGGTCACGATCTCGATGTCACCGGGCCGCGTCCGCTCGACCACCGGCCCCTTGTAGTAGCCGCTGCCGACGCGCCACTGGCGCTGGCCGTCCGCCCGCCATTTGGTGCCGTCGGACAGCACCATGCAGCGGTTGCCCTCGGTGAAGGCATCGACGGTGGCGATCCTCTCCGGGCCGGTCTGGCTGTTGTGGATCGTCACCTGATCCCCGACCCTGAACGCTGTCATTCTCTGATCATCCTCATCTCGGTCAATCGCTGTCCGGCACCGGACCGCCGGACCGGAACCGCGCGCCCTGGTCGCTCTCGCGCCGCTCCTCCACCGCTGCCATCAACCGCGACTTCGCGGTGGCCCGGCTGTCAGGCGTCCCGTCCTCCGTCCCTTGGCCCGGCGGCTGGCTCCGGGAGGCGGAGCGCACGCCGTTCAGCGCCGCCAGGAAACCGGTGGCCGGACGCATCGTCCTGCCGCCGCGAAGGCCGGGCGGCGGTCCCGAAGGCAGCCCCACAGCCGGTGATGCCGGCGGCTGCGGCTTCGCCGCGGCAATGGGCACAACCTTGGCCTCCACCTCCTCATGCGGCGCCCGCCGCTCGGCGGCCTCGGCATGGGCGAGGCTGGTGGCGCGCTCCACGACCAGCGTCCGGCATTCGCCGTCCAGCGTCTCGTAAACGCGTTTGGCCTCGTTCAGTTCATGCAGGTCTTCCGTTTCCAGCGTGCGGCTCAGCGCGCTGGAGAGCAGGCGGAACTCCAGCACGCCGGGCACCCGCGCCTCGTCCACGGCGCGCTTCAGCACGCCGACGGCTTGCAAGGTATCACGGTCCAAACTGCCTTCGCGCATCGACATGCTGTGGGTTGATCGGCGGGATCACCCGAAATATCGGCTGAGGACCGGTGGGGTCAAGTGCGATCCGGCACCGGTCCGGCTTCATCCTCCGGTTCGACCGCACCGCGTCTTTGCAGCCACAGGGCGATGAGCCAGCACAGCGTGGCCCAGCCCGCCCCGACGCACCAGCCCGCCAGGACATCGGTCGGCCAATGGACGCCCAGATAGACGCGGCTGCACCCGACCAGCAACGTCACCGCCATCGCCACGACGAGCACATAGGCCTTCTGCCGCCGGCGCTCGACGAAGCGGGCCAGCATGGCGCCCAGCGTCAGGAAGACGACCGCCGACAGCAGCGAATGGCCGCTGGGGAAGCTGGCGGTGAAGACGATGTCGCCGTGGGGAACGATGTCCGGGCGCTCCCGTCCGATCTGGTTCTTCAGCAGGCCGCTGATCGCCATGCCGCCGCCGACCGACAGCAGCACCAGGAGCGACGCCCCGCGCTTCCCCTGGAGCAGCAGAAACCCCACCGTCACCGCGGTGATCAGCGACAGCACGGTGATGCTTCCCAGCGCCGTGACGTCGCGCGCCGCGTTGTGAAGCCAGGGCGGCCCCAGCGGCGTCGCCGGATCGCCGGCCACCCGCAGCGCCATCAGCACCGCGCGGTCGAAGGCCGCGGTCTCGCCCTCGATCACCTCGCCGGCCAGCAGGGCGAAGGCCAGGATCAGCCCGGCGCTGACCGCCATGCCGACGAGAAGCCTCAACTCGTGCCGGCCGAGCCTCGTCCAGAAGCCGGGTGCCCTCAATCCTGCCAGCGCCATCGCCCGTCCCATGCCTCCCGTCCGTCGCAGACCGGTTATGGGAACGCCGGCCTCCGGCAAAAAGGTCCGCCGGGACGAAGCGGACGCCGCCGGACGATAGACCCCGCAAACATAAAGATATCTTTATGCTTGCGGGGGCCGGGTGGCGCTGCTACACCACCCTCACGAGCGGGCCGGTGCGCCCGCCCCGAACCATTGCTGTCCCGCAAACAGCCGCCCAGGAGACCCCCCGATGGCCGCGCCCGCCAACTTCACCGACTACAAGGTCAAGGACATCAGCCTCGCCGAGTGGGGCCGCAAGGAAATCACCATCGCCGAGACCGAGATGCCCGGCCTGATGGCGCTGCGCGCGGAGTTCGGCGAGACGAAGCCGCTGGCCGGCGCCCGCATCGTTGGCTGCCTGCACATGACCATCCAGACCGCCGTGCTGATCGAGACGCTGACCGCTCTCGGCGCGACCGTCCGCTGGTCGTCCTGCAACATCTTCTCGACCCAGGACCAGGCCGCCGCCGCCATCGCCGCCGCCGGCATCCCGGTCTTCGCCTGGAAGGGCGAGACGGAGGAGGAGTTCTGGTGGTGCATCGAGCAGACCCTGCGCGGTCCCGATGGCTGGACCCCGAACATGATCCTGGACGACGGCGGCGACGTCACCCAGATCATGCACGACAAGTATCCGGAGATGCTGGCCGAGGTCCGCGGCCTGTCGGAGGAGACCACCACCGGCGTCCACCGTCTCTATGAGATGATGAAGAAGGGCACGCTGAAGGTTCCGGCCATCAACGTGAACGACAGCGTCACCAAGTCGAAGTTCGACAACCTCTACGGCTGCCGCGAGTCGCTGGTCGACGGCATCAAGCGCGCCACCGACGTGATGGTGGCCGGCAAGGTCGCCGTGGTCGCCGGCTACGGCGATGTGGGCAAGGGTTCGGCTGCCTCGCTGCGCTCGCAGGGCGCGCGCGTCCTGGTGACGGAGATCGACCCGATCACCGCGCTCCAGGCCGCCATGGAAGGCTATCAGGTCGTCACGATGGACGAGGCCGCTCCGCAGGGCGACATCTTCGTCACCGCGACCGGCAACGTGGACGTCATCACGCTGGACCACATGCGCCAGATGAAGGACCGCGCCATCGTCTGCAACATCGGCCACTTCGACAGCGAGATCCAGATCGAGGCTCTTCGCAACTACAAGTGGGAAGAGGTCAAGCCGCAGGTTGACGAGGTCGTCTTCCCCGACGGCAAGCGCCTGATCGTCCTGGCCCAGGGCCGCCTGGTGAACCTGGGCTGCGCCACCGGCCACCCGAGCTTCGTGATGAGCGCCAGCTTCACCAACCAGGTGCTGGCCCAGATCGAGCTGTGGACCAACGCCGCCAGCTACGAGAACAAGGTCTACGTCCTGCCGAAGCATCTGGACGAGAAGGTCGCCCGCCTGCATCTGGACAAGATCGGCGCCAAGCTGACCACGCTGTCGGCCAAGCAGGCCGAGTACATCGGCGTGAAGGTCGAAGGCCCGTTCAAGCCGGACCACTACCGCTACTAAGCGGTTCCGGACGGATCGGAACGGAAAGGGCCGCCCAATGGGGCGGCCCTTTTTGTGTTTGCAGGGTTGTTGAAGGTGGTTGCCCCCACCCTTCCCACGGCTTCGCCGCGGGCCCCTTCCCTCCCCCGCTGACGCAGGAGAGGGAGTAATGTCCCCTCCCCTGCAAAGCGGGGGAGGGCCAGGGAGGGGGCAAGACCTCCCCTGCCGCCGAACCCTACCGCCGCACCATCGGCGCCAGATCCTTGCGGATGCCGGCGTCCAGCCGGGCGTTCAGATCGTCCATCATGCGGCGGACGAGGTCCTGCAAGGTCGCCTCGCGGTCGGCCACCGAGATGTTCTCCGGCACCGTGGTGGACTGGGTCACCGTCGCCTTGGTCATGCCGCGGAAGGTCGTCTCGCCGGGCAATTCGCCGCTGACCTCGACCTCGATCCGGCCGTCGTAGCGCTGGGCCTGATCGTTGGTGAAATAGCCCTTCACCCCGCCGGTCTTGGGAAGCTGGACCTCGACGATGCTGGCGTCGCGGATGGTGACGCGGACGCGGCCCGGCCCGCCGGCGGCCTGGAGCCGCTCGTTGGCCCAGCGGCGCACCGCCTCGGCGGGCGGCAGGGGAATGCGCTGGTCGACGGTGGTGCCGGCCGGCCGGTGGGCGTCCACCACGTCGACGCCGCCCGCGTTCAGGACGATCGGGCCGAAGTTGGAGTAGTCGATGGGCCGGGCCGCCGGACGCGGCGGCGTGCTCTGGCAGGCCGTCAGGGCCACGGTGGCGAGAGCGGCGGCGAGAACGAAACGGCGGGTGGGCATGATCGCTCCGGTGAGACGGAAAAACGGCGCGGCACTATAGCCGCGCCGCCTCATTAGCGCATCCGGAACCTGGAGCCCCCTACTTCGCCGTCCCGTAGACCCGGTCGAGGTCCGCGTCGTCGAAGTGGTAGGCGGTGGAGCAGAACTGGCAGACCACCTCGACGCGTCCGTCGTCGATCTTCAGGCTCTGCACCTCGTCCCGCGGCAGGCTGGACAGCATGTCCGACACCCGCTCGCGCGAGCAGCGGCAGCCGAAGCGCAGGGCCTTGGGCTGCCACACCCGCACGCCGTCCTCGTGGAACAGGCGGAACAGCAGGTCGCGGGCCGGCAGGTCGGGGTCGAGAAGCTCGTCACCGGTGGTGCTGGACAGCAGGACCATGGCGCGGCGCCACGCGTCCTCGTCGCCGGAGCCGAGCACCTTCTCCGTGGCGTCCTGTGGCAGGCGCTGGATCATGATGCCGCCGGCCCGCCAGGCGCCCTTGCTGCCGTCCGGCAGGGTCTCCTGGTCCACCGACACGGTCAGGCCGGTGTCGATCTGCTCCGACTGGCGGAAATAGTGCTGCACGCAGTCGGCCAGCGTCTTGCCGTACAGCTCGACGATGCCCTGGTAGCGCTCGGTGTTCGGCCCCTGGTCCACGGTGAAGGCGATGTGGCCCTTGCCGAGCAGGGCCGGCGCCGGGGCGATGGCCACGTCGTCGCCGGCCTTGGCCAGCGCTTCCTCGTCGAACTGGGCGTAGGCGCGGATGTCGCCGACCGAGGTGATGTCCGCCACCATCAGCCGGACCGGCCCGTCGCCCTTGGTCTGGAGCGTGAAGATGCCGTCGTACTTCAGCATGCTGGACAGCAGCATGGCGAGCGTCATCGTCTCGGCCAGGAAGCGGGCGACCGGCTCCGGATAGGCGTGGCGGGTCAGGATTTCGTCCAGCGCGGGGCCCAGCTTCACCATGCGGCCGCGCAGGCGCGACGCCTCGATCTGGAAAGGCAGAACGAGATCGTCGGTGATCGGTTGGACGGAAGGATCGTCCATGATGTCCTCGAAGTTACGACAGGCCATGGCCCGGCGCCGCCATCCCGCTCATCGCGGGGGGCGGCGCCGGGCCATGACTCCAATTCCAAGGGCTCTCAGCCCCAAGTGCTCTTAGATAGTGGCGCCGAGGCACCATGCCAGTATGGCCTTCTGGGCGTGCAGGCGATTTTCCGCCTCGTCCCAGACGACCGAGTGGCGGCCATCGATCACCCCATCGGTCACCTCCTCCCCGCGGTGGGCGGGCAGGCAGTGCATGAACAGGGCGTCGGGGGCGGCGAGCGCCATCAACGCCTCGTTGACCTGATAGGGCGTCAGGATCGCCGCCCGCTCGTCCACGTCGGTGTTGTGCATGGAGGCCCAGGCGTCGGTGACCACGCAGTCGGCGCCGCGCACGGCCTCCTCCGGCGAGGTCGTGACGGTGATCCGCCCGCCCTCGCGCTTCACCCAGTCGAGCAGCTCCGGCGCCGGGCCGTAGATCTCCGGGCAGCCGAGGCGGATCTCCACGCCGAGGCGCACCGCGACATGGACCCAGCTCACCGCCACGTTGTTCACGTCACCGATCCAGGCCACCGTGCGCCCTTCGATGGGGCCGCGATGCTCCTCGAAGGTCATCACGTCGGCCATGATCTGGCAGGGGTGCGACTGGTCGGTCAGGCCGTTGATGATCGGCACCGAGGCGAACTCGGCCAGCTCGTGCACGCGCTCCTCGCCCATGGTGCGGACCATCACCGCGTCCACGTAGCGGGACAGCACGCGGGCGGTGTCGCCGATGGTCTCGCCGCGGCCGAGCTGCATGTCGTCGGGCTTCAGCACCACCACGTCGCCGCCGAGCTGGCGCATGCCCACCTCGAAGGAGACGCGGGTGCGGGTGGACGGCTTCTCGAAGATCATCGCCAGCGTGCGGCCCGCGAACAGCGAGCGGTAGGCCGGGATGTCCTTCTTGATGGTCGCGGCCATGTCCAGGATCTGGCGCAGGGTCGCCTTGTCCAGCCGGTCGATGTCGAGGAAATGACGGACGGCGGACATCACACCAGCTCCTTGGCGGTCTTGGCGAGGATGGCCACGGCCTCCTCGACCTCGGCTTCGCCGATGTTCAGCGGCGGCAGCAGCCGGACCACGTTGTCACCGGCCGGAACGGACAGCAGGCCGTTGGCGCGCAGCTTCGCCACCACATCGCCGACCGCCGGGCCGCAGGCGAGGCCGAGCATCAGCCCCTTGCCGCGCACGCCCTTGAAGACCGACGGGTTCTCGGCCACCAGCCCGGCCAGACGGTCCTGGAGCAGGCCGCCGATGCGCTGCACATGGTCGAGGAAGCCGGGCTCCAGCACCTTGTCCAGCACGGCGTTGCCGACCGCGGTGGCCAGCGGATTGCCGCCGTAGGTCGAGCCGTGGGTGCCGGCCGTCATGCCCGACGCGGCCTTTTCCGTCGCGAGGCAGGCGCCCAGCGGGAAGCCGCCGCCGATGCCCTTGGCCACCGCCATGACGTCCGGCGTGATGCCGGCCCATTCATGGGCGAACAGCTTGCCGGTGCGGCCCATGCCGCACTGGATCTCGTCCAGGAACAGCAGCAGCCCGTGCTGGTCGCACAGCTCGCGCAGGCCGCGCAGGAACTCCACCGAGCCGGCGCGGATGCCGCCCTCGCCCTGGATCGGCTCCAGGCAGATGGCCGCGGTGCGGTCGGTGATGGCGGCGCGCACCGCCTCCAGGTCGCCGAAGGGCACGAGGTCGAAACCGTCGAGCAGAGGGCCGAAGCCCTTGATCAGCTTCTCCTGCTGCGCCGCCGACACCGCCGCCAGCGTGCGGCCGTGGAAGGCCTGCTCGAAGGTGATGATGCGGGTGCGGGCCTTGTCGCCCTTCTCATAATGGTATTTGCGGATCAGCTTGGCGCCGCATTCCCACGCCTCGGCGCCCGAGTTCGTGAAGAACACGGTGTCGGCGAAGGTCGCCTCGGTCAGCCGCTTGGCAAGGCTCTCCTGCCCGGCGACGCGGAACAGGTTGGAGGTGTGCCAGAGCTTGTGGGCCTGGGCGGTCAGCGCCTCGACCAGATAGGGATTCGCGTGGCCGAGGACGTTCACCGCCACACCGGCGGCGAAGTCGAGGAATCGTCGCCCGTCGGTCGCGTACAGATACGGACCTTCGCCGCGCTCGAACACGATGTCGGCGCGGGCATATGTGGGCATGACGACCGGAATCACAGCGAAAACCTCCGAATGAGGAAAGCCCGGCGGACACCCTCGCCCGCCGGGAACCGTCGAATATCAAGATGTCACTTCACGCTGTCAACGGATTGGCTACGCCGACCGGCTGAATTCGGCCGGATCCGGGCGGATTTACGCCTTCAGCTTGTAGCCCGTCTTCAGCATGCGCCAAGCCAGCCACCACAGGCCGCCGTTGACCGCCAGCATGACGAGTATCCCGATCCCCAGCGTGCCGTCCGACCGCCCGATGAAGCCGTAGCGGAAGCCGTCGATCATGTAGAAGAACGGGTCGACATGGGCGATCCACCAGAAGACCGGCGGCAGCGTCTCCACCGAATAGAAGGTGCCGGACAGGAAGGACAGCGGCGTCACCACGAAGTTGGTCACCGCCGCGATGTTGTCGAACTTCTCCGACCAGATGCCGCCGACCAGCCCGAGCAGCGACAGCAGCATGGAGGCCATCAGGGCGTGGAAGATCACGAACTCCGGATGGGCGATGCGCACCGGGACGAAGGCCCAGATCGCCAGACCGGTGACCAGCCCGACCAGCAGGCCGCGCGTCACCCCGCCCATGACGAAGCCGAAGGCCAGCTCCAGCGGGGCCATCGGCGGCATCAGGATGTCGACGATGTTGCCCTGGACCTTCGCGATCACCACGGAGGAGGAGGTGTTGGCGAAGGCGTTCTGGGCCATCGCCATCATGATCAGGCCGGGGGCCAGGAATTCCAGGTAGGGCACCGTGCCGATCATCCGCACCGCACCGCCCAGCGCCAGCGCGAAGACGGCGTAGAACAGCAGGGTGGTGACCACGGGCGCCCAGACGGTCTGCTGGTGCACCTTCAGGAACCGGCGCACCTCGCGCGCGTAAAGGGTCCACAGGCCGACCCAGTTGACGGCGCCGACCTGGCGGGGCATGGGAGGGAGAGGATGAGTCATCGCACCACGATTCACAGGAATGGACCGGACTTTAGGGCGCGCCGCCCGTTCCGGCAACCGCCCCCGGACGGGAGACAGCCATGACCCGCGACCAGCCGCCGGCCCGCAAGCCGCCGCGCCGTGTCACCGCCCAGTATCTGGAGAACGCGGCCCTGCACTATCTCCAGCGCTTCGCCAGCTCCTCGGCCAGCCTGCGCCGCGTGCTGATGCGCAAGGTCGAGCGCTCCGCCCAGGCCCACGGCACCGACCCGGCGGAGGGGGCGCGCTGGATCGAGGACCTGATCGCCCGCTACCTGCGCAGCGGCCTGCTCAACGACGCGGCCTACGCGGAGATGCGCGCGGCCAGCCTGCACCGCCGCGGCACCTCGACCCGCGCCATCCGCGAGAAGCTGTCGGCCAAGGGCATCGGCCGCGACGAGGCCGACCGCGCGCTGGAGTCGCTGGACGAGGAGGTGGAGGGCGACCTGAACCTGACCGCCGCCCTGGCGCTGGCCCGCCGCCGCCGGCTCGGCCCCTACCGCCTGCCGGAAAAGCGCGCGGAGTTCCGCGACAAGGATCTGGCGGCGCTGGGCCGCGCCGGCTTCGCCTACGACATCGCCCGGCGGGTGGTGGACGCCGAGGACCCCGACTCGGTGGAGTAACCCCCTCCCCGCCGCGGCCCGTTCGCCCCGCCCGGCTGTTGTTCGGCAAACGCCTTCGGGAACGCCACCGGTCGGGGAAACAGACATGCGCCACGCCGCCCTCGCGGGCCTCACCCTCGCCGCCGGGCTGCTCGCATCCGTCGGGACCGCCCGCGCGCAGGACGACAAGCGCTTGGCGCTGTCGTCGGAACTGCCGGTCACCGTCGAGGACGCCGCCGCCATCGAGAAGGGCAGCGTCGACGTCAAGGTCCGCGCCTTCTTCGAGCGGCTGAAGGGGGACGGCGGGCGCAACCGCCTGTCCTTCGATCCGGAACTCCAGGTCGGCGTCGCCGACGGCCTGGCGCTGAAGCTCAACCCCGGCTACCGCGTGGGCAACGCCGACGACGCGCAGCGGGGCGACGTCGGGCTATCCGCCGAATACAACATCCGCGAACCGTCGGAAGGACGGCTGGGCCTGTCGGTGGAGCCGCTGGTCAGCATCCCCTACGGGTCGGGGAGCAAGACGACCGAGGCCGGGATCACCGGGCGTCTGACCCAGCCGCTCGGCACCGCCGCCAGCGCGCCGCGCCTGCACGCCAACCTGTCCTGGCGGCATCGGTTCGATCCGGAACCGGGCGAGCGCGACAACCGCTTCATCATGGCCGCCGGGATGAACGCTCCGATCGGCCCCGCCACCGCCGTGGCCTTCGACGTGGTGCGCGAGCAGTCGGAGGAGCGCGGCAAGGCCGACAATTTCGTGGAGGCCGGCGTCCGCCATCTCATCGGCGAGAACCTCGCCGTGGGTGCCGGTGTCGGCGTCGGGTTCGGCCCCGATTCGCCGCGCTACCGCCTGCTGCTGGGCGTGCAGCGGTCGTTCTAGACTCGTTGTCCGGACACGACAAAACGCGCGCAACGCCTTTCGGCGATGCGCGCGGCACTCTCAACCGGGGTTCGGTGCAACCGAGAGTCGGAGTCGTCCTGGTGTGGGGTTCAGCACCCGACCGCGGAGTTTGCCGCCCCGCGGTGACGTCACCAGAATCGCCTGGACGCGCTCCGGCGCCTCCAGGCGGTCAGCCTCAGGCCGCGGCGGCCTGCTGCTTGTCCTGGGCCTTGGCGATGCGGCGCTTCAGGCGGCGCGCTTCCAGGCTGAGGACGTCGTCCTTCGCGTCGAGCAGGAAGGCGTCGAGGCCGCCCTTGTGCTCGATCGAACGGATCGCGTTGGTGGAGATACGCAGGCGCACCATCTGACCCAGAGCGTCGCTCAGCAGCGCGGTTTCCTGCAGGTTCGGCTGGAAACGGCGGCGGGTCTTGTTGTTGGCGTGGCTGACGTTGTTGCCAAACTGCGTGCCCTTACCGGTCACGGAGCACCGACGTGCCATCGGACTGATCCTTTATTTTAGCAAATGAAACCCGGTCCCGGGCAGCATTCCGCCCGAAGGAGGCGGCGTTATAGTCGAACAAGCGCGCGCCCGTCAAGGAAGGAAGAGACGGGCGCGCGCCGATCGACGGTCCCCGGGCCGGCGGGGACCGCGATCCGGTGAATCACTGGGCGGCGGGAGCGGCGGCCTTCTTCTCCTCGGCCTTCGGGGCGGCCTTGGGCGTTTCCGGCTTCGGCGCTTCCGCCTTGGTGGCCTCGGCCTTGGGGGCCTCCGCCTTCACGTCCGTCTTCTTTTCCTCGACCTTCGGAGCGGCCTTCACGTCAGCCTTCGCGTCAGCCTTCACGTCGGCCTTCTTCTCCTCCGCCTTGGGCGCCGGGGCGGCAGCCGCCTCGACCTTCGGCGTTTCGGCCTTCACCGGCTCCGCCTTCGGAGCGGGCGCCTCGGCCTTCGGGGCAGCCTTGGGAGCGGCGGCCTTGGCCGGAGCGGCCTTGCGGGCCGCCGGAGCCTTCTTCGGCGCCGGGGCGGGGGCCGGCTCGGCCTTCACCTCGGCCTTCTTCTCCTCAGCCTTGGGCGCTGCGACCTTCGGGGCCTCCGCCTTCGGGGTGGGAACCGGCGCCGCGACCGGGGCGGCGACCGGAGCGACCTTGGGCGCCGGGGCGGCCGGCGACAGGGTCACCGGGCTGACGCCCAACTCGGCGGCGATCTTCGAGGAGACGTCGAGGACGGTCTGCACTTGGTTGACGACCCGGGCCTGGGCGACGGTCGCCCATTCGCGCTGCACGGCGACGAGGTCCGCCGGGCTGCGCACCTTGGCGAGTTCGCCGGCGAGGTGGGTCGTCTCGCCGATGCCGGCGGTCACGCCGTCGAGCAGACGGCGGTAGCCGTCCTGCACCACGCCGGCGACGCGCGTGCCGCGGGCGGCGTAGGTCTCGGCGTTCGCCTTGCCCAGCGGCGACAGGGCGAGGGGATTGAAGCGTTCGAAAAGGTCCAGAAAGTTGGCGGCCATGTCCTAAGGTCTCCCGTTGACGACTCGACGCGGAGGCGGTGTCGGACAAGTCAACTCCGGCTCATACCCCAGGAGACTGCGGGCAAACCTCTCGCCCAAGCGCCGCGAAGACGCTCCTTTCCCGCCCATGTCACCATAGGCACGGGAGAATCGCGGCGCAACAAGAAATGTTGCGGTGCAGCATACCCGAAAG
This sequence comes from Azospirillum brasilense, assembly GCF_005222205.1. NCBI lineage: Bacteria > Pseudomonadati > Pseudomonadota > Alphaproteobacteria > Rhodospirillales > Azospirillaceae > Azospirillum > Azospirillum brasilense. Next base: position 1,348,024 of record NZ_CP032346.1, on the reverse strand, counting down.
GACCTACTCCACCGAGCGTCCGAGGAACTTTTCAAGAAGAATGCGTGCGGCGGCGGTGGGGGTGACGGCGCCGCCGGTCACACGGGATTCCAGCGCGGACAGGTCGGCGCGCACCGCGGGATGCGCCCTGAAGGCGTCCACCAGCGTCTCGCGGATCTCGCTCCACAGCCAAGCGCGCGCCTGCTCGGCGCGGCGCGTGGCGCGGACGCCGGACGCCTCGGTGATCGCCTTGTGCTCCCCGATGGTGTCCCACACCGAATCGATGCCGGCCCTGGTGATGGCCGAGCAGCTCAGCACCGGCACGCGCCAGTCGCCGTGGCGCAGCAGGGTCAGGGCGTGGCGGTAGTCCGCGACGGTATGCCGCGCCGTGTTGGCGAGGTCGCCGTCCGCCTTGTTGACGACCACGAGGTCGGCCAGTTCGACGATGCCCTTCTTGATGCCCTGAAGCTCGTCGCCCCCGGCGGGCAGCAGCAGCAGCATGAACAGGTCGACCATGTCGGCCACCGCCGTCTCCGACTGGCCGACGCCCACCGTCTCCACGACGATCACGTCGAAGCCCGCCGCCTCGCAGACCAGCATGGCCTCGCGCGTGCGGCGGGCCACGCCGCCCAGCGTGGCGCCGGCGGGCGATGGGCGGATGAAGGCGTTCGGTTCGCGCGACAGGTCCACCATGCGGGTCTTGTCGCCCAGGATGGAACCGCCGGTGCGCTGCGACGACGGGTCGATGGCCAGAACCGCCACCTTGTGCCCGCCCGCGATGACGTGCTGCCCGAACGCCTCGATGAAGGTCGACTTGCCCACCCCCGGCACGCCGGAAATGCCCACCCGCACCGAATTGCCGGTGTGGGGCAGCAGCGTTTCCAGCAGGGCGTCGGCCTGGGCGCGGTGGTCGCGCCGGGTCGATTCGATCAGCGTGATGGCGCGGGCGAGCGCGCGGCGGTCACCCCGCAGCACCGCGTTGGCGAGCGCGGCGGGGGTGTTGAGGGCGGGGGCGGTGGTCATGCAGGGAACCTAGCGGGCGCGGCGGGCGCGGTGAAGCCCCCGCGTCGATCCGCTGCGTCGATCCACCGGCTTCGATGAGCGTCACGCCGTCTTCGGAACCAGACCGTCCAGCCAGACCTCCAGCGCGGCGAACAGGGCGACCGCCGTGGCACAGGCGGCCTGCGCCGACTCGGGCGCGTCCAGATCGCTTTCCAGCCGGGCGAGCAGCGCCTTCCACCGGCCGGCCATGTCGATCCCGGCCGAGGCCAGGAAGCGCGCCCCGCGCGTGGCGTCGAAGCCCAGCGCGCGGGTGACGTTGGGCAGCATCGCCCGCCCGCCATGGGCGGAGCCGTCCAGCACATAGCGCGCCGCCAGCCGCGCCGGCAGGCTGTCCAACGCCGGCAGCGACCCGGCCACCGGCAGGGCGTCCGCGTCCACCCCCAGATCGGCCAGATCGGCGCGCAGCAGGTCCAGCCGCTCGGCCCCCTCGCCCAGCGCCCGTTCGCCCAGCGCCCGTTCGATGGGAGCGTTGAAGCCGTGCAGGGCGATCAGGGCGTCGCGGTACTCGTCCACCGTGATGGACGGGCTGGTCAGCGGTCGCAGGACCACCGCCCGGTCGAGCCGTTCATGAATGTCGCGGGTCGCCTCGCGCAGCGCCTGCCGTACCGGTCCCAAAGGGATGCTCCGTCGTGATGATGGGATGAGGTGGGAAGGGGCTCAGGTGGGAGCAAGGACTTCCGGAACCGGTTCCGGCCCCTGGGAGGATTCCTGCTGCCGCGCCCACAATGCGGCATAGGCGCCGCCGCGCGACAGCAGTTCCATGTGGCGTCCCCGTTCGATCACACGCCCGGCCTCCATCACCAGGATCTCGTCGGCGTCGATCACGGTGGACAGCCGGTGCGCGATGACCAGCGTGGTGCGGCCCCGGCTGACCTCGCGCAGGTTGGCCTGGATCTCCCGCTCGGTGTGGGTGTCGAGCGCCGAGGTCGCCTCGTCGAACAGCAGGATCGCCGGGTTCTTCAGGATGGTCCGGGCGATGGCGACGCGCTGCTTCTCGCCGCCGGACAGCTTCAGCCCGCGCTCCCCCACCGTGGTCTCGTAGCCGTCGGGTAGCGCCATGATGAAGTTGTGGATGTGGGCCAGCCGGGCCGCCTGCTCGACCTCCGCTGGGCTGGCGCCGGGGCGGCCGTAGGCGATGTTGTAATAGACCGTGTCGTTGAACAGGACCGTGTCCTGCGGGACGATGCCGATGGCGCCGCGCAGCGATTGCTGGGTCACCTCCCGGATGTCCTGCCCGTCGATCAGGATGCCGCCACCCGACACATCGTAGAAGCGGAACAGCAGCCGTCCGATGGTCGATTTGCCCGCCCCGGACGGCCCGACAATGGCCACCGTCCGCCCGGCGGGCACGGTGAAGCTCACCCCCTTGAGGATCGGGCGCCGCGGGTCGTAGCCGAACTCGACCCCGTCGAAGCGCAGCTCGCCCCCCGTGATGGCCAGCGGGGGCGCGCCGGGCCGGTCGGCCACCTCGCGGTCCACGGACAGCAGCGTCACCATCGATTCCACGTCGATCAGCGCCTGCTTGATCTCGCGGTACACCACCCCGAAGAAGTTCAGCGGCTGGTAGAGCTGGAGCAGGTAGGTGTTCACCAGCACGAAGTCGCCCAGCGTCATCGTGCCGTTGACGATGCCGCGCGCCGCCATGCCCATGACCACCGCCAGCCCCAGCGAGATGATCGCCGACTGGCCGATGTTCAGCAGCGACAGGCTGCGCTGGCTCTTGACCGCCGCCTGCTCGTAGGAGGCCAGCGCCTGGTCGTAGCGCCGGGCCTCGTGCCCCTCGTTGCCGAAATACTTGACGGTCTCGTAGTTCAGCAGGCTGTCCACCGCCTTGGTGTTGGCCTTGTTGTCGGTCTCGTTCATGGCGCGGCGGAACTGGATGCGCCATTCCGACACGAAGAAGGTGTAGGCGATGTAGCTGCCCACCGTGGCGAAGGTCGCCAACGCGAACCAGCCGTCGAACATCCGCCACAGGATCACGCAGACCAGCGTGATCTCGACCAGCGTCGGCACGATGGAGAACAGGGCGTAGCGCAGCAGCGTCTCGATGGCGCGGGTGCCGCGCTCCAGCGAGCGGGTCAGGCCGCCGGTCTGCCGCTCCAGATGGAAGCGCAGCGACAAAGCGTGCAGATGCTGGAAGACCGACAGGGCGACCTTGCGGATCGTGCGCTGGGCGACGTTGGCGAACACCGCGTCGCGCAGCTCCGCGAAGACCAGCGACATCACCCGCGCCAGACCATAGGCGACGATCAGGCCCAGCGGGATCGTCACCAGCGCCCCGGCGTCGCCCGGCGACAGGGCGTCCACCGCCCGTTTGTAGAAGATCGGCACCCAGACGTTCGCCACCTTGGCGCCGACCAGCAGGACCAGCGCCACCACCACGCGCAGCTTCGTCTCGAAGGAATCCCGCGGCCACAGATAGGGGACGAGCGAGCGCAGCGCCGCCATGTCGCCGGTGCTGGACGCGGCTTCCGCGTAGGAGGGGGCCGGGCTGGGGTTGCTGGTGCGGCGGCGCATGGAAGGGTCCGGGAAAGGGGTCGGTTGCCAGAAGCGGCTGCCCTAAACTAGGGCCACTTGCCGCGCCAACCAAGGAAGACGGGCCGTGCGCCGGCTGCATGGCGCTCCGCCGGAGCGGTTTCCACACGCGAAGCGGGAATCGGTCTCCGAAAAATTGCACGCGGACGAACGGATAAAGCCGTATTAGACTTATTGTCTATCTCCGTTGGCGAGGGCTGCGGAGCGATTGCCGCATAGGGCCGAACGTGCTGAAAAACCTCTCCCTGACCGCCAAACTGTCCCTGCTGAACGTGCTGGGGCTGTTCATCCTGGCCATCGTGCTGACTCTGGCCTCCAACCAGGTGCTGAGCGACCGCAGCGCCGCCTCCGCGCAGGAGCAGCGGGAGCGCAGCATGGCGCTGGCCCATATGCTGCTGAAGCAGAACGGCGCCGACTACAGCCTGCGCGACGGCGCGCTCTACATCGGATCGGTGCGGGTCGACGGCGACACCCGCATGGTCGACCAGCTCCGCGAGCTGACCGGCGGTGCGGCCACGGTGTTCCGCGGCGACACCCGCGTCGCCACCACCGTGCAGAACCCCGACGGCAGCCGGGCCAACGGCACCAAGCTGGGCGCCGGGCCGGTCTTCGACAGCGTCATCACGCAGCGCAAGCCCTACCGCGGCGAGGCCGACATCCTGGGCGAGCGCTACTTCACCTCCTACGATCCGCTGCTCGACGCCTCCGGCTCGGTGGTCGGCGTGCTGTTCGTCGGGCTGAAGCGGGCCGACGTGATGAGGGTGGTGGACGAGGTGGAGCGCACCATCCTGGTGGTGGCGCCGCTGGTCACGCTGGCCTTCGGTCTGGTCAGCTTCTTCCTGGTCCGCCGCCAGATGGGCGCGGTGCGGGCGATGAGCGCGACCATGCACGACCTCGCCGCCGACAAGCTGGACGTCGCCGTTCCCGGCCTCGACCGCGGCGACGAGATCGGGCAGATGGCCCAGGCGGTGCAGGTGTTCAAGGACAACGCCATCCAGAAGAAGGCGATGGACGAGGCCGAGCGCGCCCGCCTGGAGGCCGAGCGCCGGGCCGACGAGGCGCAGCGCGCCCGCGAGGCGGCGATCGGCGAGGAGATCGCCGCGCTGATCGACGGCGTGTCGAAGGGCGACCTGTCGCGCCGCCTCGACCTGACCGGCAAGGACGGCTTCTACAAGACCATGTCGGCGGGCATCAACCGCCTGACCGACACGGTGGAGGCGGTCATCGCCGACCTCGGCGCGGTGCTCAGCGCGCTCGCCCAGGGCGACCTCAACAAGCGGGTGCAGCGCGACTATGAAGGGGCCTTCCAGACGCTGAAGACCGACGTCAACGCCACCTCCGCCAAGCTGTCGGAGATCGTCGGCCAGATCACCCAGGCGGCGGACACCATCGCCTCGGCGGCGGGCGAGGTCTCCATCGGCTCCTCCGACCTTGCGGAGCGGACGGAGCAGCAGGCCTCCTCGCTGGAGGAGACGGCGGCGAGCATGGAGGAGCTGGGGGCGACCGTGCGCTCCAACGCCGACAACGCCCAGCGCGCCAACGGCATGGCCGCCGACGCCCGCACCGCCGCGGAGTCCGGCGGCACGGTGGCGGACTCGGCCATCGACGCGATGAAGCGCATCGAGGCGTCGAGCCGCAAGATCACCGACATCATCGGGGTGATCGACGAAATCGCCTTCCAGACCAACCTGCTGGCGCTGAACGCGGCGGTGGAGGCGGCGCGGGCCGGCGACGCCGGGCGCGGCTTCGCCGTGGTGGCGCAGGAGGTGCGCAACCTCGCCCAGCGCTCCGCCCAGGCGTCCAAGGAGATCAAGGGCCTGATCCTCGACAGCGACAGCCAGGTGAAGGACGGTGTGGAGCTGGTCAAGAAGGCCGGCGACGCGCTGGAGGGCATCGTGTCGGGCGTCCAGCAGGTCGCCGGGCTGATCGCCGAGATGGCCTCGGCCTCGTCCGAGCAGGCGGCGGCGCTCGACGAGATCAACGCCACCGTCTCGCAGATGGACGAGATGACCCAGAAGAACGCCGCGCTCGTCGAGGAAACCACCGCCGCCGCTCAGGCCATGGCCGGTCAGGCCAACGACCTGAAGGGGTTGATCGGCTTCTTCAAGCTGGACCCGCGGGCCGTGCCGGTGGCCGTGTCGGTCGCGGTTGCGACCACCGCTGCGGCTCCGCGGCACGTCGCGCCAGCGACCCGTCCGGCCCGCGCTGCGACCAAGCCGGCGGCCCGCGCGGTGGCTCATTCGGGCGCCGCGCTCAAGCGCAACGTCAGCGAGGATGACGACTGGAAGGAGTTCTGAGAGCCGAAGTCATCATTGCCCCCTCCCCGGCCCTCCCCCGCTCCGCAGGGGAGGGAGAATCCTGAGAAGCGGCGGCAGTCCCCTCCCCTGCGAAGCGGGGGAGGGTTAGGGAGGGGGCAAAACCACCCCCCGCCTCAGTTCGAAATCGGCGTCGCCTCGATCCTGCGGCGCGGGGCGGCCTTGATCGAGGGGCCGGCGTTGTCTTCCGGCTTGGCTACGGTGGTCGTCGTGCCGCGGGCGGTCTGGATGGGCGCGCTGCCGCGCAGGCGCAGCAGATGAATCCGCACATAGGCGGTCGACCCCGCGGCCTGGACAGCCACCCAGTCGGTGCCGCGGGCGCGGCCCAGAACCTTCAGGGGCTGGCTGGGCGGGAAGGTCGCGACGATGGGCGCGCTGTTGCTCGGCTGCGAGCGCAACGCAGTGGTCTTGTCGGTTTCCCAGTCCCCGGAGACGGTGTCGAATCCCGCCGGGGAGGCGCTGGCGGTCCCCTGCACCACGGGCGCGCGGTTGGTCCGTTCGCCCGTCTGGCAGGCGGTCAGCATCACCGCGCAGGCCACGGCGAGGGAGACGGGAACGAGGCGCAGGCGTCTGGTCATCACGGACTCGGTTGGGTAGCCCTTTCGATCGGGCGACCATACAGGATGCGCCCCCACCCGCGCCACCGCGCCGCGGCAGAACGGCTATGCACTGTTTGTGGCAGGAAAGTGGCGCCGGCTTTCGCACCCGCCCCCTAGGCGAGGACACCCAGCTGCCAGGTGAAGAAGACGCCCAGCGCCACGGCGATGGTGAGGAGCTGCTTGCCCGTCACCACGCAGGCCAGCACGGCGGCCAGCGCGCCGACGAGCTGCGGGTTCGTCCAGGTCAGCTCCAGCCCCTCGCCGTTCGGCGACAGGATCATCGGCACGATGATGGCGGTCAGCACCGTCACCGGGACGAAGCCCAGCGCCTGCTTCAGCAGCGGCGGGAAGACCACCCGGTCGCCCAGCACGAACAGCGCCGCCTTCACGAAGACGGTGACCGCCGCCATGCCCAGGATCATGACGGTGTTGGTCAGGACGGTCCCGGTCATGCCGCCTCCTCCTCCCGCCGTCCGGCCTCCAGACCGCCGGAGCGCCAGCGCTGCAGGGCCATCCCCACGGCCACCCCGGCCACCACGGCGGCCATCAGCCCCAGCTTGTAGGGCACGTCCTGCCCCAGATAGGCCACGGCGCCCGCCGCCACCGCCGCCGCGAAGTTGGGCAGGCTGGCGAGCTGCGGGACGACGATGGCGATGAAGGTGGCGACCATCGCGAAGTCCAGCCCCAGCGACTGGAGCTGTGGGAAGGCCGCGCCGAACAGCAGGCCGACCAGGGTCCAGAACTGCCAGTTCGCGTACATCGACAGGCAGGAGCCCAGGAAGTACCAGTGCCCGAGCGGCGCCCGCGGGTGCCGGGCGTAGTAGCCGGCCATCACCGCGAAGGTCTCGTCGGTCAGGAAGAAGCCCAGCGTCCAGCGCCAGCGCGCCGGCAGATGGGCGACGTGCGGCAGCAGCGTGGCGGCGTAGAGGGCGTGGCGCAGGTTCACGATCAGGGTGGTCAGCCAGATCACCGCCAGCCCGGCGTGCCCGGCCACGAGCCCCAGCGCGATGAACTGGCTGGACCCCGCATAGACCGACAGGGACATGAGCTGCCCCTGCCACGCCGCCAGCGGCCCGGCGGCCACCAGCGTGCCGAAGATCACCCCGAAGGGCGCCGCGCCGATGACCATCGGCAGGGTGTCGCGGGCGCCGGCGGCGAAGCTGGATCGTCTGGTCATGATCGTTCTGAAGCGTCTTCTTGAACCGTTCCTTGGAACAGCGTCGGGTTGCGGACCATAGCGCTGCGACGAGCGCGCCGCCCGCCTTTTATTGTCCGGGAGACAAGTCCATCCACCCCACCCCGCGCAAAATGCCGCATGCGAACGAACGATGAAAAGCTCCCGTATTTGGAGTATTCCTTGGGAACTCTCGCACTCGCTGTGTCTGCCGGGGAGCCCGCTCGCGTGAAGGTACCGTTCAACAACAAGGCCCGTTGGATCGACGACGTCATCTGGCATCAAATCCCGCGCCTGAAGATCGAGCCGCGGCGCAAGCTCGCCGCGTCGCTGGTCGCGCCCTTCCGGCCCCGCACCCCCGGTTTCACACCGTCCGAACGGGCGTTGAGCCTCAAGACCCAGTTGGAGACGCGCGGCTACACCGACGCCTTCCGCCTGATGACCGACGAGCAGGTCGCGGCGATGCGGCGCTATTTCGAGGAACAGCCCTGCTTCGACGGCGGCCACCGGGAATACGGCTCCTTCACCATCGGCAAGGTGCCGTCACCGGACATCCAGATGGCCCGCTATGTGGAGGAGCAGTTCTTGGCCGCACCGCACCTGCTGGACACCATCAACCACCCGCTCGTCCTGGAGGTCGCGGAGGCGTTCCACGGCTGCAAGCCGACCATCGACGGCATGTCGGTCTGGTGGTCGCTGGCCCGGCCCAACCCGCGGATCAGCACGCAGAACTACCACCGGGACTACAACCAGGTCCGCCACTTCAAGATGTTCCTGTACCTGACGGACACCGACATGGGCGGCGGGCCGCACATCTACGTCCCGGCCTCCCAGCACGGGCAGGAGCTTCTGGAGCGGCGCAACCATTCCGACGCCGAGGTCGAGGCGGTCTACGGCGCGTCGGCGCCCGTCGCGCTGACCGGGCGGGCGGGCGACTGCTTCCTGGCCGACAACAGCGGGATGCACAAGGCTCTCCAGCCGACGCACAGCGACCGGCTGATCGTCGTCACCGAATACACGCTGCTGCGCAACCGCTTCGGCCCGCTCCAGCCGGTGCTGCCGAATCCGGACCGCCGTTACGACCCCTACATCAACCGGGTCTATCTGCGGAGTTAACGATTCCGATGGGGCCGGCGTGCCGGGGAGAGGGCTTTCCATTCGCCCGCCTTTCCGGCAGGCTGGTCCCATGAAACCCGATTCCAGCTTCGAGTTTCCCGTCCACACGGCGGGCGAACGTGCGGCGGACGCGGTCATCCACGCCATCGGCGTGATCGCCGGCCTGATCGGCGCGTCCTGGCTGCTGGCCGTGACGGCGGGCCATGTTTCCGCGACCGAGATGGTGTCGCTGGTCGCCTACGGCGCCGGGCTGGTCGGCATGCTGAGCGCGTCGGCCGCCTACAACCTCGCTCCGCCGGGGCGGCGCAAGGCGGTGCTGCGGCGGCTCGACCACGCGATGATCTATGTGATGATCGCCGGCAGCTACACCCCCTTCACCCTGAACCGGTTGGACGGCGCCGCGGGAATCCCGCTGGGCGTCGCGGTGTGGGTGGTGGCGCTGGGCGGGGTGGCGTTGAAGCTGTTCGCCTCCTGGCGGTACGAACGGCTGGGCTTCGTGCTCTATCTCGGGCTCGGCTGGGCCATCCTGTCGGTGGCCGAACCGCTGTGGCGGTCGCTGTCCCCGACGACGCTGCTTCTGCTGGCGGTGGGCGGGGTGGTCTACACGGTGGGCGCCTTCATCCACACGCTGGACCGCCTGCCCTACAACATCCCGGTCTGGCACGCGCTGGTCATCGTGGCGGCCTCCTGCCACTTCGCCGCGGTGGCGCGGGAGTTCGTGGTGACCTGACGACCGAGGGGCCTCGCGAAAGGCCCCTCGCCCGCATCGTCAATGTGCCGCCGTCAGTGGACGGTGGTCACCGGCTGGGTGGCCGCGCTGCGCACCTGGGCAGAGACGGGCAGGCCGTTGATGGTCAGCTCGCCGCCTTCCGCCCCCACCTTGACCGTCTGGCCGTCGGCGACGCGGCCCTCCAGGATCATGGTGGCCAGCGGGTTCTGAAGCTCCCGCTGGATCACCCGCTTCAGCGGACGCGCGCCGTAGACCGGGTCGTAGCCGGCCTCGGCCAGCCACTGCGTCGCCGCCTCGTCCACCTCCAGCGTGATGTCGCGGTCGGCCAGCATGCGGACCAGCCGGCCGAGCTGGATCGTCACGATCCCGCCCATGTGGCTGCGGTCCAGGCGGTGGAACAGCAGGATCTCGTCCAGCCGGTTCAGGAACTCCGGCCGGAAATGGGCACGCACCACCTCCATCACCTCGTCGCGCACGGCGCCGCTGTCCTGGCCTTCCGGCTGGGCCGCCAGCACCTCGGAGCCGAGGTTCGAGGTCATGATGATGACCACGTTGCGAAAATCCACCGTCCGCCCCTGCCCGTCGGTCAGGCGCCCGTCGTCGAGCACCTGGAGCAGCACGTTGAAGACGTCCGGGTGGGCCTTCTCGACCTCGTCGAACAGGACGACCTGATAGGGCCGGCGGCGCACCGCCTCGGTCAGCGCCCCACCCTCCTCATAGCCGACATAGCCCGGAGGCGCGCCGATCATGCGGGCGACCGAGTGCTTCTCCATGTATTCCGACATGTCGAGCCGGACCATCGCCGTCTCGTCGTCGAACAGGAACTCGGCCAACGCCTTGGTCAGCTCGGTCTTGCCGACGCCGGTCGGGCCGAGGAACAGGAAGGAGCCGATCGGCCGGTTGGGGTCCTGCAGGCCGGCGCGGGCGCGGCGGACGGCGTTGGACACCGCCACGATGGCCTCGTCCTGGCCGATCACGCGGGTTTTCAGGCGGGTTTCCATCGCCAGCAGCTTCTCCCGCTCGCCGGCCAGCATCTTGTCCACCGGCACGCCGGTCCAGCGGCTGACCACGGCGGCGATGTCGCTGTCGCGCACCTCCTCGTTCAGCATGCGGTTGGCGGCGTGGGCCTCCGCCTCCTTCAGACGCTTCTCCAGGTCGGGGATGACGCCGTAGGCCAGCTCGCCGGCCCGGCCCCAGTTGCCGTCGCGCTGGGCCTGCTCCAGCTCGGTGCGGGCCTTCTCCAGGTCCTCCTTGATCTTCTGGGCGCCCTGGAGCTGGTCCTTCTCGGCCTGCCACTTGGCGGTCAGCTCGGCGGATTCCTGCTCCAGGTCGGCCAGCTCGCCTTCCAGGTTGGCGAGCCGGGCGCGCGAGGCCTCGTCGGATTCGCGCTTCAGCGCCTCCCGCTCGATCTTGAGCTGGATGATCCGGCGGTCCAGCTCGTCGATGGTCTCCGGCTTGCTGTCCACGGCCATGCGCAGGCGGCTGGCCGCCTCGTCGATCAGGTCGATGGCCTTGTCGGGCAGGAAGCGGTCGGTGATGTAGCGGTTCGACAGGGTCGCCGCCGACACGATGGCGCCGTCGGTGATGCGCACGCCGTGGTGCACCTCGTAGCGCTCCTTCAGGCCGCGCAGGATGGAGATGGTGTCCTCCACCGTCGGCTCCGGCACGAAGACGGGCTGGAAGCGCCGGGCCAGTGCCGCGTCCTTCTCGATGTGCTTGCGGTACTCGTCCAGCGTGGTCGCGCCGACGCAGTGCAGCTCGCCGCGCGCCAGCGCCGGCTTCAGCATGTTGGAGGCGTCCATGGCGCCGTCCGCCTTGCCGGCGCCGACCAGCGTGTGCAACTCGTCGATGAAGACGATGATCTCGCCCGCCGCCGCCTGGATCTCCTGGAGCACGGCCTTCAGCCGCTCCTCGAACTCGCCGCGGTACTTGGCCCCGGCGACCATGCCGGCAAGGTCGAGCGACAGCAGCTTCTTGTTCTTCAGCCCTTCCGGCACGTCGCCCTTGACGATGCGCTGGGCGAGTCCCTCGACGATGGCGGTCTTGCCGACGCCCGGCTCGCCGATCAGGACGGGGTTGTTCTTGGTGCGCCGCGCCAGCACCTGGATGGTGCGGCGGATCTCCTCGTCGCGCCCGATGACGGGGTCGAGCTTGCCCTCGCGCGCCGACTCGGTCAGGTCGCGGGTGTATTTCTTCAGCGCGTCGTAGCCCTGCTCGGCGCTGGCGGTGTCGGCGGTGCGGCCCTTGCGGACCTCGTTGATCGCGGTGTTCAGCGCCTGCGGGGTGACGCCCGCGCGCTTCAGCACGGCGGCGGACGGCGTGCCGTCGGCCATGGCGAGCGCCAGCAGGATGCGCTCCGCCGTGACGTAGCTGTCGCCCGCCTTCTTGGCGACCGCCTCCGCCTGCTCGAACACGCGGGAGAGTTCCGGCGTCAGATACACCTGACCGGCCCCGGCGCCTTCCACCTTGGGCTGCTTGTCCAGCTCAGCGTCCACGCCCGACAGCGCCAGGGCGGGGTCGCCGCCGGCCGCACGGATCAGGTTGGAGGCCAGCCCTTCCTTGTCGTCCAGAAGGGTCTTCAGCAGGTGTTCCGGCGTCAGCCGCTGGTGGCCGCGCCGCAGGGCCAGGGTCTGCGCCGCCTGCACGAAGCCACGGCTGCGCTCGGTGTATTTTTCGAAGTCCATGATGTGCTCCCTTCATCGCCGACCGTCCGCGAGGCAGCCCGGTCAGTCCGATCCACGTTACCAGTGCGATCCGCAAGGATGCATGCGTCGCCGTAGATGTGGGAGAGGCCCATCCGTATGCAAGACCCCCCGGTACGCGTGGTTATTGCTTTTGTCGGACCCGCGCCGAAAGGGTGGCTTTCCGCGGCCCGCCGGAAAAGGCTAGGGTTTTGCGCCAATGCCACGGACTCCCGCCTTCATGACGGCCACGCCCACCAGCACCCCACCCGGCACCCCGCGCGACCCTTCGCCCAAGGCCCTGCGGCCCGCCCTGACCACCCCCCTGATGCGGCTGGCCTGGCACGGCCGCAACATGTGGCATTGGGTGGCGCGCCCGCTGACCATGGGGGTGCGGGGGATCATCCTGGACGACTCGGACCCTGGGGGCGGGGCGGCCTCGGTCCTGCTGATCCGCCACAGCTACGTCGGCGGCTGGCATTTTCCGGGCGGCGGAGTCGGAAAAGGCGAGACGCTGGTGGAGGCCATGCGCCGCGAGGTGCGGGAGGAGGTCGGGTTGACGGTGGAAAGCGGCCCGCAGCCCTTCGGCGTCTACGCCCGCTTCCGGCACGGCGCGAGCGACCATGTGGCGGTCTTCGTCGCGCGCGGGTGGTCGGGAACGCCCCGGGCCGACGGGGTGGAGATCCTGGAGGCGCGCTTCTTCCCGCTGGACCGGCTGCCGGAGGACACCTCCCCCGCGACGCGGCGGCGAATCGCCGAGTTCCAGGGTCGGGAGCCTTTGGCCGAGCGCTGGTGACGGCTAGCGCTGGTGACGGTTTTCGATTGCAACGGTTGACAGAAGCAAACCGGTCCCACCATTGTGCGATGCAATGCCCGCGACCGTCGCCGCCATACGCCGCTACCCCGTGAAGGGGCTGAGCGGCCAGGACCTTCCCGCCGTTGACCTCGTCACCGGCCAACCCATCCCCTTTGACCGGCGCTTCGGCCTGCTGCACGGCCCGGCCGCCCTGAGCCCGGACGTCGAGGGCTGGCGCCCCAACGAGGATTTCTTCACGCTCGACCGGAACGAGAAGCTGGCGCTGCTCGACACCGAGTTCGACGAGGCCACCCAGTCGCTGATCATCCGGCGCGGCGGCAAGCAGGTGTCGCGTGGGCGTCTGGACCAGCCGATGGGCCGGATGCTGGTGGAGCAGTTCTTCGCCGCCTATCTGGCCGGCGCGGCCCCCGGCCTGCCCAAGCTGGCCGAGGCCAGGAATCCCGCGCAGGGCGGCGGCGTCTCCTTCACCGACCGGGAAGAGGCGGCGGTCTCCATCCTCAATCTCGCCAGCGTGCGCGATCTGGAGGAACGGGTGGCCAAGCAGCCGGTCGATCCGCGGCGCTTCCGCGCCAACCTGATGATCGACGGGCTGGAGCCCTGGGTGGAACGCCAGTGGATCGGCGCGCTGCTGACCGTCGGCGAGGTCACCCTGCGCATCTGCGACCACAAGGACTGCCGACCCTCCAGCGAGGTCAACCCGGCGACCGGCGCGCGCGACCTCAACACGCTCCCCATTCTGGAGCGCGGTTACGACCACACGCAGTGCGGCGTCTATGCCCGGGTGGTGCATGGGGGCCGGATCGCGGTGGGCGACCCGGTGGCGCTGGCCGAAGACCTGCCGTCCTGAAAACCCGCCAAGCCTGAAACCCGCCGGTCCTGAAGCCGGAACCCCCCGGCCTCAGGACTGACGGTTACCAAACGGATTGTCAGGCGCTCATCGGGGTGCGTTCGTCGGCGGCAGCCTCGGACTCGTCGCCCATCTCGCCGCCGTCCTCGTCCTCCGCCGAACCGCCCAGGCTGGGCTGCGGGCCGAGGCCCGCGGCGCCGGCGTTGCCGCGCTGGCGGTTCTCGGATTCCTGGATCTGGTTGATGATGCGGAAATAGTGCTCCGCATGCTGAAGGTAGTTTTCCGCCTGGACGCGGTCGCCGGACGAGGAGGCGTCGCGGGCCAGCGCCAGATACTTTTCATGGACCTGCCACGCGTTGCCGCGGATGCGCACGTCCGGACCATTGCTGTCGAAGGTCTGGTGACGCAGCGGAACGTTCTGCCGGCGGTTGCCACCGCCACCTCCGCCGCCGCCACCTCCGCCACCACCGCCGCCGTTGCCACGACCGCGCGAGCGCCTGGAGTTCGGTCCTTGTCTCATTTGGCTCTTATGGCCCCATGTAAGAGAAGTGCAATCCCGCGAACGCCCTGGCTGACCATCCGGTCGCCGGGCCCGCCGCGGAACCAACCGCGGATGGGTCGCAGGGATCAAATCGACGCGCCCAACCGATCAACCGGTCTGCCTTCTCGGACGTCCGCCCAACCGCGCGGGGTTTCCGGAGGCCATGGGTACGCCCTGGGATGATCGTCCCCGGGCCATCGTCGTCCTTGCACCCTACTGGGGACCGCGCGTCAATCCAACCTTTTTTTTGGGGGGATGGGGCGAAATCACGACCGCTTCCACCCCAGGACGCAGCGTTCCACGCCGCCCAGATCGCGGAAGACGCCCGCCGGCTCCAGCCCGGCAGCGGTCAGCAGCCCGGCCACGTCCGCCGCCTGCCCCTGCCCGACCTCCAGCCCGGCCAGACCGCCCGGCTGGAGCAGGTCCGGCGTCTGCGCGGCGATGATCCGGTAGGCGTCCAGCCCGTCGGCACCACCGTCCAACGCGCGCAGCGGATCGTGCTCGCGCACCTCCGGATCGAGGGCGGCGATGTCGGCGCTGGGGATGTAGGGCGGGTTGGAGACGACGACGGCGAACCGCTCGTCCAGCCCGGCGCCCCAGTTGCCGGTCTGGAAGCGCGCCCGCTCCGCCAGCCCGTTGCGCGCCGCGTTCTCGGTGGCGGCGGCCACCGCACCGGGGCTGAGGTCGACGCCGAGGCCGCTGGCGTTGGGCAGTTCCGCCAGCAGGGCCAGCAGGATGCAGCCGGTCCCGGTGCCGAGGTCGAGCAGCCGCAGCGGGGCGTTGCGGTCGGACAGGGTCTTCAGCACCGCCTCGACCAGCGTCTCGGTGTCGGGCCGGGGTTCGAGGGTGTCGGGGTTGAGGGCGAGGTCGATCGTCCAGAACTCGCGATGGCCGAGGATGCGCCCCACCGGCTCCCGCGCCGCCCGGCGCTCGACCAGGGCGAGGAGGCGCGCCGCGTCGGGCTCGGGGATGGCGTCGTTGGCCCGGGTGAACAGGTCGTGGCGGGTGAGGCCCAGCGCGTGCTCGACGAGCAGGCGCGCGTCGAGGTCGGGCGTGTCCACCCCGGCCTCGCGCAGGCGGGCCTCAGCGGTGCGGCGGAGTTGGTGAAGCGTGATGGTCATGGCTTGCCCCCACCCTCCCCATGCGCCGCATGGGTCCCCTCCCTCCCCCGCTGCGCAGGGGAGGGCGATCGATGCGACGCCCTGTTCCCTCCCCTGCGCAGCGGGGGAGGGTTAGGGTGGGGGCCTGTGTTGCCACACGAGCGCCTATGCGAAACTCCAAGCTGAAATACCGCGCTCGTGACCTGCGCACTCAGCCCACCGACGCCGAACGGACGCTCTGGCGCCAATTGCGCAGCGAACAGCTCAGCGGATGGAAATTTCGCCGTCAGCACCCCATTCCCCCCTACATCGCCGATTTCGCCTGCATCCAAGCCAAGCTGGTTGTCGAAGTCGATGGCGGTCAGCACGCCGACTCCGCTTACGACTCCGCCCGGGACGAGCATTTGCGGCACCATGGCTGGCGAATCCTGCGCTTCTGGAACAACGACGTGCTGAACAACCCGGAGGGCGTGGCGGCGACGATCCTCGCCGCCATCGGCGGGCCGAAACTCCCACAAGGAGATTGACGAAACCGCCTACTGCAGTTCCGACAGCCGCGCTGCCTCGTCCTCGGCCGTCAGCGCGTCGATCAGCTCGTCCAGCGCCTCGCCGGCCATCACCTTCTCGATCTTGTAGAGCGTCAGGTTGATGCGGTGGTCGGTCACCCGCCCTTGCGGGAAGTTGTAGGTGCGGATGCGCTCCGAGCGGTCGCCGGAGCCCACCTGGCTCTTGCGGTCGGCGGCGCGGGCCTTGTCCTTCTCGGCGCGCTCCCGCTCGTAGAGGCGGGCGCGCAGCACCTTCAGGGCCTTGGCCTTGTTCTTGTGCTGGCTCTTCTCGTCCTGCTGGCTGACCACGAGGCCGGTCGGCAGGTGGGTGATGCGCACCGCGCTGTCCGTCGTGTTCACCGACTGGCCGCCGGGACCGCTGGAGCGGAACACGTCGATGCGCAGGTCCTTCTCGTCGATGTGGATGTCCACCTCCTCCGCCTCGGGCAGCACCGCGACGGTGGCGGCGGAGGTGTGGATGCGCCCCTGGGTCTCGGTCGCCGGGACGCGCTGCACGCGGTGGACGCCCGATTCGAACTTCAGCCGGGCGAAGACGTTGCGGCCGGTGATGTTGGCGATGGCCTCCTTGTAGCCGCCGATGCCGGTCTCGCTGACCTCCATCGTCTCGAACCGCCAGCCCTGGAGCCCGGCGTAGCGGCGGTACATCTCGAACAGCTCCGCGGCGAACAGGGCCGCCTCGTCGCCGCCGGTGCCGGCGCGCACCTCCAGAATGGCGTTCTTCTCGTCCGCCTCGTCCTTGGGCAGCAGGGAAATCTGCACCCGGCGCTCCAGGGCGGGGATGCGGCGGGTGAGGTCGGCGAACTCCTCCTCGGCCAGCGCCTTCATGTCGGCGTCGCCCGCCGGGTCGGCGATCATGCCGGCGAGGTCGGCGGCCTCCGCCTTCGCCTTCTTCAGCTCCGCGATGGCCTCGGCCACCGGGGTCAGGTCGGCGTATTCCTTCGACAGCCGGGCGAAGTCCGCCGGGTCCACCGTCCCCGCCGCCATCGCGTCCCGCAGCTCGTCATGGCGGGCCACGACCCTATTGAACTTCTCGTCCAGGCTCACGTCGCTCGTCCTTATCCAAATCACTCCCGGCGCCCGGGCCGACTCCCAGACCGGCTCCGGCGGACTCGTCCAACCGGAACAGCCGGAACAGCAGCCGTTCCGCCGCCGCCCGCTCCGCCAGCCCGGCCCCGTCCGGGTCCGCCGCCATGGCGCGCAACGCCTCCGACGGACCATGCAGCAGCCGGTTGACCAGCAGCCGCGTCGCCGACGCCGCGTCCAGCCCCCGCTGCTCGTCCAGCAGGCGCCGCCGCTCCGTCTCGAAATGCGTCCGCAGCGCCGCCACGGCGGGCACCGCGGCGCGCTCGGCCCGGTGGCGGGCGAAGGCCGCCAGGGCGTCGTCCACGATGGCCCAGGCCGCCTGGGTCGCCGCCTCGCGCCCCACCCGCCCCTGCAGCGCCACGCGCTCCAGGTCGGCGAGGTCGTAGACGAAGGCCTCGTCCAGCCCGGCGACGTCCGGATCGACGTCGGCGGGGATCGCCGCGTCCACCACGAACACCGGGCGCCGGCGGCGGCGCTTCAACGCCGCCCCCAACTGCGGCGCGGAGAGGATATAGCGCCCCAGACCCGCCGCGGTCACCACGATATCCGCGCTGGTCAGCGCCGAATCGAGATCGGCCCAGGGCACGAAGTGGCTGTCCATGCGCCGCGCCGCCGCTTCCGCCCGGCGGTCCACCGGGGCGGCGACGGTCAGCCGGCCGAGTCCCGCCTCCCGCAGCCCCTCCAGCACCAGGGCGCCCATGTCGCCCAGCCCCATCAGCAGGCCGGTGCAGCGCTTCAGGTCGCCGTGCAGGTCGCGCGCCACCTGGACCGCCGCGGCGACCAGCGAGGTGGCGCCCTCGGCGATCGGCGTCTCGCGGCGCACCCGCTTGGCGGCGCCATAGGCGGCCTGGAGAAGCCCCTCCAGCTCCGGCCCGGACAGGCCGGCGGCGGCGGCGTGGCGGTGGGCGGCCTTGACCTGCCCCAGGATGTGCGGCTCCCCGACGATCTGGCTGTCGAGCGAGCAGGCGACGGCGAAGACGTGGCGCACCGCCGCCGCGCCGGTCAGGGTGTAGAGCTGTCCGGCGAGGTCGGGCTCGCTGAGCCCCACCCGCTCCGCCATGATCCCGGCGATGGTCAGCGCGGCCTCGTTCGGGCGCTCGTGCACCGCCTGGACCTCGACCCGGTCGCAGGTGCTGAGCCACATCGCCTGGCTGACGCCGGCCGCGCTCAGCCGCTCCAGCATCGCCGGCACCTCCGCCTCCTCCGTCGTCAGACGGTCGCGGATCGCGCCGGAGCAGGACCGGTGGCTGGCGCCGATGACGAAGTAGGAAGCGGTCACTCTGACTCTGGCCCAGGCCGCGGCACGGCCGACAAGGATGATATGGTTGCCGCGGATTTAAGCACGGATGGCACGGAGCGTCCCTAGTTCAAATTGTCCGCCCGCGCCGGTTCTGTCACTCGGCGGCCTTCTCCGCCGCTTTTTCCGCCGCCTTGGCCGCCTCGATCTCGGCGGCCTTCTTCTCGACCAGCCCGACGAGGTGGTCCACGATGTTCTGGTCCTTCAGCCGGTGGTCGGTGACGCCGGACAGATAGACCTGATGGGTGTTGTTGCCGCCGCCGGTCAGGCCGATGTCGGTCTCGCGCGCCTCGCCGGGGCCGTTGACCACGCAGCCGATGACCGACAGGGTCAGCGGCGTGGTGATGTGGGCCAGCCGCGCCTCCAGCGTCTCCACCGTCTTGATGACGTTGAAGTTCTGCCGCGCGCAGCTCGGGCAGGAGATGACCGTGACGCCGCGCCGCCGCAGGCCCAGCGACTTCAGCATCTCATAGCCGACCTGGACCTCCTCCGCCGGCTCGGCCGACAGGGAGACGCGGATGGTGTCGCCGATGCCCGACCACAGCAGCATGCCCAGCCCGATGGACGACTTCACCGTCCCGGCGCGCAGGCCGCCGGCCTCGGTGATGCCGATGTGCAGCGGGTAGTCGCAGGCCTCGGCCAGCCCCTGGTAGGCGGCGACGGCCAGGAACACGTCGGACGCCTTCACCGAGATCTTGAACTCGGTGAAGTCATGGTCCTCCAGGATCTTGGCGTGATTCAGGGCGCTCTCGACCAGCGCCTCCGGGCAGGGCTCGCCGTACTTCTCCAGCAGGTCCTGCTCCAGCGAGCCGGCGTTGACGCCGATGCGCATGGAGCAGCCGTAATCCTTGGCCGCCTTCACCACCTCGCGCACCCGCTCGGCCGAGCCGATGTTGCCGGGGTTGATGCGCAGGCAGGCCGCCCCGCTCTGCGCCGCCTCGATGGCGCGCTTGTAGTGGAAGTGGATGTCCGCGACGATCGGCACCGAGACCTGCGGCACGATCTGCTTCAGCGCCAGCGCCGATTCCTGGTCGGGGCAGGAGACGCGCACGATGTCGGCGCCCACCCGCTCCGCCGCCTGGATCTGCGCCACCGTCGCCGCCACGTCGGCGGTCGGCGTGTTGGTCATCGTCTGCACCGAGATCGGCGCATCGCCGCCGACGAGCACGTTGCCCACCCGGATCTGGCGGGACTTGCGGCGAAGGATCTGGCGGTAGGCGCGCACGCTGCTCATGGGCTGAGGCCTCGGGGCATGAATCGGGTCCGGCGCGTCTTATAGCGCAGCCGGCGTTACGCCTGAAGTGCGGTCCGCCGCGCCGGATTCAAGGGAAAAAGCCGTCGCTGGCTCGTCTTTGGCGGCCCGTCCTCAATGGGCGGGGGCGGCGCCGCGCAGGGTCGGGGCGTGCTGGTCCAGCGACACGTCGCGCAGCACCTGCCCCACCGCGCCCATCGGCGCGCCGTCCACCCCGTCGGTGACGACGATGAGCCCGCCGGCGTTGCCGGTGCGCACGCGGATGCCCGAACGGTCGGGCACGCGGTAGACGTCGCCCGGCTTGAGGACGCGGGTGAAGATGATCTCGCCGCTGTTGTCGCGCACCTGGATCCAGCTGTCCTGCGTGGCGCGGAGCTGGATGCGCGAGGCCGCGTTCTGCGTGCCGTAGACCTTCGACGGCAGCGCTCCGTCCGCGGCGGGCGGCGGCGCCGTGGGAGCGGCGGGCGGCAGGCTGGCGATGGCCGGGGCGGCGGGGGTGAGCGGAGTCGGCTCCTGCGCGGCGCCTTCGGCTTCGTCGTCCTCGGCCGGGGGCGGCGGGACGTTCACCATGGCCGAGGGCGCGGCGGCAGGAGCGGGGGCCGGAGCCGCCGCGGGAGCGCTCGGCTTGGCGGGAGCGGCCGGCGCCGGCTGGGCGACCACCGCCGCAGGGGCCGGGGCGGGCTTCGCCGGAGCCGACAAGGCTGGGACTTGGGCGGTCGGGGTGGGAGCCGATGCCACCGGAGCGGGAGTCGCCGGAGCGGGATTCGCCGGAGCAGGCGTTGACGGGGCGGGCACCGCCGTGGACGCTCCCCCGGCCGCAGGCCCGGTGGACACCGGAGGAGCCGCCGGAGCGGACGGGGCCTCCGCCATCACGGTCGGGACGGACGCCGGAGCGGCGGGCGACTCGACCGGGGCCGTGGCGTTCTGCACGCCGCCGTTCTGCCCACCGCCGTTCTGGCTGGCGTTGAAGGGCAGCGTGTCGAGCAGCGAGACCAGCCGGTCGGGCAGGGTCGGGACCAGATCGACCATCGAGCGGTCGGTCGCCGACAGATAGTACCAGCCGCCATAGACGATGCCCGCCAGCACCATCGTGCCGAGCAGGACCGTGCCGCCGGGGATGCGGCCCTCCGGTACCGGAGTCGGGAAATAGAGCTGCTGGCTGCGCGTGCGGCCCGCCGCCTCGTCCTTGTAGCGGGTGAGGATGGTGTCCGGGTCGAGCCCCAGGCATTCCGCGTAGGAGCGCAGGAAGCCGGCGGCGTAGGTGGTGCCCGGCAGATCCTCGAACCGGCCCGCCTCGATGGCCTGCAGGTAGGGGTAGCGGATGCGCAGCATCGTCGCGACCTCGCGCAGGTCGTAGCCGAGGCTCTCGCGCGTCTCGCGCAGGGTGTCGGACACGCTGGGGCCGGTCTGCGCCGGGCCGTCCTGCGCGGGGTCGTAGGAGCCGAAAACCTTGCGCTTGGCCATCATCTCAACCGTACCGTCGCCTCGGATGACTTGTGGTCGCACCCCCGGCATGGGTACGCCAGCCGCGGGGGCGGCGCAACCGGGAATGACCGTGATCCTGCCATCTTGTATACGCCCTTCGCCCGAACCGCTGTAACAAAACGCCGCCACGGCACGGCGCAACGCCGGATATGGCTCCGGGGTGGAGGAAGCGACCGCGGGCGCCAGCTTGGGCGGAGCCTCAGATGAGGACGCCGTGGTCCTTGGCGAAGCTGCGCAGCTTGTCGCGCAGGCTGTGGTCGCCGCGCAGATAGAGCCCGTTCATGTACTGGCGCAGCGCCGCCACGTCGAGCGAGCGCAGCATCGTCTTCACCGGCCCGACCGAGGGGGGTGACATCGACAGGGTGCGGAAGCCGATGCCGATCAGCGCCATGGCGTCGAGCGGACGGCCGGCCATCTCGCCGCAGATGCTGACCGGGACGTTGGCGTCGCCGCAGGCCTCGACCAGCCGCCGCAGCAGGCTGAGCATGGCCGGGGACAGCGGGTCGTAGCGGCCGGAGGTGCGCGGGTTGCCGCGGTCGCTGGCGAAGATGTACTGGGTCAGGTCGTTGGAGCCGACCGACAGGAAATCCACCCGCGGCAGCAGGGCGGGCAACTGCCAGAGCAGCGCCGGCACCTCGATCATCGTGCCGACGCGCACACGGCTGGGCGGCTCGCCGCCCTGGCCTTCCAGGCGGGCGATCTCCAGGTCGAGCAGGCGGCGGGCGGCGTCGAACTCCGCCACCTCCGCGATCATCGGGAACATCACCGACAACGGACGCCCGGCGGACGCCCGCAGCAGGGCGCGCAGTTGCTGGCGCAGCAGCGAAGGGTGGTCCAGCCCGATGCGGATGGCCCGCCAGCCGAGCGCCGGATTCTCCTCGCCCTCGCTGGCCGCGATGTAGGGCAGCATCTTGTCGCCGCCGACGTCGAGCGTGCGGAAGACCACCGGCTTGTCGTCGGTCTGGTCGAGGATGCGGGAATAGAGGTCGGTCTGGGCGTGGACGTCCGGGTAGGTCGAGCGCACCATGAAGGGGATTTCGGTGCGGTAGAGGCCGATGCCCTCCGCCCCGCTGGCCTTCAGATGCGGCAGGTCGATCAGCAGGCCGCAGTTGAGCTGAATGGAGATCGGCACGCCGTCCCGGGTGACCGAGGGCAGCGCGCGGATCGTTTCGTACATCTGCTCCTTGCGGGCGCGCAGGGCCACGGCCTCCGCGAAGGCCATCTGGATGTCCTCGGCCGGGCGGACGAAGGCCTGCCCGTGGTCGCCGTCGACGATCACCGGGTCCAGCGGCTCGATCCGGTTCAGCGCATCCGGCGCCTGCACCACCGGGATGTTCAGCGCGCGGGCCACGATGCAGACGTGGCTGGAGGGCGATCCCTCCTCCAGGATCACGCCGCGCAGGCGGCGCTGGTCGTAGTCGAGAAGCTCCGCCGGCCCCATGGACCGCGCGACCAGGACGATGTCCTCCGGCAGCGTGCCGCCGTCGGCCTCCGACTTGCGCCCGGCGAGGTGCTGGAGCAGCCGGTTGGTCAGATCCTCCAGATCGAGCAGCCGCTCGCGGATGTAGGGGTCGGTCAGGTGGCTCATGCGGGCGCGGGTGTCGTTCTGCACCTGCTGCACGGCGCCTTCGGCCGTCAGACCCATGCGGATCGCCTCGCGGATGCGCGACAGCCACCCGCGGTCCTCCGCGAACATGCGGTAGGTTTCCAGGATGTCCTTGGGCTCGCTCAAGCCCGCCAGCGCCGCCGCGTTCAGCAGGTCGTCGATGGCGCTGTGCATGGTCGCAATGGCGGCGTTCAGCCGCGCCAGTTCGCTCTCCGCGTCCTCGGAGACCATCTGGCGGACGGTGAGCTGCGGGCGGTGGATCACCGCCAGCCCCATCGCCAGACCGCTGGCCAGCGAGGTGCCCGACAGGCGGGCCGGCAGCAGCGCCGGATCGCCCGTGGAGGCGACCTCCTGCGGGTTGACCAGCTCGCCCTGGGCGACCAGCTCGGCCACCACCATGGCGATGGTCTGGAGCGTCTCGACCTCGACCTCGGTGTAGCGGCGGCGGTCCTTGTGCTGGATGACCAGGACGCCGCGGACCTTGCCGCCGCGCAGGATCGGCACGCCGGCCAGCGACAGGAAGGGGTCCTCCCCCGTTTCCGGGCGGTAGGCGAAGCTGGGGTGCGACGGCGCGTTGTCCAGCGCGATGGGCCGCGCGTGGCCGGCGATGTCGCCGACGATGCCCTCGCCCACGCGCAGGCGGGTGTTGTGCACGGCGTCCTGGTTCAGGCCGAGCGTGGAGAACAGCTCCAGCACCTCGCCCGCCCGCATGACGTAGCAGGAGCAAACGTCCGCCCCCATCTCCATGCCGATCAGCGTGACGATCTTGTCCAGCCGCTCCTGGCCGGAGCCGGAGCCCGCCATGACGTCGCGCAGCCGCGCCAGCAGGCGGCGCGAGGCGGCGCCGTCGAAGCCCGGCGAACCGGCGGGGATGTCGCCCACGACGCCGTTCATCTCACGCCGCCCCCAGGATGGCCGATGGACCGATGACCGGCTGCTCTTCGGCGTCAATGCGCGGGCAGCGGGCGGCCAGCGCCGATTCGGCCTGGGCGATCAGGTCGCCGATGATCTCGGCCACCGGCTGCTCGCGCGTGACCAGCCCGACGCTCTGCCCGGCCATCAGCGAGCCGCTCTCCACGTCGCCGTCGATCACCGCGCGGCGCAGCGCGCCGGCCCAGAAATGCTCGATCTCCAGGATGCCGGCGTCGCGCGTCGTCTCGCCGCGGTCCACCCGGGCAATGACCTCGCGCTGCAGCTCCATGAAGCGTTTGGACCCGGCGTTGGCCAGCGCCCGCACCGGGATCACCGGAAAGCGCGGGTCGATCTGCACCGACGCCTGGGCGTCGCGCGCCGAGGCCTTGATGAAGACCTGCTTGAAGCGCGGGTGCGCGATGGATTCGGTGGCGCAGACGAAGCGGGTGCCGATCTGCACGCCCGCCGCCCCCTGCTCCAGATAGGACAGGATGGCCTCGCCGCGCCCGATGCCGCCGGCCACGAAGACCGGGACCTCGCGCAGGTCGGGCAGGATCTCCTGCGCCAGGACGGTGGTGGAGACGGGGCCGATGTGGCCGCCGGCCTCCGTGCCCTCGATCACCAGGGCGTCGATGCCGAGCTTGACCATCCGCTTGCCGCTGACCAGCGTCGGGGCGAAGGCCATGGCGCGGGCGCCGCCGTCCTTGATCCGCTTGATGGTGGCGCCGCTGGGGAAGCCCCCGGCGATCACCACGTGGCTCACCGCCAGCTCCCGGCAGACATCGATCAGACGGTCGAGGTCCGGGTGCATGTTGATGAGGTTGACGCCGAAGGGCTTCGCGGTCAGCGCCCGCGTGGCGGCGATCTCCGCCGCCAGCAGGTCCGGCGGCATCGAGCCGCAGGCCAGCACGCCGAAGCCCCCGGCGTTGGAGATGGCGGAGACGAGGTGGCGCTCCGACACCCAGCTCATCGCACCGCCCATGATGGCGGTGCGCGTGCCGAGGAAGGCGCAGCCACGCTCCCACAGCCGGTCGAGTCGGGCGCCTGCGACCGCGTCGGACCTGGCGTCGGTCATCGCCGCCCCTCCCCCTTCACCGCGACTCAGGCCGCGTCCAGCCCGTAGGCGGTGTGCAGCGCGCGCAGCGCCAGCTCCGCATACTCCTCGGCGATCAGGACGGAGATCTTGATCTCGGAGGTGGAGATGACCTGGATGTTGATGCCCTTGTCGGCCAGCGCCTTGAACATGCGCTGCGCGACACCGGCGTGGCTGCGCATGCCGACGCCGATCACCGACACCTTCACCACGTTGGCGTCGGAGACGATGCGCTTGTAGTTCAGCTCGGCCTGGGCGTCCTCCAGCACCTTGACGGCGCGGGCGATGTCGGCCTTGCCGACCGTGAAGGTCATGTCGGTGGACTTGCCGTCTTCCGACACGTTCTGGACGATCATGTCGACATTGACGGCGGCGTCGGTCAGCGGACCGAAGATGCTGGCCGCCACGCCCGGACGGTCGGCGACGCCGATGAGGGTGATCTTCGCCTCGTCGCGGCTGTAGGCGATGCCGCTCACAACTTCCTTTTCCACGATCTCGTCCTCGTCAACAACAAGGGTACCGGGAAGCGCGCTGCCGGCGGCCTCCTCGAAGCTCGACAGAACCTGCACGCGCACGCGGTGGTTCATCGCCATCTCGACCGAGCGGGTCTGCAGGACCTTCGCCCCCTGCGACGCCAGCTCCAGCATCTCCTCGTAGGTGATCTTGGAGAGCTTGCGCGCCTTGGTGACGATGCGCGGGTCGGTGGTGTAGACGCCGTCCACGTCGGTGTAGATGTCGCAGCGGTCGGCCTTCAGCGCCGCCGCGAGGGCGACCGCCGAGGTGTCGGAGCCGCCGCGGCCCAGCGTGGTGATGCGCCCACCCTCGGTCACGCCCTGGAAGCCGGCGACCACGGCGACCTCGCCGGTGTTCATCCGCTTGTCCAGCTCCGCCGTGTCGATGGACACGATGCGCGCCTTGCCGTGCGTCTCGTCGCTGTAGATCGGAATCTGCCAGCCGAGCCAGGACCGCGCCTGGATGCCGAGCGACTGCAGCGCGATGGCGAGGAGACCGGAGGTCACCTGCTCGCCCGAAGCGACGATGGCGTCGTACTCGCGCGCGTCGTGCAGCTTGTCGATGTCGTTGCAGTATTTCACGAGCTGGTTGGTCACGCCGGACATCGCCGACACGACGACGGCAACCTGATGCCCCGCCTTGACTTCCTGCTCGACCTTTCGGGCCACGTTCTTGATGCGGTCGATGTCGCCGACCGACGTGCCGCCGAACTTGAGGACGATCCGCGCCATACCTCACACCATGTCTGGGCCGGCGAAAAAGCCGGCAGTCCGCGCCCCCGCTCTACCGTTGCCGGCGCGGGGCGGCGTATCCATACTCTGTCGCTCACAGCGAGGCAAGTTCGCCCCGCAATTGTTCTCGCAATCCAAGCATACGGGATTTCTTTCATGACCGCGACCGCCGGAACCGCAGGCACCGCAGGCACTGTCGACCCCCAGGACATCGCCCGCTTTTCGGCCATCGCCGCGGAATGGTGGGACCCCACCGGCAAGTTCCGGCCCCTGCACCGGCTGAACCCGCTGCGGCTGGCCTACATCCGCGACACGCTGTGCCGCCGCCTGGGCCGCGACCCGCTGGCGGCGGAGCCGCTGAAGGGCCTGCGCATCGTCGACATCGGCTGCGGCGGCGGCCTGCTGTCGGAGCCCGTCGCCCGCATGGGCGCCACCGTGGTGGGCGTCGACGCGGCCGAGCGCAACATCCGGACCGCCGCCGCCCACGCCGCGGAAACCGGCACCCCCGTCGATTACCGCGCCACCACCGCCGAGGCGCTGGCCGCCAGCGGCGAGCGCTTCGACGCCGTGCTGGCGATGGAGGTGATCGAGCATGTCGCCGACGTGCCCCTGTTCGTGAAGTCCTGCGCGGCCCTGACCGCGCCGGGCGGCGCGCTGTTCCTGGCGACGCTGAACCGCACGCCGAAGTCCTTCGCGCTGGCCATTGTCGGGGCGGAGTACATCCTGCGCTGGCTGCCCCGCGGCACCCACAACTGGCGCCAGTTCCTGCGCCCCGGCGAACTGGCCGCCGCCGTGCGCGCGGAAGGGCTGGCGATCCGCGACCTGACCGGCATCACCTACAACCCGCTGTCCGACGAGTTCCGGCTGAACCCGCGCGATCTCGACGTGAACTACATGGGCTGGGCCGAGCGGGCCTGAACGTACAGGGCATCGGCGGGCGTACGTACAAACGTACGCCCGCCGCTCCTGTGAGGACGCGATGATCTCGGGATGCCGCAAAACGAAAAACGGGAGAGCCGCCGGCCCTCCCGTTTTTTTGTGTTCTCAAGGAAACGCGCCTTACGCCGCGTGGCTGGCTTCGTGCTGGGTCAGCAGCGCGTAGATCGCGTCCGCCGAGTCCGAACCGCGCAGCTTCTCGCACATGGACTGGTCGCGCAGCAGGCGCGACACACGGGCCAGCGCCTTCAGATGGTCGGCGCCGGCATGATCCGGAGCCAACAGCAGGAAAATCAGATCGACCGGCTGCTCATCGATCGCATCGAAGTCGATGGGCCGCTCCAGCCGGGCGAAGACGCCGTGGACGCGGTCGAGGTTGGACAGCTTGCCGTGCGGGATGGCGATGCCATGCCCGACGCCGGTGGTGCCCAACCGCTCGCGCTCCAGAAGGACGTCGAAGATCGCCCGTTCGTGCTGGCCGGTCAGCTCGGACGCCTTGCGCGCCAAGTCCTGCAGGGCCTGCTTTTTGCTGCCGGCCTTCAGGTTCGGGAGAATGGCGTGCGGCGTGATGAGATCGAGCATGACGCTATGGGTGTGGTTGGAACTGAGACCGGACTCAGGCGCCGGCCTTCTCCGCCGGGTCCACCCAACCGATGTTGCCATCGGCGCGGCGGTAGACCAGGTTCAGGCGGCCATGGGCGCCGTTGCGGAACATAAGGGCCGGAGCGTCGGCGAGTTCCATGCGCATGACCGCCTCGCTGACCGCCAGGGTCGCGATGTTGGTTTCCATCTCGGCGATCACAATGGGCTGCGCCTCTTCGGCGGCGGCCTCGTCGCTCTCCACATGGGCCTCGTCCTTCTCCGCTTCCAGGATCTGGTAGCGGGCCGGGAAGGCTTCCTGCGCGGGGGCTTCGACGCTGTGGTGGTCGCGCAGGCGGCGCTTGTAGCGGCGCAGGCGCTTGGCCAGCTTCTCGCACGCGGTGTCGAAGGCGGGGTACGGCTCGGTGGCGTCTGACGCGCTCTGAAGGACGATCCCACGACCGACATGGACCTGAATGTCGGCCTTGAACAGATGCGCTTCGCGCGTCAGGACGACGTTGGCCTCGATCGGCTTGTTGAAATACTTGCCGACGATGGTGTTCAGGCTGTCCGCGACGTGGGTGCGCAGAGCGTCGCCAACGTCAAGCTGCTTGCCTTTGACGGTCAGTTGCATTTTGGGATGTTTCCAATCTGGTCCGCGATAGACATAGGACGACGGAAGGCCGCCACGTGCGGACGGGGACCATAGTGACGGCGGTATGGGCTGTCAATCAAGGACGACCCCCTCCCGGCCCGGTTACATGCGTGACATCTTGGCACGGCGTCGCTGCACCGATGACGGAATGCGCATCGCTTCACGATACTTCGCGACCGTCCGGCGCGCAATGTCGATCCCTTCCCCACGAAGGATTTCGACGATTTTATCATCCGACAGCACGTCGTCCGGCTTCTCGGCGTCGATCATCGCCTTGATGCGGTAGCGCACGGCTTCCGCCGAGTGGGCCGCCTGCCCGTCGGCCCCCTGGATGGCGGAGGTGAAGAAATATTTCAGCTCGAACACGCCGCGCGGCGTCGCCATGAACTTGTTGGTTGTGACACGGCTGACCGTGCTCTCGTGCATGCCGATCGCCTCGGCGATGTCGCGCAGGATCAGCGGCTTCAAATGCGAGACGCCGTGGATGAAGAAGGCGTCCTGCTGCCGGATGATCTCGCTGGCCACCTTCAAAATGGTGGTGGCGCGCTGGTGCAGCGACTTGACCAGCCAGTTGGCCGACTGGAAGCGCTCGGTGATGTATTCCTTGTCCGCCTTGTTGCGGGCGGTGCCGGAGATGCGCGCGAAATAGCGGTGGTTGACCAGAACCCGCGGCAAGGTGTCCGGGTTCAGGTCGATCAGCCAGCCCCCGCCGGGGTTGGCGCGCATCAGGATGTCGGGGGTGACCAGCTGGGCGGGCGTGTGGTCGAAGCTGAGCGCCGGCTTGGGGTTCAGCTTGCGGATCTCCGCCACCATGTCGGCGACGTCCTCGGCGTCCACGCCGCAGACCTTCATCAGCGCCGGCAGATTGCGCGCCGCCAGCAGCTCCAGATGGTCGAGCAGCGCTTCCATCGCCGGGTCGAAGCGGTTCTTCTCGCGCAGCTGGATCGCCAGACATTCCTTCAGCGACCGCGCGAAGATGCCCGGCGGGTCGAAGCGCTGGCAGGCGGCGAGCACGCGCTCCACCCGCTCCGGCGCGCAGCCGAGCTGCCCCGCGAGGCTCTCCACCTCCAGCCCGGTGATCCAGCCGGCCTCGTCCAGCAGGTCGATCAGCGCCAGACCGATGAGCTGGTCGCCGAGGTCCGGCAGGTCGATCTTCAGCTGCTCGGTCAGATGGTCGCGCAGGCTCTTCTGGCCGGTCAGGGTCGCTTCCAGGTTGGACTCGTCGTCCTCGAAGCCGCCGCGCCCGCCGCGCTCCTGCCAGGAGCCATAGACGTCGTTGGAGCCGTCCGTCCCGTCGGAGAAACGGTCGTCGGAATAGACATTCTCGAAATCGGTGTCGAGCGGCGCGTCGGAGGCCGATCCCATCGTCTCCGACGCCGTCATCTCCACCGTGTCGCGGGTGCGCCCGTCGGTCATCGGCGGCTGGCGCTCCTCCGGCCCGGCGAGGTCCACCGCTCCGGGCTCGCCCCCGCCGTCACCGGCACCGTCGCCCCCGGACTCGCCGCCGCCCTCGCCGGGGCCGCTGTCGCGCTCCAGCAGGGGGTTCTGCTCGATCTCGCGGTCCACGAAGTCCGACAGTTCGATGTTCGACAGCTGCAGCAGCTTGATGGCCTGCTGCAGCTGCGGAGTCATCACCAGGGACTGGGTCTGACGAAGATCGAGGCGTTGGCTGAGCGCCATGGGCAGGGAAACCGCACTAGAGGCTGAACCGGTCGCCGAGGTAGACCCGGCGCACGTCCTCGTGCGCCACGATCTCGGCCGGCTCTCCCTCCATTAGTACCACACCATCGTGCAAGATGTATGCCCGATCGACGAGGTCGAGCGTTTCACGCACGTTGTGGTCGGTGATGAGCACGCCGATGCCGCGGTCGCGCAGGTGGCTGACCAGTTCGCGGATGTCGTTCACCGCGATCGGGTCGATGCCGGCCAGCGGCTCGTCGAGCAGGATGAAGTGCGGCTGGGAGGCCAGCGCGCGGGCGATCTCGACGCGCCGCCGCTCGCCGCCCGACAGCGCCAGCGCCGGGGCCCGGCGCAGGTGGGTGATCGAGAACTCCGCCAGCAGCTCGTCCAGCATCTGCTCGCGGGTGTCGCGGTTGGGCTCCACCACCTCCAGCACGGAGCGGATGTTGTTCTCCACCGACATGCCGCGGAAGATCGACGCCTCCTGCGGCAGATAGCCGATGCCCAGCCGCGCCCGGCGGTACATCGGCAGCGCCGTGATGTCCTGTCCGTCGAGCAGGATGGTGCCGGAGTCGGCGGCGATCAGCCCGGTGATCATGTAGAAGCAGGTCGTCTTGCCCGCCCCGTTGGGGCCGAGCAGGCCGACCGCCTCGCCGCGCTGGACCGTCACGGTCACGTCGCGGACCACCGGACGCTTCTTGTAGGCCTTGCCCAGATGCAGGGCCACCAGCCCTTCGGTCGGGCGCACGTCGGTGGCGGGATGACCCGCCGGGTGACCCGACGCGTTCGGGGCGGAAAGGGTCGGACCGCCGAGGTTCCGGTCTTCGATGTCCATGGCCATTGATTCGCTGCCGGGTCCGTCAGGGCTTCGCGGCGGGCGTGCCGCCCGTCTGCGCGGTGGGCTTGGCGCCCGTCGGCGCGGTGGACCGGCCGCCGGGGGCCCCCGGCTCCTGTCCGGGAATCAGAAGGCCCATCACCCGGCCGCCGGTGGCGGGGCCGGCGATCACCCGGTTGACCTTGGTCTTCATGTTCATCTCGGCGGCGTCGCCGTTGAGCTGGTTGTCGTTGCGGGTGATCTTGACGTTGCCGAGCAGCACCGCCGTCTCGTCGGCCACCGAATAGACCAGCTTGTCCGACAGCGCCACGTCGGTCGCGGTGGTCACCACCACACTGCCCGCGCCGTCGATGCGCTCCATCTGGGTCGAGCCGTCCGGCATTTTCTTCAGCTGGCCGATCAGGATGTCGGCGCGCAGCCGGTCGCCGTTGGCGATGCGCACGGCCACCGCGTCGCCGCGGGCCACCGTCAGGTTCTTCGCCTCGTAATATTCCAGCGTGTCGCGCGCCGTCACGATGTCGGTGCGGGTGACCAGCTTAAGGTTGCGCCCGGTGACCACCGCCACCTGCTTGTCCACGTCGTAGACGCCGCGTTCGCCGAAAACCTCCTGGGTCGGGCTGACGATGCGCACGTTGCCCTCGGCCAGGAGCTGGAACACCTCGTTCCCCTTGCCCGGCACCTCGCGGTAGTAGGCGGTCAGCACGTCGGCGTAGACGGTGCTGTCGGCGCGCTTGGCCGAGGCGTTGCCGCGCGCCACATAGGCGCGCACGTCCTGGTGCCACTCGATGGCCTTATCGGCGTTGACCTCGACCGGGTTGGGGCCGCCGCCGAGGCCGGGCAGCCCCTGGGCCGCCGCCGGGGCGGACATCCCCGACAGCAGGAGGAACGCGGCCAGCAGCGGGGCCGCAAGGGTGGCTGCAGGTGTGGCTGCACTCAACGCGTCTTTCCTCCCGGGCTTTCGGCGGCCTGGACGTCGGCCTTGGACTGGTTCAGGAACACCATCGTCTTGCCACGGTCGGACAGGCGGAAGCCCTCGGCGTTGATCACGCCCTGCGGCCCCTGGCCCACGACATGGACATCGCCCCAGGCGGTGCCCTTGCGGATGTCGGATTCCGCTTCCTCGGTGGTGAATTCGTTGCCGTCGTCGCGCATGACGCGGACATGGCCGCGCATCTTCAGGATGCCGGTGACCTGGTTGTACCAGCCCTTGTCGGAGCGGATGGTCACCCAGGTGCCGTCGGTCTGGGTCATCTCGGCCTCCGGCTGGTCGAGCAGGACGATGTCCGGCTGGTCGGCGATCCGGTCGGCCTTGGCCGCGACCAGCGAGAAGGGCTGGTTGTCCTCGTCGACCGCAATGTAGCGCGGCTTGATCATCTCAAGCTGGCCCTTGTCGGCGGAAATGCGCAGGGTCGGCAGCTCGGTCAGCGAGGGCCAGACGGCGATCAGCGCCATCACGGCCAGCGCCAGCGCCGGCAGCGCGAACTTCATTCCGGTGACGAAACGGCTGTAGACGCGGCTGACCGGGCGGATCTCCCGGCGCCGGTGGACGCGCTTGGCCGCCTCGCCCTCCGGCTCCGCTCCCGGCATGGCCATGAGCTGAGCCGCGAGGGAAGGCGCATCCGCGCGCCGCTCCTGCGTGTTCACCGTCCGATCCTTCAGGTCGCTGTCCATGGCGTCAACCGTCCTCCGGCTGCCCGTCACGCCGCCCCGGCGCGCAGGCAATCGTGAATGTGCACAACACCGAGCGGCCGGTCCGCTTCCACCACGAACAGGCTGGTGATCTGCTTCGCGTTCATTTCCCGCAGCGCCTCCTCGACCAGCGCCTTGGGGCGGATCGTCTTGGGGCGCGGCGACATGATGCTGTCGGCGCGCTCGGCCCACAGCTCCGGCGTCAGGTGGCGGCGGAGGTCGCCGTCCGTGATGACCCCGGCCAGAGCGCCGGTGGCATCGACCACGCCGACGCAGCCCAGCCGCTTGGCCGTCATCTCGAATATGACGGTGGAAAGCGGCGTATCCAAGGCGCACAGCGGCATATCCTCGCCCTTGTGCATCACGTCGGTCACCTTCAGCAGCGCCCGGCCGAGCTGGCCACCGGGATGGAACTGCTTGAAGTCCGCCGCCGTGAAGCCGCGCCGTTCCAACAGCGCCACCGCCAGGGCGTCGCCCAGCGCCAGCATCATCGTGCTCGAGGTGGTCGGCGCCAGCCCCAGCGGACAGGCCTCCGGCGCCGGCGGCAGCACCAGCGCCACGTCCGACTGCTCCGCCAGGGAGGAGCCGGCGCGCCGGGTGATGCCGATCAGCGGAATGTCGAAGCGGCGGGTGTAGGCGACGATGTCCGACAGCTCGTGCGTCTCGCCGGAATTGGACAGGGCGATCACCGCGTCCTGGCGGGCGATCATGCCGAGGTCGCCGTGGCTCGCCTCGCCGGGATGGACGAAGAAGGCCGGCGTGCCGGTGGAGGCCAGGGTCGCGGCGATCTTGCGCGCCACATGGCCGGATTTGCCCATGCCGGAGACGACGACGCGCCCGGCGATGCCGGCCAGCCGGTCCAGGGCGCGCACGAAGGCGCCGTCCAGCCCGTCCGCCAGCGCGGTCAGGGCCTCGGCCTCCATCCGCAGGACGCGCCGGGCGCTCGCGATGTCGCGGTCGGCCGCGGCGTCCGGCGGGACGTCGGCCGGGCGATCGATCAGGCTGGGTGCCAGGCTGGATGCGGTCAGGCTCGTCAAGGCGGTGCTTGCCTCTTCTGGTTGGCCCATGGGGCCGAGAAAGGGTACTCCGGCTGGCGGCGCGCGTATCCGCGACAACGGGTCAGCCGCCGCGCGGGCAGTATGCCCACCCGCGCGCGTCCGGTCAAATCAACGTCCGGAGGGCTTGACCTATTCCACCGGGGCTCATGTCCCGGCGCCGGCCGTCAACGCGAACGGCCTCAATGCGACAGAATGTCCGGCTGCTCCCAGCCGCCGAGGTCAAGCTCGCCGCGGGCCGGCAGGAAGTCGAAGCAGGCCTTGGCGAGATGGGTCCGCCCCTCGCGCGCCAGCATGACGTCGAGCTTCTCCTTGAGGTCGTGCAGGTGCAGCACGTCGGAGGCGGCGTATTTCATCTGCTCCGGGGTCAGCTCCGCGGCGCCCCAGTCGGAGGACTGCTGCTGCTTGGACAGCTCCACCCCCAGCAGGTCCTTCACCAGATCCTTCAGCCCGTGCTTGTCGGTGAAGGTGCGGACCAGCTTGGACGCGACCTTGGTGCAGTAGACCGGCTGGCAGACGACGCCGAGATAGGCCCGCATCACCGCCACGTCGAAGCGGGCGAAGTGGAACAGCTTGGTGACGTCGGGGTCGGCGAGCAGGCGCTTCAGGTTCGGCGCGTCGTATTCGCCCTTGCGGAACTGGACCAGATGGACCGTGCCGTCGCCGGGGGAGAGCTGGACCAGGCACAGCCGGTCGCGGTGGGGGTTCAGCCCCATGGTCTCGGTGTCGATGGCGACGGCGCCGCCGCGGGCGAGGGACTTCAGGTCGAGACCGTCCGGCAGGTCGCCGTCATGAAGGTCGATGGGCATTGGGTGGCTTCCCGCTCAATAGGACGGCCCCCGGCCACGGACCCCAGAAACGACGAACGCCGCTCTGCTACCTGTCCGTCCCGCTGGGGGAGGCTCGTAGCATGCGGCGCAGCCGGGTAGATATGGTGCCCAGGAGAAGACTCGAACTTCCACGACATTTCTGCCACAGGTACCTGAAACCTGCGCGTCTACCAATTCCGCCACCTGGGCTCGGTGTGGGCCGCTTATGTAGCCGTCCGGCGGAGACCCGTCAACAGCTTTTTTTCACTTTCGCGCGGAAAGCGCCGCCGGGCGCGAAATGGGCCGCGGGCGGCGCGGCAGGCCCTAGCCTCCTCCGGGAGGTTTCTATATAAGCAACCCCCGATCCGGTCGCCCCGCCCCGCCGGCGGGCGGCCCGGAGGGAAGAATTTGCGGGCCCAACGGCACGGGAGAAGGTCGATGTCCTATCGCTCTGAAGTGGTCACGGTGTTCGGCGGTTCGGGATTCGTCGGCCGCCATCTCATTCGTCGCCTCGCCAAGACCGGCGCCATCGTGCGCGTGGTGTCGCGCCATCCGAACAAGGCCAACTTCCTGAAGACCGCCGGCTCGGTCGGGCAGATCGTGCCGATGGCCGCCGACGTGAAGGACGACCAGTCGGTCGCGCGGGCCATCCAGGGTGCGGACACCGTCATCAACCTGATCGGCACGCTGTACGAGCGCGGGGCCTGGAATTTCCAGACCGTGCATGTCGACGCCCCCGCCCGCATCGCCCGCATCGCCAAGGCCAGCGGCGTGCGCCGCCTGGTCCATGTCTCGGCCATCGGCGCCGACGCCAAGTCGGCCTCGGCCTACGCCAAGTCCAAGGCGGCGGGCGAGCAGGCGGTGGCGCAGGCCTTCCCCGGCGCCACCATCATCCGCCCGAGCATCGTCTTCGGGCCGGAGGACGGCTTCTTCAACAAGTTCGCCGCCATGGCGCAGGTCTCCCCGGCGCTGCCGCTGATCGGCGGGGCGACGAAGTTCCAGCCGGTCTATGTCGGCGATCTGGCCGACGCCATCGCCGCCGCGGCGACGCTGGACTCGGCGGCCGGCCGGACCTTCGAGCTGGGCGGCCCGCGCGTCTACAGCTTCAAGGAGCTGATGCAGCTCATGCTGCGGGAGATCCGCCGCAAGCGTTTCCTCGTGCCGATTCCCTGGAACATCGCGGAGACGCTGGGCGGCCTGCTGGAAAAGGCGCCGCCCATCGTCGCCCCGCCGCTGACCCGCGATCAGGTGGAGATGCTGAAGACCGACAACGTCGCCGCCGCCGGCGCGCCGGGCTTCAAGGATCTGGGCATCACCAACCTGTCGAGCTGCGAGGTGGTCCTGCCGACCTACCTGTCGCGCTTCATCGTCGGGGGCCGCTCCAACACGATGCCGCGCGACGCCGGCAACCATTCCGGCGCGCACTGAGTCCTCGGTTCCACACCATCGAAATGAGAGCCCCGGCCTGCCGCCGGGGCTTTCGCCGTTTTGGGTTCCGACCGCCCTCGCAAGGGTGCCCTGCGGCGCGCGGCCTTGATTCCCGCGCCGTCCTGCCGCATCTGGCCCCTTCATCGGGGCGACGGAAGGGACGTGGAAAGTCATGCAGGCCGCAACGCAGGATTTCACCATACGGGAATTCGCCGACCGCGCCCCGGGCGCCCGGCTGGCCTCCCTGGCGGCCTTCTTCGTCAACGGCTCGGTCTTCGGCGTCTGGGCCACCCAGATCCCGGCGATCAAGGATCATCTGGACCTCAGCCCCGGCGTGCTCGGCGTCGCCCTGCTCTGCCTCGCCGCCGGGGCGCTGACCGCGATGATCGGCACCGGCGCCCTGCTCGGCCGCGTCGGCAGCGCCCCGGTGATCCGGATCACCGCCCTGTTCTTCGCCCTGATCCTGCCGCTGCCGGCGCTGATGCCGGACCTGCTGGCGCTGTGCGCGGTGCTGTTCCTGTTCGGGGCGGCGGGCGGCACCATGGACGTGGCGATGAACGCCCACGGCGCCCTGGTGGAACGCCATCTCGGGCAGCCCATCATGTCGTCGCTGCACGGCATGTGGAGCCTGGGCGGCCTGTTCGGCGCCGGGGCGGGCGGTCTGCTGCTGCAGATCCTGCCGCCGCCGGTCCAGGCCTCGATCCTCGCGGCGGCGCTTCTGCTCCTGTTCTTCGCGCTGCACCGCCGCTTCCTGCCCGGCAGCGCCGACCAGCAGGCGGAGCCGTCGGGCCTCGCCCTGCCCGACCGCGGCACGCTGCTGCTGGGGGCGCTGACCTTCCTGGCCTTCATGAGCGAGGGCGCGATCCTGGACTGGAGCGCCGTCTATCTGCGCGAGGATCTGGGGGGGGCGGCGTCGATCGCGGCGCTGGGCTTCGCCGTCTTTTCCGGCGCTATGGCGGTGGGCCGCTTCTGCGGCGACCGGCTGCGCCAGCGGTTCGGCGGGCCGCTGCTGGTCCGGGCGGGCGCCGTGCTGGCCTTCGCCGGGCTGGCCGTCGCGCTGACCGGCGGCGGGCCGGTGGTGGCGGTCGCCGGCTTCGGGCTGACCGGCCTCGGCCTGTCGAACGTGGTGCCGGTGCTGTTCAGCGCCGCCGGGGCCAAGGCGGAGGGGGAAGCCGGCCAGGCCATCGCCGCGGTGGCGACCCTCGGCTACGCCGGCGTGCTGACCGGCCCGGCCCTGCTCGGCTTCGTGGCGGAGGCCAGCACGGTGGGCTTTTCCTTCGCCCTGGTCGCCGCGTTGGCCCTGGTCATCGCCGCGGCCTCCTCGCGCGCCGTCGCCCGGCAGGGCTGAGGCGCGCAGGAAGCCAACTTTTACAGCCGGCTCTTTACAGATAGAGGAACGCCAGCATCCCCGACCCGATGGCGATGCGGTACCAGGCGAAGGGCGCGAAGCCGTAGCGCCCGACAAAGTCCACCAGCACCTTGACCACCAGCGCCGCCGCGAGGAAGGCGGTGACGAAGCCGACCCCGATCAGCAGCGCGGAGTCGACGGTCATCAGGCTCCAGTTCTTGTAGAGGTCGTAGACCGTGGCCCCGGCCATGGTCGGGATCGCCAGGAAGAAGGAGAATTCCGCGGCGGTCCGCCGGTCCACCCCCATCAGCAGCGAGCCGAGGATCGTGGCGCCCGAGCGCGACACCCCCGGCACCAGCGCCAGGCACTGGCACAGCCCGATCTTCAGGGCGAGCGGCGCCGGGAAGCGCTCGATCTGGTGATAGCGCGGGACCGGCACCAGCCGCTCCGCCATCAGGATCGCGACGCCGCCCAGGATCAGCGCGACGCTGACCACCGTCGGGTTGAACAGCACCGCCTTGATGACGCCGTGCAGCGCCGCCCCCAGCACCATCGCCGGCAGGAAGGCCAGGATCACCGCCATAGCGAAGTGGCGGGCGCCCGGATCGTCCTTCAACCCGGTGACCACCTTCCACAGCCGGGCGAAATAGACCGTGCAGATCGCCAGGATCGCACCGAGCTGGATCACGACCTCGAACACCTTGCCCGGAGGGCCTTCGAAGCCCAGCAGGGTGTCGAAAATGATCAGGTGGCCGGTGGACGAGACCGGCAGGAATTCGGTCAGCCCTTCGATCAGGCCGAGCAGAGCGGCATCCAGATATTGGTCGATCAACATGCGGCGCGGGGCCTCTGACAAGATTGCGGGGGGCAATGTCCGGCTTATAGCAGCGCAACATGGCGAAGGCGACGACCCATGGGGCGATACCCCGAATTGAGCGATAGTCCCGGATCGGACCTAATTTTCTTGCTTGTTTTTCAGGCACTCCGGCCGCTCCCGGAGGCGTCCGCGACATCGAGTCACGGTTTGGTCAACTATGCTGTCCTAACGGTGAAAATATGCTCGCGCGGCGCCTTCTCTTGCGGTATATGACGTTCAGACCGCGTGACCGCGGGCTTTCGTTTTCACTGCGGCCACGCCCCTCGCCATGCCCCACCGGCACGAAGAAGGGTCTCCCGGCCGCCGGCGCCGTCCCCATGCACGGGACACGGGAAGAAGGAGCAGGCGTTATGGCGAACCAGAGGATGTTGGGCTTCGTGCACACCGCGCAGCGGATGCCCGACAAACGCCCGGCCACGGAGCGCCGCCAGGATTTCGCCGAGATCTACGCCCGCTTCAGCGACGAGCGCGCCAACGAGCAGGCCAACCGCTGCTCGCAGTGCGGCGTTCCCTTCTGCCAGGTGCACTGCCCGGTCTCCAACAACATTCCCGACTGGCTGAAGCTGACCTCCGAGGGCCGGCTGGAGGAGGCTTACGAGGTCTCCCAGGCCACCAACAACTTCCCGGAGATCTGCGGCCGCATCTGCCCGCAGGACCGCCTGTGCGAGGGCAACTGCGTCATCGAGCAGTCCACCCACGGCGCCGTCACCATCGGGTCGGTCGAGAAGTACATCAACGACACCGCCTGGGATCAGGGCTGGGTGAAGCCGCGCAAGCCGTCCCGTGAGCTGGGCGTCTCGGTCGGCGTCATCGGCGCCGGTCCCGCCGGCCTCGCCGCCGCCGAGGAGCTGCGCGCCAAGGGCTACGAGGTGCACGTCTACGACCGCTACGACCGCATGGGCGGCCTGCTGGTCTACGGCATCCCCGGCTTCAAGCTGGAGAAGTCGGTGGTCGAGCGCCGCGTGCAGCTTCTGGCCGACGCCGGGGTGATCTACCACCCGAACTTCGAGGTGGGCCGCGACGCCTCCCTGCCGGAGCTGCGCCGCAAGCACGTCGCCGTCCTGGTCGCCACCGGCGTCTACAAGGCGCGCGACATCAAGGCGCCGGGTTCGGGCCTGGGCAACATCGTGGCGGCGCTGGACTATCTGACCACCTCCAACAAGGTCAGCCTGGGCGACAAAGTGGAGGCGTACGAGAACGGCTCCCTGAACGCCGCGGGCAAGCATGTGGTGGTTCTGGGCGGCGGCGACACCGCCATGGACTGCGTGCGCACGGCCATCCGCCAGGGCGCCACGTCGGTCAAGTGTCTGTACCGCCGAGACCGCAAGAACATGCCGGGCTCGCAGCGCGAGGTCGCCCACGCCGAGGAAGAGGGCGTGGAATTCATCTGGCAGGCCGCCCCGGAAGGCTTCACCGGCGACACGGTGGTGACCGGCGTGCGCGCCGTGCGCATCCATCTGGGCGTCGCCGACGCCACCGGCCGCCAGACTCCGCAGGTGATCGAGGGGTCGGAGTTCACCGTCCAGGCCGATCTGGTCATCAAGGCGCTCGGCTTCGAGCCGGAGGACCTGCCCGCCCTGTTCGGCGAGACGGAGCTGAAGGTCACCCGCTGGGGCACGCTGCTGGTCGACCACCGCAGCAAGATGACCAACCTGGAGGGCGTCTTCGCCGCCGGCGACATCGTGCGCGGCGCCTCGCTGGTGGTGTGGGCCATCCGCGACGGCCGCGACGCGGCGGAGGGCATCCACGCCTACGCCAAGGCGAAGGCCGAAGCGCCGGTCGCCGTCGCGGCCGAATAAGCCGCCGCCGGACAGCGGGCTGAATAAGCCAAGCAATCCATAATTCCGCGGGTTCCAGGGGTCCATTTCGGCCCTTGGCGGGGGTGAAGGGGCGAAGTCCCCTTTCCGAACAGACTGATTGAAAGGGTCCACCGATGACCACCGAGTTGAACCAGGGTGAGCAGTTCGTCGCCGACTTCCGCGCCAACGCCGCGGCGCTGACCACTGCCAACGCCTACAACCCGGAGGATGAGCACGACGCCTGCGGCGTCGGCTTCATCGCCGCGATCGACGGCAAGCCCCGCCGCTCGGTGGTCGAGAAAGGCATCGAGGCGCTGAAGGCCGTCTGGCACCGCGGCGCCGTGGACGCCGACGGCAAGACGGGCGACGGTGCCGGCATCCACGTCGCCGTGCCGCAGAAGTTCTTCAAGGACCATGTGAAGGTCATCGGCCACCGCGCGCCGGACAACAAGCTGGCCGTCGGCCAGGTCTTCCTGCCGCGCATCAGCCTGGACGCGCAGGAAGCCTGCCGCTGCATCGTCGAGACCGAGATCCTGGCCTTCGGCTACTACATCTATGGCTGGCGCCAGGTGCCGATCAACGTCGACATCATCGGCGAGAAGGCCAACGCGACCCGTCCGGAGATCGAGCAGATCATCGTCGGCAACAACAAGGGCGTGTCCGACGAGCAGTTCGAACTCGACCTCTACATCATCCGCCGCCGCATCGAGAAGGCGGTGAAGGGTGAGCAGATCAACGACTTCTACATCTGCTCGCTGTCCGCCCGCTCGATCATCTACAAGGGCATGTTCCTGGCGGAGCAGCTGACCACCTTCTACCCGGACCTGCTGGACGAGCGCTTCGAGTCCGACTTCGCCATCTACCACCAGCGCTATTCGACCAACACCTTCCCGACTTGGCCGCTGGCCCAGCCCTTCCGCATGCTCGCCCACAACGGCGAGATCAACACGGTCAAGGGCAACGTCAACTGGATGAAGGCGCACGAGACCCGGATGGAGCATCCGGCCTTCGGCACCCACATGCAGGACCTGAAGCCGGTGATCGGCGTCGGCCTGTCGGACTCCGGCTCGCTCGACACCGTGTTCGAGGTGATGGTCCGCGCCGGCCGCACGGCCCCGATGGTCAAGATGATGCTGGTGCCGCAGGCGCTGACCAGCTCGCAGACCACGCCGGACAACCACAAGGCGCTGATCCAGTACTGCAACTCCGTCATGGAGCCGTGGGACGGCCCGGCGGCGCTGGCCATGACCGACGGCCGCTGGGTCGTCGGCGGCATGGACCGCAACGGCCTGCGCCCGATGCGCTACACGATCACCACCGACGGCCTGATCATCGGCGGGTCCGAGACGGGCATGGTGAAGATCGACGAGACCCAGGTCATCGAGAAGGGCCGCCTCGGCCCGGGCGAGATGATCGCCGTCGACCTGCAGTCCGGCAAGCTCTACCGCGACCGCGAGCTGAAGGACCATCTCGCCACGCTGAAGCCGTGGGACAAGTGGGTGCAGAACACCACCCATCTGGACGAGCTGGTCAAGACCGCCTCGCTCAAGGGCGAGCCGTCGGACATGGACAAGGCCGAGCTGCGCCGCCGCCAGCAGGCCTTCGGCCTGACCATGGAAGACATGGAGCTGATCCTGCACCCGATGGTGGAGGACGGGAAGGAGGCCATCGGCTCGATGGGCGACGACAGCCCCATCGCCGTGCTGTCCGACAAGTACCGCGGCCTGCACCACTTCTTCCGCCAGAACTTCTCCCAGGTCACCAACCCGCCCATCGACAGCTTGCGTGAGCGCCGGGTGATGAGCCTGAAGACGCGGCTCGGCAACCTCGGCAACATCCTGGACGAGGACGAGACGCAGACCCGCCTGCTGCAGCTCGAATCGCCGGTCCTGACGACCGCCGAGTTCCGCGCCATGCGCGACTACATGGGCGACACGGCCGCCGAGATCGACGCGACCTTCCCGGTCGACGGCGGTCCCGACGCGCTGCGCGACGCGCTGCGCCGCATCCGCCAGGAGGCGGAGGACGCGGTGCGCGGCGGCGCCACCCACGTCATCCTGACCGACGAGGCGATGGGCCCGGCGCGCGCCGCCATCCCGGCGATCCTCGCCACCGGTGCGGTGCACACGCACCTGATCCGCTCCAACCTGCGCACCTTCACCTCGCTGAACGTGCGAACGGCGGAGGGGCTGGACACCCACTACTTCGCCGTGCTGATCGGCGTCGGCGCCACCACGGTCAACGCCTATCTGGCGCAGGAGGCCATCGCCGAGCGTCACCGCCGCGGCCTGTTCGGCTCCATGCCGCTGGAAAAGGGCATGGCCAACTACAAGAAGGCCATCGACGACGGCCTGCTGAAGATCATGTCCAAGATGGGCATCTCGGTCATCAGCAGCTACCGCGGCGGCGGCAACTTCGAGGCCATCGGCCTGTCGCGCGCGCTGGTCGCCGAGCATTTCCCGGCGATGGTCAGCCGCATCTCCGGCATCGGCCTGAACGGCATCCAGAAGAAGGTGCTGGAGCAGCACGCCACCGCCTACAACGAGGAGGTCGTGGCCCTGCCGGTCGGCGGCTTCTACCGCTTCCGCAAGTCGGGCGACCGCCACGGCTGGGAAGGCGGCGTGATCCACACGCTGCAGCAGGCGGTGACCAACGACAGCTACACCACCTTCAAGAAGTACAGCGAGCAGGTGAACAAGCGCCCGCCGATGCAGCTCCGCGACCTGCTGGAGTTGCGCTCCACCAAGGCCCCGGTGCCGGTGGACGAGGTGGAGAGCATCACCGCGATCCGCAAGCGCTTCATCACGCCGGGCATGTCCATGGGCGCCCTGTCGCCCGAGGCGCACGGCACGCTGAACGTCGCCATGAACCGCATCGGCGCCAAGTCCGACTCGGGTGAGGGCGGCGAGGATCCGGCGCGCTTCCGTCCGGACAAGAACGGCGACAACTGGAACAGCGCCATCAAGCAGGTGGCGTCGGGCCGCTTCGGCGTCACCGCCGAGTACCTGAACCAGTGCCGCGAGCTGGAGATCAAGGTCGCCCAGGGCGCCAAGCCCGGCGAGGGCGGCCAGCTCCCCGGCTTCAAGGTGACCGAGATGATCGCGCGGCTGCGTCACTCGACGCCGGGCGTGATGCTCATCAGCCCGCCGCCGCACCACGACATCTACTCGATCGAGGATCTCGCCCAGCTCATCTATGACCTGAAGCAGATCAATCCGGATGCGAAAGTGACGGTGAAGCTGGTCAGCCGTTCCGGTATCGGAACGATTGCCGCGGGTGTGGCGAAGGCCAACGCCGACATCATCCTGATCTCCGGCAACAGCGGCGGTACGGGCGCTTCCCCGCAGACCTCGATCAAGTTCGCCGGCCTGCCCTGGGAGATGGGCCTGTCGGAGGTGCATCAGGTCCTGACGCTGAACCGCCTGCGCCACCGCGTGCGGCTGCGCACCGACGGCGGCCTGAAGACCGGCCGCGACATCGTGATCGCCGCGATGCTGGGCGCGGAGGAGTTCGGCATCGGCACGGCCAGCCTGATCGCCATGGGCTGCATCATGGTCCGCCAGTGCCACAGCAACACCTGCCCGGTCGGCGTCTGCGTGCAGGACGACAAGCTGCGCCAGAAGTTCGTCGGCACGCCGGAGAAGGTCGTCAACCTCTTCACCTTCCTGGCGGAAGAGGTGCGCGAGATCCTGGCCGGCCTGGGCTTCCGCTCGCTGAACGAGGTGATCGGCCGCACCGACCTGCTCCATCAGGTCAGCCGCGGCGCCGAGCATCTCGACGACCTCGACCTGAACCCGCTGCTGGCCCAGGTCGATCCCGGCGAGAACGCCCGCTACTGCACGCTGCAGGGCCGCAACGAGGTGCCGGACACGCTGGACGCCCGCATCGTCGCCGACGCCCGCCCGCTGTTCGAGGAGGGCGAGAAGATGCAGCTCGCCTACAACGCCCGCAACACGCAGCGCGCCATCGGCACGCGGCTGTCCTCGATGGTGACGCGCAAGTTCGGGATGTTCGGGCTGCAGCCCGGCCACATCACCATCCGCCTGCGCGGCACCGCCGGCCAGTCGCTGGGCGCCTTCGCGGTGCAGGGCATCAAGCTGGAGGTGATGGGCGACGCCAACGACTATGTCGGCAAGGGCCTGTCGGGCGGCACCATCGTCGTCCGTCCGACGACCTCCAGCCCGCTGGAGACCAACAAGAACACGATCATCGGCAACACGGTCCTCTACGGCGCGACGGCGGGCAAGCTGTTCGCCGCGGGCCAGGCCGGCGAGCGGTTCGCCGTCCGCAACTCCGGCGCCACCGTGGTGGTCGAGGGCTGCGGCTCCAACGGCTGCGAGTACATGACGGGCGGCACGGCGGTCATCCTCGGCCGCGTCGGCGACAACTTCGCCGCCGGCATGACGGGCGGCATGGCCTATGTCTACGACCTGGACGACAGCCTGCCGCTCTACATCAACGATGAGAGCGTGATCTTCCAGCGCATCGAGGTCGGCCATTACGAAAGCCAGCTCAAGCACCTGATCGAGGAGCATGTGACGGAGACGCAGAGCCGCTTCGCCGCCGAGATCCTCAATGATTGGGCGCGTGAGGTGACCAAGTTCTGGCAGGTGGTTCCGAAGGAAATGCTCAACCGCCTGGAAGTGCCGGTCCATCTGCCGAAGGCCATTTCCGCGGAGTAAAACCCACGGAGTAAATCTCAGGTCGATTGCGCATATGCGAAACGGCGGTCCGGTGCAACCGGGCCGCCGTTTTTCACGTCGGCGTCGCCATGGCCGTCCTTTTCAGGGCGCCGGTTCTTGGAATAATCTGGTGCGGAATGGGTTGTTAGGACCGCCTGGGGCATCCGCAACCACATGGGAGGGCGTCATGCCGGCAGAGGACGGCTTGCGCATCGACATTCGCTTCGCCACGGCGGCCGACGGGCCGCGCTGCGCCGACATCTTCCTGCATGGGCGCCGCGCCGCCTTTTCCTGGCAACCCGAGGACCGGTTCGGCCTGGACGACTATTACGACTGCGTGGATGGGGAAGAGGTGCTGGTGGCGGAAGTCGGCGGCGCCGTGGTCGGCTTCATCTCCGTCGATGTGGCGGACCGCTTCATCCACAACCTGTTCATCGCCCCGCTGTGGCGCGGGCGGGGCATCGGCAGCGCGCTGCTGCGCGAGGCGCTGACCCTGCTGCGCGGCTCCGCCGAACTGGCCT
This sequence comes from Azospirillum brasilense, assembly GCF_005222205.1. Classification (NCBI taxonomy): domain Bacteria; kingdom Pseudomonadati; phylum Pseudomonadota; class Alphaproteobacteria; order Rhodospirillales; family Azospirillaceae; genus Azospirillum; species Azospirillum brasilense. Next base: position 1,303,097 of record NZ_CP032346.1, on the reverse strand, counting down.
GCGCCTCGCGCAACGCGGCGGCCCGCGCCTTCTACGAGCACAACGGCTGGACCCCGGTTCCCGCAACCGAAAGCGGAGGGGATGCGGAACCCCTGGTGGTCTACCGCAAATCCGCCCTTTGACACCCTCTCGGCACGGTTAATCCATAAGCCGAAGGAGCGGCGTCACAGGCCAAAGCGCAGACTGTTTTCCACGCTCCCCATACGCTACAGTCCGGCCCGGCATGCGGACACTCCATCACCACCCCCTCCATCCCTTGTCCCGCGTCGCGCGGGTGATGCTGGCCGAGAAGGGTCTTCCCTTCGACTCGGTCATCGAGAAGCCGTGGGAACGGCGCGAGGATTTCCTGATGCTGAATCCCGCCGGCGAGCCGCCGGTGCTGGTGGAGGAGGACGGAACCGTCGTGGCCGGCGGGCTGCCTGTGCTGGAGTATCTGGAGGAGGCCTATCCCGACGTGGCCCTGATGCCGCGGGAGGTGGCGGCCCGCGCCGAGGTGCGCCGGATCGTCGATTGGTTCACCCGGACCTTCGACCGCGAGGTGACCGAGAATCTGGTCGGCGAGAAGCTGATCAAGCGGCTGTCCGGCCAGGGTCACCCCTACGCCCCGGCGATCCGCGCCGGGCTGGCGAACATCCAGTACCACATGGAATACATCGCCTTCCTGTCGGAGCGCCGCCCCTGGCTGGCCGGCTCCAGCTTCACGGTGGCCGACATCGCGGCGGCGGCGGCGCTGTCCTGCGTCGATTACGTGGACAACGTGCCGTGGGACAAGGTGCCGGAGGCCAAGGACTGGTACGCCCGCATCAAGTCGCGCCCCAGCTTCCGCGGCCTGCTGTCCGACAGCATCCCCGGTTGCCCGCCCCCCCGCCATTACGCCGACCTGGATTTCTGAATTCCCCCACGATCTCTGCGGGAAAATTCCGGATCCGGCTCTCGCCGCCCGATCTGTCCGACCGGGATAGGCCCCGCCAAAGGAGGGAACCCCATCCGTACCGGTCTGTTTCGCTTTGGTTGCAGAATGGCTGAGGAGGACGGGGGCATGGCCCAACACGACTACGTGCGTCACACGCTCGATTGCCTGGAGGAGGCGCAAGCGGCCCTGCGGCTTGCCCAACGCAAGGGCCAGATCGCGCCGGAGGACGAGGACCAGCTGTCCCGCCGCCTCGAAGGAATCACCGAACGCATCGCCCAGGTTCAGGAGATGCATTGAGCCGGGCCCGGCGCGGTCTGCGGCGACCCCGTCGCCTCAGGCCACCCCCGCCATGCGCAGCGCCACGCCGGCCAGCGCGCAGGCGCCCAGGGTGGGCAGCATCCCCGCCTTGAAGCGGAACACCGCCAGCACCGCCGCCACGGTCAGCGCCAGGGCGGGCAGGTTGACGCTGGCGAGAACGGGCAGGTCCAGCCTCATCCCGGCGACGGACACCGGTTCCAGGCGGGCGAACAGCGTGTGCAGGGCGAACCACAGCGCCAGATTAAGGACCACCCCGACCACCGCGGCGGTGATCGCCGACAGGGCGGAGCCGAGCATCCGGTTGCCGCGCAGCGCCTCCACATAGGGCGCGCCGAGGAAGATCCACAGGAAACAGGGCACGAAGGTGACCCAGGTGGTCAGCAGCCCGCCCAGCACCCCGGCCAGCAGCGGCGGCAGCGCCCCCGGATCGCGCAGCGCGCCGAGGAAGCCGACGAACTGCACCACCATGATCAGCGGCCCCGGCGTCGTCTCCGCCATGCCCAGCCCATCGAGCATCTCGCCGGGACGGAGCCAGCCGTAGGTCTCCACCGCTTGCTGCGCCACATAGGCCAGCACGGCGTAGGCGCCCCCGAAGGTCACCACCGCCATCTTGGAGAAGAAGACGGCGATGCCGGTGAAGGTGTTGTCCGGCCCCAGAGTCAGCAGTAGCGCCAGCACCGGCCCCAGCCACAGGGCGAGGCACACCGCCCCGACCCGCAGCGACCAAGCGGTGGAGGGGCGCGCGTGGTCCGGCGTGTCCTCGCCCAGAAGGCTGCTCCCGCGCGTGGACGCAGCCGCCCCGTGCGGCATCGGCCGGAAGGCGGAGACGCCCAGCCGCGCCCCACCCAGCCCGATCAGGGCGGCGGTCAGGATGATCAGCGGGAACGGGACGTTGAAGGCGAAGATCGCCAGGAAGGCCGCCGCCGACAGGGCGACCATCGCCCCGTTCTTCAGCGTGCGCCGCCCGACGCGGACCACCGCCTCCAGCACCACCGCGAGGACCGCCGCCTTCAGCCCGAAGAACAGCCCCTGCACCGGCCCGGTGTTTCCCAGGGTGGCGTAAAGCAGGCTGAGCGCCATGATGGCCAGGGCGCCGGGCAGGACGAACAGAACGCCGGCGATCAGCCCGCCCACCGTCCGGTGCATCAGCCAGCCGATGTAGACGGCCAGCTGCTGCGCCTCCGGCCCCGGCAGCAGCATGCAGTAGTTCAGGGCGTGGAGGAACCGCTCCTCCCCGATCCATTTCTTCTCGTCCACCACCACGCGGTGCATCATGGCGATCTGGCCGGCCGGGCCGCCGAAGCTCAGCGCCGCGATCCGCGCCCAGACCCGCGTGGCCTCGCCGAGGCTCACCCCGTGGCCGGCGGTGTCCACACCGGGTGCGTTGGCGCTGTCCGCCTGGGTCATGCGTCGTCTCCGGAGCACGCGAAGGGGCCCCATTCAGACCACAAGGGACGGTCGGCCGCCAGCGCGGAGATGTGACGGAAGTCTTGCGCCGGTCAGGACGGCGGCGTCGCCGGCAGCACCAGCTCCACCCGCAGGCCGCCGAGCGGCGACTCGCCCAGCCGCAGGTCGCCGCCGTAGAGCCGCGCCACGTCGCGCACGACGGCGAGGCCGAGGCCGCTGCCCGGCGTGCTTTCGTCCAGCCGCACGCCGGGGGCCAGCACGGCGTCGCGCCGGTCGGCGGGCAGGCCCGGCCCGTCGTCCTCGACCACCACCGCCAGCATGCCGCCCGCCTCCAGCCGCGACGCGACCTCCACCCGCGACCCCGCCCACGTCATGGCGTTGTCCAGCAGGTTGCCCAGCATCTCGTCGAGGTCCTCGCGCTCCCCGGCGAAGACATGCTCGCGCGGGACGCGGACGGTGACCGTCACACGTCCTCCACCCTGGCCTCCGCCCCGGCCCCCACCCTGAAGCTTCTCCAAGACCCGTGCCAGCGCCCCGGCGCTGTCGGCCACCGGGGTGGCGACGCCGGGCAGGCCGCGGGCGGCGGCGGCGCGGGCGCGGGCCATGTGATGGTCGATGTGGCGGCGCATTTCCGCCACCCGCCGGACGGCCGCCTCCCCCTCCGCCTCGTTCGCCAGGACGGCGAGGTTGGTCTTCAGCGCGTGGGCGAGGTTCCCGGCCTGGAGCCGCGCCCGCACCACGACCTCCTCCGAATGGTCCAGCAGGGCGTTCAGATCGTCGAGCAGCGGCTGCACCTCGCGCGGGGAGTCGCCGCCGAAGCGCTTCCGGCGCCCGGCCCGCACCGCGGCCAGCTCGGCGCGCAGCCGCACCAGCGGGCGCAGCCCCACCGACACCTGGACCACCGCCGCGGCGATCAGCGCCAGCGCCAGCGCCCCCAGCGACAGCCAGAGCACCCGGTTGAAATCCGCCACCACCGCCCGCAGTTCCGCCTCGTCCTGCGCCACCGCCATGCGCATGGGCGCCGTCCCGTTGGGGAGGGTCACGGCGCGCTCCAGCACCGACAATTGGCGCCCGGCGGGCCCGACGACGCTGTGGCGGTGGATGTCGCCGTCGGCAACCTCGTCCGGCGGCAGGGCCAGCGCCTCGTCCCACAGGGAGCGGGAGCGCAGGGCGGGCGCATTCCCCGGCCCGACCTGCCAGTAGAGCCCCGACAGCGGCCGGCGGAAGCGCGGGTCGCTGAGCGGCTGGCGCAGCACCGGCGCGCCGTCCGCTCCCAGCTCGGTCAGCGCGGCGAGCTGGTCGAGATGGTTGGTCAGCTCCGCCTCGAAGCGGCGGGCCACATGGTCGCGGAACAGCCCGGACAGCACCAGCCCGGCCAGAGCCAAGGCCAGCGCGATCCACACCGCCGCCCCGGCCAGCAGGCGGAAGCGCAGCGACCCGGTCAGCCGCCGCCCACCCCCGCTCACGGCGCCTCCAGCTTGTAGCCGAGCCCTCGAACCGTCTTGATCAGGTCGGCGCCCAGCTTGCGGCGCAGACGGCCGACGAAGACCTCGATGGTGTTGGAATCGCGGTCGAAATCCTGGGCGTAGATGTGCTCGGTCAGCTCCGTGCGCGAGACGAGCTGGCCCTTGCGGTGCATCAGGTAATCGAGCACGCGAAACTCGTGCCCGGTCAAATCCACCGTCTGCCCATTCAGCGTGACCCGGCCCGAGCGGGTGTCCAGCACCACCCCGCCGCAGGCGATCTCCGCCGAGGCGTGGCCCTTGGAGCGGCGGATCAGCGCGCGGATGCGGGCCAGCAGCTCCTCCATGCTGAAGGGCTTGGCCAGATAGTCGTCGGCCCCGGCGTCGATGCCCTGAACCTTCTCCGTCCAGGCGCCGCGGGCGGTCAGGATGATGACCGGTGCCGTGATGCCCTGCGCGCGCCAGGAGCGCAGCACCGTCAGCCCGTCCACCCGCGGCAGGCCGAGGTCGAGCACGATGGTGTCGTACGGTTCGGTCTCGCCGAGGAACTGCCCGTCCTCGCCGTCGGCGGCGCGGTCCACCGCGTAGCCCTCGCCCTCCAGCCGTTCGGCGAGCTGCTGGGCGAGCGCCGGATCATCTTCGACGACGAGCAGGCGCATGGCGCTCACCTCTTTCCATGATGGCCGCCCTCGCCTTTCCCGTTGCGCCCGCGCACCCGCAGCAGGTCGCCGGTCGCGGCGTCGTATTTCAGCTTCAGGACGCGGCCTTCGGCGGTGATGGTCTTGATCTCGTAGACGATCTGCCCGTCCTCATCCTCGAACTCGACGTCCAGGATGTCACCGGGGAAATCGGCCTGCGCGCGGGCAACGATGGCCTCCAGCGGCAGCGCCCGGCCCGACCGGAACGCCTCCCGCGCCCGCTCGTGGTCGCGGTCGTCATCCGCGCCCGCCGGCAGAGTGGCAGCGAGGAGGATCAGGGACAGCAGGACGGCGCGGGCGGCGATCATGGTCGGAACCGGCGGGCGAAGGGACGCTCCCAGTTAGCACAAAGCCGCCTGAACGGCACCTGAATGGCCCGCATAGAGCGGCAGGGGCGCGGGACAAAGCGTTGCCGCGACGGTTGTCTTCGGGAGCGATCAGAGAGGGAGGAGCATCATGGACCACGACACCTTCAACATGGGCATCCGGAAGTACCTGAAGGTCGTCGGCGTCACCTCGCAGCGCGAGATCGAACGCGCCGTGACCGAAGCGATCGAGGCCGGCAAGCTGAAGGGCAACGAGACGCTCCAGGCCCGCGTCGTGCTGACCATCGAGGGCATCGGGCTGGAACACGAGATCAAGGGGGAGATTGCGTTGGAGTAAGCGTCGGCACCGGTTGCCCCCACCCTCCCGCTTCGCGGGTCCCTCCCTCCCCCGCTGCGCAGGGGAGGGCCAGAATCCCCCTCCCCTGCGCAGCGGGGGAGGGTTGGGGTGGGGGCAAGGGTCACCCCATCACCAACCCGCCATCCACATACAGCACCTGCCCCGTCATGAACCGGCTCCAGCCTGACGCCAGGAACAGCACCGGGCCGGTCACGTCCTCCGGCGTGGCGATGCGGCGCAACGGAGTCTGGGCGACGATGGCGTCCTTCACGTCCTCCTTCGTCGCCCGGCTGGCGTCGGTGGGGTAGACCAGCCCCGGCGCCACGCAGTTGACGCGGATGCCCAGCGGCCCCAGCTCGGCCGCCAGATTGCGGCTGAATCCGACCAGCGCCGCCTTGGCCGTCGTGTAGTCGTGATAGGGCACGGTGGGCCGGGCGACGAGGTCGGTCGCCATGTTCACGATGCTGCCGCCGGGCCGCCGCCGCATCACCGGCAGCACCGCCCGGCAGACGTTGTAGGTGCCGAGCAGCGCCCCGTCCACCTGCCCCCGGTAATCCGCCCAGTCGGTGTCCCAGAACAGCTTGCGCTTCTCCGGGTCGAAGGCGTAGGGGCGGAAGGCGTTGTTGACCACCACGTCGATCTTGCCGAACTCCTCCGCCGTGCGCTCCACCATGCGGTTCACCGCGTCGGCGTCGGTCACGTCGGCCTGGACCGCCCAGGCGTCGCCGCCCGCCTCGCGGCAGGCCGCCGCCACCGCCTCGGCGGCGTCCGCATTCTGGAGGTAGTTGACGGCGACCGCCGCCCCCTCCGCCGCGAAGGCCTTGGCGATGGCCGCACCGATGCCGCGGCTGGCGCCGGTGACGAGGACGGTCTTGTCGCGGAAATCCATGGTGGGCCAAGCCTTCCTTACTCGGGGATCAGGTCGGACTGGACCAGCTTGGCCATGTCGAGGTCCGCCGCGATCAGGCCGAGCTGCTTGAAGGTGTCCGCCCCCTTCTGCATCAGCGCCGGATCGAAGTGGCCGAGGCCCTTCGCCTTGGTCGTCTCCGACACACTGGATTCGTTGCGCAGCTTGATGATGGCGAGGTTGGTGGCCTCGTCACGGCCGTTGATGGCGCGGGTCACGGCGAGGCGGGCGGCTTCCTCCGGCTCGGCGATCATCCAGGCGGCGCTGTCGCGGTAGGCGGCAAGGAAGCGCTTCAGAACGTCCTTCTTCGTGCGGTAGGTCTCCTCCGTCACCACGAAGATGTCGGAGGGCAGGTTGAGCGTGTCCTTGACCTCGATGACGTTGATGTCCTTCAGCCCCTTCTGCATCCCGACATACAGGCCGGTGTCGGTCGCCGCGGTGGCGTCCACCTGACCCTGGATGACGGGGGCGAAGTTCAGCAGGCCGGTCACCTCGATGGTCACGTCGCTCTCGCTCAGCCCCACCTGATGCAGCAGCACCTGGAGGTTCTGGCGGGTGCCGCTGGACAGGCTGTAGACCCCGACGCGCTTGCCTTTGAGATCCTCGGGCTTGGTGATGTTGCGCTCCTTCGGCGACACCACGTTGAAGACGTTCTGCGGGTAGATGTTGTAGATGGCGATCAGCTTCTCGCCCTTGTCGAGTGCCAAGTAGAAGGAGGCCGGGTCGGTGAAGGCCACGTCGGCCTGACCGGTCAGCATGTTCTGGATGGCCGAGCCGCCGCCGGTCCCCGGCACATAGCCGAGATCGATCCCCTTGGCCTTGAAGAAGCCCTTGTCCGGCTCGACCAGCAAGTTGGTGATCTCGCTGATCGGCTGGCTCCAGCCCGCCACGGTCACCTTGTCGAGCGCCAGCGCGGGAGAAGACAGGAGCAGGGCGGAAACGGCGACGGCACCCAGGGTGCGCAGGAACCCGAACATCGTGTGATTATCCTTTCCACGGACGGCGCAGCAGCCACCGCTCAAGCCCGGCGGCGGCCTGATAAACGATCATGCCCAGCACCGTGATGACGATGAACAGGGCGAACATCATGGTCGAATCCATCATCCCCTGCGCCGCGATGATCGAGGCGCCCAGCCCCTGCCGGCCGCCGATGAACTCGCCGACGACGGCGCCGACCAGCGCCAGCACCACGGCGACGCGCAGGCCGGCCAGGATCACCGGCAGGCCGGAGGGAATCTTGAGGCGCAGCAGGGTTTGCAGGCGCGTCGCCCGCAGCATCCGGAACAGCTCCCGCTTGTTGGGATTGACCTGCTGGAGGCCGGTCATGGTGTTTTCCAGCAGCGGGAAGAAGCAGATCAGCGCCGTGATGACGACGGTGGAGGTCATGCCGAAGCCGAACCAGACGATGAACAGCGGCCCCAGCGCCAGCTTCGGCACCACCTGGCTGGCGAGGATGTAGGGGTAGAACAGGCGGCGCAGCACCGGCACCTCGGCCAGCAGCACCCCGGCGAGGAAGCCGATGGTGCAGCCGACGGCGAGGCCCATCGCCATCTCCGCCGTGGTGACCCAGAGATGCGGCAGCAGATAGCCGCCGGCCAGCCCGTCCCACAGCGTGCGCAGCACCGCCGAGGGCAGCGGCACGACCAGCGCCGACACCCCCGCCACCCGGCAATAGACCTCCCACCCCGCCAGGAACAGGACGAGCAGCAGGGCGGAGGCGAGGCGGACCATCACGACGCGCGCTCCAGCGCCACGCCGGAGTCCGCGCCGTCCATGGCGTGGCGCAGCTCCAGGCACAGGGCGTTGAAACGGGGGCTGTAGCGCACGTCGCGCCCGCGCGGGCGGGCCAGCGGCACCGGCAGGGCGTGGCGCAGGTGCCCGCCTTCCATCACCGCCACCCGGTCGGCCAGATAGACCGCCTCCGCGATGTCGTGGGTGACGAACAGGACGGTGGTACGATGCCGGGCGCAAAGCGTCAGCAGGTCGTTCTGCAACTCCTCCCGCGTGATGGCGTCGAGCGCGGCGAAGGGCTCGTCGAGCAGGAGCAGCGGCGGCTCGGTGACCAGCGCGCGGGCCAGCGCGACGCGGCTCTGCTGCCCGCCCGACAGTTGGCTGGGGAAGCGCCCTTCGAGCCCGGACAGGCCGACGAGGTCCAGCAGCTCCTCCGCCTTGCGGCGGTCCGCCGGCTTCGGACGGCGCTTCAGCGACACCGGCAGCAGCAGGTTGTCGAGCACGGTCCGCCAGTCCAGCAGCGTCGGCGCCTGGAAGACGAAGCCGACCTGGGCGCCCGGCCCTTGCACCGGCTGCCCCTGGATGCGGACGGCTCCGGTCGAGGGGGCGAGCAGCCCGGCGATCAGCTTCAGCAGGGTCGTCTTGCCGCAGCCGCTGCGCCCGACCAGCGCGTGGAACTCGCCCTCCCCGATGGTCCAGTCGATGCGGTCCAGGATGGTGCCGCCGCTTGGGACGCTGTAGCCGGCCTGTTCGATGCTGACGAAGCTCATGGGCGGGCGCCTTAATCCGTGTAGGGGGCGAAGATGTCCGCCGCCCGTTCCGCCGAGCCTTCGATCTCGGTCATGGTGACGAGGTCCAGCAGGTTGAACCGCCCGTCATGGTGCCAGCCCGCCTCCGGCGCGGTCATGCGGCCGAGCGCGCAGAGGCGCGTCACCCCGACCGCCCCCAGCGCCCCGGCGAGCGCGAACAGTTCCTCCGGCGACGCGGCGATGCCCACGGTCTGGAGGAAGGCGCGGTAGGGCGCCAGCCCCGGCACCGCGTCGGCCAGCCGGTCCACCGCCACCACCGTCACCGTGCGGTTCAGCCCGCAAGGCGAGAGACCGTCCGCGGCGTCGGTGTAGGCGACGGCCCAGCTTCCCGCCGGATCGCCCAGCAGGGCGCGGCTGGGGTCGGCAAAGCCCTTCGTCTCCTCCGCGTTGCGCCAGGACGCGACGCTGCCCGCCTCGCCCATCGACAGGGGGCGGCGCGGGAACTTGCTGCCCAGGGCGTCCAGCTCATGCGCCAGATAGCCGGCGAACTCCCGCGGCGACACCCGGCCGCCGCGCTCCACGAAAAAGGTCTGGGGCGAGTAGCAGCCCTGCTGGTCGTAGCGCGCCACGTCATAGGCCGCCTGCCGCGCCACCGCCCCCGCCTTCCCGGCGTCGAGCGCGGAGCGGGCGACCATGCCGAAGCTGATCTTGTGCCCGTAGGGCAGGAAGCGCGTGGTGATCGGCACCCGCGCCCGGATGGCCTCCAGCGCGTCGTTGCCGCCATAGGCGACCACCGTGTCGGCGCGGGCCAGCCACGCCCGCTCCGCCGCCTCGTCGCCGCCCTTCCACCAGACGATGGCGATGCAATCGGCCAGTTGCGGATCGATCTCCGCCAGGATTTGCGCGAACCAGCCGGCGAACAGCGGCTCGGCGCTCGGCAGCTTGCCGACCGTGCCGGCCTTGACCAGCAGGCCGGAGATCAGGCTCCACAGCGGCAGGCCCGGCACGTTGCCCGCCCAGACATGCAGCAGCAGTTCCGGCCCAAAGGCGCGGGCGAAGCCGCCCTTGGGCATGGGCTGAAAATCGTCGAGCACCGCCGGGTTGGCGAAATCCTCGGCGATGAACTTCCGAAGCTCCGGCCCGCGGAAGGTCTTCAGATAGCCGGTCAGCCCCAGCCGGACCATCTCCGCGTCGTAGCCGGTGACCAGCGGCAGCAGCCGTTCCGCCTTTTGCCGCCACGGGTCGTCGCGGTCGAGCAGCCGGGCGACGGCGCGGTCGATGGCGGCGGCGATCTCCGCGACGGTGCGGCTTCTCAAATAGGTCCGCGCGTTGGCCCGCACCCGCGTCGCCAGCTCGGCGATCTGCGCCTCGCTCAGCACCGGCACCGCGACGTCGAGCGTCTCGGCGCCGCGCCGGAAAGTCAGCGTCCGCCAGTCCACCGCGTCGGCGGACAGCCCCGGCAGATGCCCGGCGCGCTCCATCAGGAGGCCCGCGCCGCTTTGAGGAAGTCCTCGACCGCCATGGAGCAGCCCTTGGCGTCCGCCCCGTCGGCCCGGCCGAGAAGCTGGAAGCCGCCGTCCACCTCCACCCCCGCATCCTCGGTCAGGATGGCCGACGCGCAGTTGAAATGGGCCAGATCGTGATGGACCAGAACGCCGACGCTGCCGCGCGGCACCTCCTGCCCGGTCAGCGGGTTGATGACCCGGCTGCGGATCCAGTGCGGGCCGGACTTCACCGACGGGCAGGCCTCGTTGCCGTCGTCGTAGAACTGGGTGCTCAGCTCGGTCATGCCGTACATGTTGATGCACAGCCGGCGCGGCACGCCGAAGGTCGCGGACAGGCGGCTGTAGAACTCCTCCGCCGCCATCTCGCGCGACTGGCCCTTGAAGCCGCCGGTGTCGAGGATGCGGCTGCCCGCCGGCAGGGCGAAGCTCCGCCCCCGCTCGGCCAGCGCGTCCATCAGATGCACGACGCTGAAGCTCGCCCCCAGCAGGGCATAGGGTTCGCCGGTTTCCTCGGCGCGGGACAGCTCGGCGATGGCCCCGTCCACGTCCAGCCCGGCGTCGGAGACGAAATAGCGGCTCTCCGCCGTCCCGAACGCGCTCCTGGCCAGCGCCAGATAATGGGCGAGCGAGGAGTTGGGCATCGCCTGCTCGGTCGGGAACAGGATGCCCATGCGCAGCCGGTCAAACTCGCCCATGAAGCGGCGGCGGAAATTGACGGTCATGGAGCGGTCGTAGACCGCCAGCGTCGGGTGGTGGCTCTTTCCCCGCACGCCCTTGGTCGTGCCGCTGGTCATGAAGACGTGCGGGCATTCCTCCGGCGGGCGTCCGCTCAGCGTCAGGTCCTTGAAGGCGCTGATCGGCACGGCGGGCACGTCGCGCCAGCTCTTCACCGTGCGCAGGGTGCGCGCCCGCTGGGTGGCGAAGCGGCGGTAGGGGGCGTTGGTCTCGAACTGGTGGGCGAAGACGGCGAGCGCCATGCGGTTGAACGCCTCCTCGTCCGCCTCTCCGGCGGCGATGAAGGCCAGCAGCTCTTCGACAAGTCGGGCTTCGGTCACGTCCGCACACACCTTTTGCAGCGCCAACAAACTGCTGCCGGGACAAGCGGTGTCTGGATGGAATGGGGGTACGCCGTGCCGCCCTTCAGTCCCGTCCCTACGCCGGTATGACCCGGATCAGGTTCGATGGGTCACCGCGTTGTCCGGATGAAAGCGCCGGACCGGCGGAGTCTCAGCCTCCTAGCGAGGCCCCCAGGGAACACTTCGCAAGCTAAGGGACCGGCCCCCGCCCGTCAAGGAGGTCGGGCTAACGAACGGAGGCATTGCCTTTGGAGCCCCTCTCCCGTCCCGGGAGAGGGAAGGGGCCCACGCGAAGCGTGGGAAGGGTGAGGGTACCGCCGAGAATCAGCGCCTTGATCCTTGCATGACCCTCACCCGCCCGCTCCGCGGGCCCCCTCTCCCGGGACGGGAGAGGGATTTGACGTCGAATGCGACGCCCCCGCCCGTCAAAGGAGGACCGGCGCTCCGCCCGTGGCAGCCCCACAACCGGCGTGATAGGATCCGCGCCCGCGGGCGGCCGACGCCGGCGGCAGAACGGGGAACGGCATGGTGAGGATCGAGGACTGCACGCTGGTGTTCGCCGACACGGCGAACCACGCCCTGGTCGAGATGGCCATCCGGGACAGCATCGCCGCCTGCCGCTTCTCCAGCGTCCTGCTGCTCTCCGACCGCGACCCGAAGATCCCCGGCGTCGATTTCCACCGCATCGCCCCGATCAACGACATCGACGATTATTCGGACACGATCAACGTCCGCCTGCGCCGGCTGGTGACGACGGGCCATGTCCTGGTCGCGCAGTGGGACGGCTTCATCGCCGATCCGCAGGCCTGGACGGAGGAGTTCCGCGCCTTCGACTACATCGGCGCCCGCTGGGGCTGGTACGACGACGGTATGACGGTGGGGAACGGCGGCTTCTCCCTGCGCTCCGCCGCCCTGCTCGACCGGCTGCGCGACCTACCCTTCGAGGCCGGCATTCCCGAGGACCACGTCATCTGCCGGACCGAGCGCCCGGCGCTGGAGAAGGCCGGCATCCGCTTCGCCCCGGAGGCCGTGGCCGACCGCTTCGCCTTCGAGCGGACGCCGGTGCCGGGGCCGGCCTTCGGCTTCCACGGCCTGTTCAACTTCGGCAAGGTGCTGGGCGACCGCGCGCTGGAGGAGCGGATCGAGGTCATGGACGGCCCGCTCCTCGACAGGCGGGAGTACACGGACCTGATGACCAGCCTCGCGCTGTCCGGACGCAAGGCGCCCTTCGCCTCCATGGTCCGCAAGCTGGTGGCGCGGCGGGACGAGACGTTCCTGCGCTCCCAGATCACCGAATGGACGGCCGGTGCCGCGCGGGATTATGCGCTGGCCCTGGCCGACGCCGTGCAGACGACGGCGGCGCCGGGATCGCGCTGGCCGGCGGTGGCCGCGCCGCAGCGCCGCCAGCCGAAGATCTACGACTGCTTCACCTTCCACAACGAACTCGACCTTCTGGAGCTGCGCTTCCGCGAGCTGTACGACACGGTCGACCAGTTCGTGATCGTCGAGGCCAAGCAGACCTTCACCGGCGCGCCCAAACCCCTGCATTTCATGGAGGAGCGCCACCGCTTCCTGCCCTTCCTGGACAAGGTGAAGCTGGTCGTCGCCCCGGACTTCCCGGAAACCGACAATCCCTGGGTGCGCGAGCGGGCGCAGCGGAACGCCATCGCGCTCGGGCTGGACAAGGTGGAGCCGGACGACATCGTCATCATTTCGGACGTGGATGAGATCCTCCGCGCGCGGTCGGTCGCGTCGCTGCGCGACAGTCCGGCGATGATCGCGGGATTCCGCGTGCCGTGCTTCTACTTCAAGTTCAACTTCATGAACGTCGAGGGCGAGAATTTCGACATCGTCCCCATCGCCGTCCGCGGCCTGATGGCTAAAACGACCACGCCTCAGCAGATCCGCGAATGCCGCGGCGCTCTGGACCGCTACACGCCCGAGACGCGCCCGCCCTATGTGGACATCCTGCCGCACGCGGGCTGGCATTTCTCCTACATCGGCGACGACGCCTTCATCCGGCACAAGATCAGGAGCTTCGCGCACCAGGAACTGAACCGCGACGACATCCTCCACGGCATCGACGTGCCCCGCTTCCTGGCGGAAGGCAGCGACATCTTCAACCGTCCCGGCTACCGCTGGCAGTCCGTGGAGTTGAACGACTATTTCCCGGCGGTCCTGTTGGCCGAACGCGAACGCTGGGCGGACTTCATCGCCGAGGAGGTCGGCGGCCGGGTCACCTGGAAATAGCGGGAACCGCCCCGCCTACACCTCCCGCCGCAGCAGCGACAGGGCGGCCATCGCCATCACCTGCGCGGAATGGACCATGTCGTCGATGCCCACATACTCGTCCGGCTGGTGGGCGAGGTCGAGGATGCCGGGGCCGTAGGCGATGCAGTCCTTGAGATGCCCGACCCGTGCGATGTGCTTCTGGTCGTAGGTGCCGGGGGACACCACCTGCGCCGCCGGGCGGCCCAGCACCGTCTCGATGGCCGCCCCCACCGCCCGCACCACCGGCGCGTCGGCGTCGGTCAGGGTGGGCAGGAAGGCCAGCACCTCGCGCAGTTCATAGTCGAAGCCGGAGCGCTCGCGGCGCAAGCCCTCCAGGATGCCGGTGATCTCCGCCCGCACCTCCTCCGGGTCCTCCTCGATCAGGTAGCGGCGGTCGATGACCATGCGGCAGCGGTCGGGCACCATCGGGCTGGGCAGGCCGCCATGGTTCTCCGGCTGGCCGCCATGGATGGCGTTGATGTTCAGCGTGGATTGCCGCGCCCCTTCCGGGACCACCGGCATGGCGGTGCGCTTGGCGGCCAGACGGGGAATCAGCTCCGTCTCGATCCGGTGCAGCACGGCCCCCATGTGGCGCACCGCGCAGTTGCCGAGGAAGGGCATGGACCCGTGGGCGACGCGGCCCTTCGTTTCGATCTCCGCCCACCAGACGCCGCGGTGGCCGATGCACACCCGGTCCACGTTTAGCGGCTCCGGGATGATGACGTGGTCGACGCGCGGGCGGGAGAAGTAGCCGAGCGTGGCGAGATGCCCGACCCCGCCGTAGCCGCCGGACTCCTCGTCCACCGTGCCGGAGATTTCCAGCGCGCCGGGGAAGGGGATGCCCGCCTCCAGGATCGCCTCCACGGCGATGATCGAGGCGGCGATGCCGCCCTTCATGTCGCAGGCGCCGCGGCCATAGACGCGCCCGTCCTTCACGACGCCTTCGAAGGGATCGACCGTCCAGCCCTGGCCGGCGGGCACCACGTCGATGTGGCCGTTGAAGTGGACGCAGGGGCCGGGCTCACGACCCTCAATGCGGGCGACGATGTTGGTGCGCGGGTAGCGGTCGCTGTCGCCCGGCGCCCCGTCCGCCCGCACATACTCCACGGCGAAGCCGCGCCCGGCCAGCCGCCGGCCGAGGAGCTCCGCGCAATCGGTGTAGACGTCGCCGGGCGGGTTCACGGTGGGGATGCGGATCAGGTCGCGGGTCAGCGCGACGAGGTCGTCGCGCCGCTCCGCGATGCGGCGGAACAGCGACTCCCGGTGGTCGAGCGGCATGCATCACCCCCACGCACAATTCGTCGCGCGGAAGGATCGGTCATGCCGGCGCGCCTGTCGAGGGGGTTCCGCGCCTCACTCCGCCGCGTGATGCCGCAACCGCCCGTCCTGATTGGCCTGCCCGTTGCGGATTTGCTCCTCATACCAGCGGCGGTGATGGTCCTTGGCCCAGTTCTCGTCCACCACGCCGCGGCCCATGGCGTCGAAGGCGCCTTCCATGCCGATGGTGCCGATGTAGATGTGCCCGATGATCAGCGCGATCATCAGCGCGGCCACCACCCCGTGCGCCACATGCAGGATCTGCATGCCGCCGATCCCGGTGACGGCGAAGGGCATCATCAGCAGGAAGCCGGTGAGCGACAGCGCGAAGCCGCCGAACACCACCGCCCAGAAGACGCCCTTCTGGCCGGCGTTGAAGCGTCCGGCCTCCGGATGCTCGCCGGACTTGTTCAGCACGCCGCCGAGCGTCTTCAGCCAGACGAGATCGGCCTTCTCCGGGATGTTGTCGCGCACCCACAGCACGAAGATCATCAGCAGCCCGAGGACGAAGGGCACGCTGAAGAAGTTGTGCATGTACTTGCTGGCCTCGGCCAGCATCGTGAAGTTCGGATGGCCGATCAGCGGGATCAGCAGCATGCGCCCGAAGGTCAGGATCAGCCCGGTCACCGCCATCAGCAGGAAGCTGACCGCCGTGGTCCAATGGGCGAAGCGGTCCATGCCGCTGAAGCGCGGCACCGGACGCCCCGACCGGCCGCCCTGGATGCGGATGGTGCCGCGGATCAAATAGAAGATCGCCAGCGCCGCGATCGGCCCCAGGATCAGCGCCCCCGCGATGATCTTCAGCCAGACCATGCGGAACTCGCGCCATTCCCGCCCCTCCGGCTGAACCAGGACGCCCAGCTTCGCGTCGGGGATGCTGACCCGCCCGGACAGCTTGCCGTCCGGCGTCTGGTAGAGCTGCACCTCGTCCTTCGACGTTGGCGAGGTTGGCCCCGGCGTCTGGTAGAACTGCGCCTGCACCGCCGGGGCGGCGAGCAGCAGAACGAACAGGACCAGCAGGGGGCGCAGGAGCTTCGTCATGGCGCGTCCTTCCCTAGAAAATATGCGCTTTGCGGGGTGCTGCATCGGGACAAACTCGCCCCCACCCCGGCCCTCCCCCGCTTTGCAGGGGAGGGAGAATTGTCCCCTCTACCGCGACAGCGGGGGAGGGTTAGGGAGGGGGCATACCCCACCCGCTCAGCTCCCGCCCGTGCCCTCGCGGCCCGGGCTGAAGGCGTCGCCACGGTCGTTCTGGCCATAGGCGGTGGACCAGCCCCAGGCGCCGGAGCCGTAGCCGCGGCGCACCGTCCGCTCCTTGTAGATGTCGGCCAGGACGTCGCCGTCACCGGCCATCAGCGCGCGGGTGGAACACATCTCCGCACAGAGCGGCAGCTTGCCCTCGGCCAGCCGGTTGGTGCCGTATTTCTGGTACTCCTCCATCGTGTTGTCCTCTTCGGGACCGCCGGTGCAGAAGGTGCATTTGTCCATCTTGCCGCGGCCGCCGAAGTTGGTCGCCTGCGGGTACTGCGGCGCGCCGAAGGGGCAGGCGTAGAAGCAGTAGCCGCAGCCGATGCACAGGTCCTTCGAGTGCAGCACCACCCCGTCGGCCGTCTGGTAGAAGCAATCCACCGGGCAGACCGCGGCGCAGGGCGGGTCGTTGCAGTGCATGCAGGCCATGGAGATCGACCGCTCGCCCGGCACGCCGTCCTTCAGCGTGATGACGCGGCGCCGGTTGATGCCCCAGGGGATGTCGTGCTCGTTCTTGCAGGCGGTGACGCAGGCGTTGCACTCGATGCAGCGTTCCGCGTCGCACAGGAATTTCATGCGGGCCATGGTTGTCTGTCCTCCTTGCGGCGCGTCAGGCCGGTTCGACGCGGCACAGCGTCACCTTGGTTTCCTGCATGAAGGTCATGGGGTCGTAGCCGTAGGTCGTCACCCCGTTGGCCGGCTCGCCCAGGACGATGGGGTCGGTGCCCGGCGGGTAGTTCTCCCGCAGGCTGTTGCCCTGCCAGTAGCCGGAGAAGTGGAAGGGCATGAAAACCGTGCCGGTGCCGATGCGTTCGGTCACCAACGCGCGCATCCGCGCCTTCGCGTTGTCCTCCGGCCCATAGACCCAGACCATGCCGCCGTCGCGGATACCCAGACGCTCGGCGTCCTTGGGGTTGATCTCCACGAACATCGTCTGCTGCAGCTCGGCCAGCCAGGGGTTGGAGCGGGTCTCCTCGCCGCCGCCCTCATACTCGACCAGCCGTCCGGAGGTCAGGATGAAGGGGAAGCGCTGGCGGATGTCGCTGTCCGCGATCTTGAACTGGAGCGAGCGGGCGAGCTGCGGCAGGCGGTAGTCGCGCCGGTCCTCGATCGCCGGGAACTCCTTCACCAGCTCGGGCCGCGGGGAGTAGATCGGCTCGCGGTGCCGCGGCACCGGGTCGGGCAGGTTCCAGGCGACGGCGCGCGCCTTGGCGTTGCCGTGCGGCACGCAGCCGTGCTTCAGCGCGACGCGGATGATGCCCATCGACAGGTCGGTCTGCCAGCTCACCTCGTCGGTCTTGTCGCCGCCGATGGCCTGGATGACGCGCATCTCCTCCGCCGTCAGGTCCTTGTCCCAGCCCAGCTTGCGCAGCATCGCCATGGTGAATTCGGGATAGCCGTCCTCGATCTCCGACCCCTTGGAATAGGAGCCGTCGGCGAGCAGGCTGACGCCGTTGCGCTCCACCCCGAAGCGGGCGCGGAAGACGCCGCCGCCCTCCATCACGTGCTTGGAGGTGTCGTAGAGGACGGCACAGCCGGGATGCTTCAGTTCCGGATGGCCCCAGCAGGGCCAGGGCAGGCCGTAATACTCGCCCTTCAGCGGGCCGCTGGTCGCCTGCATGGTGATCTTGTCGAAATCGGCCTGATGCTTCATGTGCATCTTCAGCCGCTCCGGCGACTGGCCGGTGTAGCCGGTGGACAGACAGCCGCGGTTGATCTCGCGCAGGATGTCCTCCGGCACCGGGCGGGTCTGCTCCACCGTAATGTGCTTGAACATCTCGTCGGCGAAGCCGAACTTGCGGGCCAGCAGGTAGATGATCGTGTAGTCGTCCTTGGACTCGAAGATCGGCTCCACGACCTTCTCGCCCCACTGCACCGACCGGTTGGAGCAGGTGCGCGAGCCGTCCGTCTCGAACTGGGTGCAGGCGGGCAGGATGTAGGTGCCGTTCTTCCGCTCCTTGAAGGCGGCGAAGGTGGTCGGGTGCGGGTCGGCGATGACCAGCAGGGACAGCTGCTCCAGCCCCTTCAGCATCTCCGGCATGCGGGTGACGGTGTTGCCGCCGTGGCCGAAGACGACCATCGCCTTCAGCGGCGACGGCTGCTCGATCTCCTCCGGCTTGTAGGTGACTCCGTCGAACCAGCGGGTGGTCGGGATGCCCTTGGCCTCCATCAGCTCCTTGGACCCGAAGCGGCTCTTCATCCAGTCGTAATCGACGTCCCAGACGCGGCAGAAATGCTTCCACGCCCCCTCGGCCAGCCCGTAGTAGGAGGGCAGCGTGGAGACGTCGAGGCCGAAGTCGGTGGCGCCCTGCACGTTGCAGTGGCCGCGGTAGATGTTCGCCCCGCCGCCGGCCGTGCCGATGTTGCCCAGCGCCAGCTGCAGGATCGACAGGGCGCGGACGTTGGCGGTGCCGGTGGTCTTCTGGGTGATGCCCATGCACCAGATGACGGTGGACGGCCGGTTCTTCGCCAGCGCCTCCGCCACGCGGTAGAGCTGCTCGCCGGGCACGCCGCTGACCCGCTCCACCGTCGCGGGGTCCCACTTCTTCACCTCGGCGCGGATCTCGTCCATGCCGTAGACGCGCTGGCGAATGTACTCCTTGTCCTCCCAGCCGTTCTCGAAGATGTGCCAGAGGATGCCCCAGGTGACCGGGATGTCGGTGCCGGGGCGGATGCGCACATAGTCGGTGGCGTGGGCGGCGGTGCGGGTGAAGCGCGGGTCGATGACGATGAAGGGCGCGCGGTTGTGCTCCTTCCCGCGCAGCATGTGCGGCAGCGAGACCGGGTGGGCCTCCGCCGGGTTGCCGCCGATGATCAGCAGCGCCTTGGAATTCTGGATGTCGTTGTAGCTGTTGGTCATGGCGCCGTAGCCCCAGGTGTTCGCCACCCCGGCGACCGTGGTGCTGTGGCAGATGCGCGCCTGATGATCGACGTTGTTGGTTCCCCAGAAGGCCGCCAGCTTGCGGAAGAGATAGGCGCCCTCGTTGGAGAATTTGGCGGAGCCCAGCCAGAAGGTGGCGTCCGGCCCGGACTGCTGGCGGATCTCCAGCAGCTTGGTCCCGATCTCCTCGATGGCTTGGTCCCAGGAGATGCGCTGCCACTGGCCGTCCACCAGCTTCATCGGGTATTTCACCCGCCGCTCGCCCTTGGTCAGCTCACGCACCGAGGCGCCCTTCGCGCAATGCGCGCCCTGGCTGATCGGGCTTTCCCAGCCCGGTTCCTGCCCAGTCCAGACGCCGTTCTGCACCTCCGCGATCACCGTGCAGCCGACGGAGCAGTGGGTGCACACGTTCTTGCGGGTGACGACTTCGACGTTGGGCAGGGTCGGCCCGGCCTCGGCCTTCCGGATCATCGCGGCGGGCAGCGCGCCGAGCGCCGCCATGCCCCCGGCGGCGAGGCCGGAGGTCTTCAGGAAGCCGCGGCGGTCGACGGTTTCTCCCAGCCCGGCGGTGCCCGCCGACAGCCCGTTCAGGCGGCGGGACAGGGAGGCGCGGGTGGCGGCGGTTCCGGCGTTGCGCTTGACGAGCATGGGGCGGCCCTCTGGATCAAAGTCGCGGTCAGAGTCGGTTCAGCGCGTAGAACCGCTTCACGTGTTCGGTTTCGCGGTAGCGGGACTTCACCTGCTCCTGCCGCGATTCCATCGCTTCCGCCGGGGCGGCGCGCAGGGTCGCGGCCGCGGCGGCGGCCCCCGCCGCACCGAGCCCGAGGCCTTTCAGCAGGCTCCGGCGTTCCAGTCCGGCCTTGCCGGCTTTCGGGTTGTCGTCACGGTGCATGGATCGTGCCCTCCCGCTGGTCGGCCCCGCGAGGCGCGCCCGGAGGGGCGGACGCGATCATCGCGAAGGCGTTGGTCTCGATGTCCAGGAACAGCCGCCCGAAGGTGCCCAGGGGCCGGTAGAAATGCGCCGCCGACGCCTCCTCCAGGTCCTGGAAGAAGCGTCCCGCCCACGGGGCGAGGTGGCGCTCGAAGAAGCGCTTCTGGCGCGGCAGGTCCGGTTCGCCGTCCGTCGTTCCGACGGTTCCGGCGGCCAGCGCGCCCATGATCTCGGCGATGGCGGCGATGTGGTCCTCCGGCTCGCTGACGCCGGGAGCGCGCTCGATGCCCAGCGCCTGCATGTCCTCGCGCAGGCGGGCGAGCGGCCGGTCGATCAGGAATCCGGTGCGGTAGTAGGAGGCGAAGGGAACCAGCTCTCCCCGCGTCACCCCGAGGAACAGCTCATGATACTCGCGCTCGGCCCGGTGTTCGCCGTCCGGGTCGTCGGCGAGCGTACGGGCGCGTGCGGCCAGATCGCTGATGGCCCGGCCCAGCGGCGAAGCGTCACCGGCCAAAGCGCCGACCGTGGCCAGCAGGTCGCGCGACGGCGGGCGCGCCAACAGGTGGGCCAGCAGGCCGTACGCCTGCGCCCGCAGCCGATCCGCGTCGTCGATGATGGCCGTTTCCGCCATGCCCTTGCCCCGCTTCGCCTTTTCCGTGGCCGGTTAAGGTCCGGCTCATCAGGGACAACAGCGGGATTGCCCAAAGGTTGCGCAGTCCAGGCGGGGTGGTGGGCTCGCCTGACTGCTTCAGCGCTTGCCCCCTCCCTAACCCTCCCCCGCTTTCGCAGGGGAGGGAACTGCCGCCGCTTCGCAACCATCTCCCTCCCCTGCGCAGCGGGGGAGGGTCGGGGTGGGGGCAAGGACCTCGCTTTCCTCAGGCTTATCCATGTCAGCCACCACCACCTCCTCCGGCTCCTCCTCCTCCGGGGGTTTCTCGTCGGTGGCGATGCGATCCAGCAGGTCGGCGATGCGGTCGGTGGCGAGCAGCTTGCCGTAGCCGGGGGCGTTGCAGTCCCAGTCATACTCGGCGAAGCCGCGGAAGCCCGCGATCACCGGGTCGCTGGTCCAGGCCTTACGCAGGGCCAGCCGTTTCAGCTCCTGCGGGACGTTGCTGGCGAGAAAGCCGGTGTAATCGCTGTCCGCGCCCAGGCTCTCCACCGGCGGCAGGCTTTCCGGGTCGAAGGGTTCCGGCGGCGGAACGGCAATGGCCTGCGGCTCCTCCGCCGCGTCCCGCCCCTCCTGCGGCTCGGAGGGCTCGACGGGAAGCGCGCGCGCCTCCTGCTTGCGGCGGGACCAGCGGGACAGGAAACCTTCGGACCCGTCATCCATGACTCTGATCCTTTCCGGG
Organism: Azospirillum brasilense; assembly: GCF_005222205.1. Classification (NCBI taxonomy): domain Bacteria; kingdom Pseudomonadati; phylum Pseudomonadota; class Alphaproteobacteria; order Rhodospirillales; family Azospirillaceae; genus Azospirillum; species Azospirillum brasilense. The sequence goes on along the minus strand of NZ_CP032346.1, from coordinate 1,281,670 downwards.
TTGGGAAACCGGTGCACGGCGGGCCAGCGCCTCCGGGTCGGCGCGGTCGCGCTGGCGCTTGTAGAAGGGCCGTTCGGTGTGGTGGCGGGCCACGAAATCGCGCATCCATTCCGCGAGATCGGGCGGCAGGGGGATCGCCTCGATCAGGTCGTCGCCCGCGTCGGAATGGGCGTCGACCTCGCCGGGATCGACGGTGACGGCGAGCAGCCGCAGCCCCGGCTCCTCCGCGCAGCGGCGCAGGATGACGTAGAGCATCGGGTGGCCGCCCTTCAGATTCTCGACGTAGTTCTCCGTCTCGCCGGGATGGAGCACGATCTCGGTGGCGCCAGCGTAATAACCGGTGCGCTCGCCATCCTGAGCCAGCACGGTCCAGGGCGCGCGGTCGGGCAGCGCCGGCAGGGCGCCGGTCACCCGCCAGCGCGCGTCCACCCACGGGTTGTCGATGCGCTGGCGCTCCACCGTGATGCCGACGCCGCGCCGGTCGGCCGGCCCGGTCATGACCGCGTCCCCTGTGCCGTGGGGATCAGCCGCTGCTCCCAGACCCGCCGCACCGGCTCGAAGCCCGCGTCCATCCAGCGGTCGATCCAGGTCAGGAAATGCCGGGTGAAGCTCTCCAGCACCGCCACGGCGTCGGTGTCGCCGAAGCCCTCCTCGCGCAGCGCCGTACGGTCGGGGTGGCGTCCGGGGTCGGGGTCGTCCGGGTCGCCCAGAACCTCCAGCTCCGCGCCGACCACGGCCCAGGCGGGAAGCCCGTCCTCGGCGCCGGGGCCGAGAGCGACGGTCACCCCGCCGGCCACGGCACCGTTCAGCAGCAGTCGGCCCGCGCCGTCGAAACGGATGCTCTGGTTCGGCGGCCCCAGCGCCTCCAGCGCGTCGGCCAGCGCCACCAGGGTGACGGCGGCGAGGCCGTCGCCCGCGTCCGGGCGGTCGGGGACCAGCACCACCGCCACGTCCAGCCGGTCGCGCCGGCCGCTGTGGACGAGCGTGCCGGGCGCCGCTCCCTCCGCGGCGAAGCGGCAGGCGGTGGCGAAGGGGCCGCCCGCCTCGGCGGGCCAGGGCTGGAAGATGGGCGGCAGAGTCGGAGTGTCGGTCGGGTCCATGCCTCTGATAACGCATGAGCGGGAGGGTTGGTGCCCGCGCCTGTTGGTGGGGGGACGGCCTTGTCACCCCCCTTGCCCAAAGGAGTCCGCCGCCTTGCTCGCTGCTCTCATTTCTTCCAGCCTTGTCGCCGGGCTGCTGATGACCGGCAACGTCATCGCCCAGGAAGCCACCAAGGAGTCGCTGTCCAACGACATCAAGGTGCAGCAAAGCCAGGAGCCGCCCCCCAACCAGCAGGGTGTCCGCGCGCCGAAGGCCACCACCAGCGGCGAAACCCAGGGGGCGGAGCTTCAGCAGGCGCTGGCCGACGTTCGCCGGGCGCCGCCCGACCTCCAGGGCAACCCGGTGCCGCGTCCGAACCAATGGGCCAGCGAGCCCGACATGGGGCACGAGCCGACCCGCTCCGAGAACCCCTCGGACCTGAGCAGCCAGGAAGCCAAGTAAGGCGAATCACCGACGTTCCGCGCGACGCATTCTTTTCCTCTTGATATGCTCCAATTGAGCATTTATGGTTTTGCTCATAGCGAGCATTAAAGGAATGCGCCATGCGCGACACCACCGGCCTTGCCTACACGCCCGACATCGCCGCGGCGACGCAGCCGATCTACGAGCGCATGAAGCGCGTGGTCCCCGCCGTCGAGTGGCCGTTCCACGCCCCGCTGGTCCACGAGATCAACCGCCTGAAGCGGGAGCGCAACGCGGTGATCCTCGCGCACAACTACCAGACGCCGGAGATCTTCCACGGCGTGGCCGACATCGTCGGCGACAGCCTGGCGCTCGCCGCGCGGGCGACCGAGACCGACGCCGACGTCATCGTGCTCGCCGGCGTGCATTTCATGGCGGAGACGGCGAAGCTGCTGAACCCGGCCAAGACGGTGCTGATCCCCGACACCGGGGCGGGCTGCTCGTTGGCCGAATCGATCACCGCAGCCGACGTGCGGCTGCTGCGCGAGCGCTATCCGGGCGTGCCGGTGGTCGCCTACGTCAACACCTCGGCCGACGTGAAGGCGGAGGTGGACATCTGCTGCACCTCCGGCAACGCGGTGGAGGTGGTGGAATCGCTGGGCGCGCCGCGCGTCATCATGCTGCCCGACGAGTATCTGGCGAAGTACGTCGCCACCCAGACCAGCGTCGAGATCATCGCCTGGAAGGGCCATTGCGAGGTGCACGAGCGCTTCACCGGCGACGAGATCCGGGAGTTCCGCGGGCGCTTCGACGAGCTGATCGTCATCGCCCATCCGGAATGTCCGCCCGACGTGCTGGAGGCCGCGGACTTCGTCGGCTCCACCGCGCGCATGGTCGATTTCGTGGCGGACCGCCGCCCGCCGCGGGTGCTGATGGTCACCGAATGCTCGATGAGCGACAACGTCGCCGCCGCCTCGCCGGCGACGGAGTTCGTGCGGCCCTGCAACCTGTGCCCGCACATGAAGAAGATCACGCTGGCGAACATCCTGGACAGCCTGCGCACGCTGGAACCGCAGGTGACCATCGCGCCGGAGGTGGCCGACCGCGCCCGCCGTTCGGTGGAACGGATGCTGGCCGTCAAGCCGCGCTGATCCTCCATCATCCATTCCCTCTCCCGGCACGGGAGAGGGTGGCCCGAAGGGCCGGGTGAGGGTCGCGCGAGGATCAAGGCGCTGATCCTTGCCGGTACCCTCACCCTCCCTCTCCCGGCATGGGAGAGGGAGGCTCTCGTCAAAATTCCCTCTCGTCGGGAGGCTTTCCATGCCCACCCCCTACACGGTCCGCGATTCGGAGGTGGTCGTCATCGGCTCCGGCATGGCCGGGCTGACCGCCGCCCTGCATCTGGCGCCGCGCGCCGTCACGCTGCTGACCAAGACGCCGGACCTGCCGGGCGGCTCCAGCAACCACGCCCAGGGCGGCATCGCCGCCGCCATCGGCCCCGGCGACGGGCCGGAGGCGCACGCCGCCGACACGGTGGCCGCCGGCGCCGGCTTCGTGGACGCCGGACGCGCCCTGCTGCTGACCCGCGAGGGGGCGGAGCGGGTGCGGGCGCTGCTCCTCGCCGGGCTGCCCTTCGACCGCGGGGCCGACGGCGCGCCGCTGCTGGGGCGGGAGGCGGCGCATGGGGCGGCGCGCATCGTCCATGCCGGCGGCGACGCCACCGGGGCGACGCTGGTCGCGGCGCTGGCCGAGCGGGTGCGCGCCACCCCGTCGATCCGGGTGGAAAGCAACGCCTTCGCCGTCGATCTCGCGGTGCGCCACGGGCGGGTCTGCGGCGTGCTGGCTTGCCATTCCGAAGGCTGGGTGTTCCACCGCGCGCCGCGCGTGGTGCTGGCGACCGGCGGGGTCGGCGGGGCCTACGCCCGCACCACCAACCCGCCGGAGGCGACCGGCGACGGGCTGGCGCTGGCCGCCCGGGCCGGGGCGCTGCTCGCCGACGTGGAGTTCGTGCAGTTCCATCCCACGGCGCTTGCCGTGGACGCCGATCCCGCCCCGCTGCTGACCGAGGCGCTGCGCGGCGCCGGGGCGCTGCTGCTCGACCGTCGCGGGGTCCGTTTCATGGCGGCGGAACATCCCTTGGCCGAGCTGGCGCCGCGCGACGTGGTGGCCCGCGCCATTGGCGCCCGCGTCGCGGCGGGCGAGCCGGTGTTGCTGGATCTGCGCCCGGCGCTGGCCGCCAAGCCGGACGGCTTCCCCACGGTGCTGGCGCTCTGCGCCGCCCATGGGCTGGACCCGTGGCGGGAGCCGGTGCCGGTCGCCCCGGCGGCGCATTACCACATGGGTGGGGTGGTCACCGATCCCGCCGGGCGGACCAGCCTGGACGGGCTGTGGGCCTGCGGCGAGGTCGCCTGCACCGGCGTCCACGGCGCCAACCGGCTGGCCAGCAATTCGCTGCTGGAAGCGCTGGTGTTCGGCGCGCGGGTCGCCCGCGACGTGGCCGGGCGGGACCTGCCCCCCCTGCCGCCCTTCGCCCTGCCCGACATCCCGGCCATCGCCGGGGAGATCGGCGCCGGCCTGCTCGACGCCATGACGGACGAGTCCCGCCGCACGCTCTACCAGGGCGCCGGGCTGGTGCGCGACGGGGTGGGGCTGTTGGCCGCCCGGCGCAAGCTGGACCGGCTCGCCGTGGCGCTCGACGCGCTGTGCGGCGGCGGCCCGGCGGACCTCCCCGCCGTCCGCCGCTGGGGCGAGGCGCGCAACCGCCTGCTGGCCGGGCGGCTGATCGTCCACGCAGCGCTCGCCCGCAGCGAAAGCCGCGGGGCGCATTTCCGCACCGATTTCCCGCAGGAAGACCCGGCAGCGCAGCGCCACCGCTTCACCCTCACCGACCTGACCGGGGCCGCCGGCCCCCTTTCCGGAGACGCCGCATGCTCCATCCTCTGACCTATGAACCGATCGTCCGCGCCGCCCTGGCGGAGGACCTCGGGCGGGCCGGCGACATCACCACCGACAGCATCGTCCCGGCGGACGCCGTGGCGACGGCGCGGGTGGCCGCGCGCAGGGACGGGCGCGTCGCCGGGCTGGAGGTCGCCCTGTCCGCCTTCCGCATCCTTGACCCGGTGGCGGAGCTGCGGGTGGAGCAGGGCGACGGCGCCGACGTGGCCCCCGGTGCCACCATCGCCACCGTGACGGCCCGCGCCCGCGCCCTGCTGACGGCAGAGCGCACGGCGCTGAATCTCCTGGGCCGCCTGTCCGGCATCGCCACCGCCACCCGCGCGCTGGTGCGCGAGGTCGAAGGGACCCGCGCCCGCATCGTCTGCACCCGCAAGACCACCCCCGGCCTGCGCGTCCTGGAGAAGCAAGCGGTGCGGCTGGGCGGCGGCTTTAACCACCGCTTCGGGCTCGACGACGCGGTGCTGGTCAAGGACAACCACATCGCCGTGGCCGGCGGCATCCGCCCGGCGGTCGAGCGCGTCCGCGCCGCCATCGGCCACATGGTGAAGGTGGAGGTCGAGGTGGACACTCTGGCGCAGCTCGAGGAGCTGCTGACCCTGCCGGTCGACGTCGTCCTGCTCGACAACATGGACCCGCAGACGCTGCGCCGCGCCGTCGCCCTGGTGGACGGCCGCATGGTGACGGAGGCGTCGGGCAACGTCACCCTGTCCACCGTGAGGGCCATCGCCGAGGCCGGCGTCGATATGATCTCGGTCGGCTGGCTGACCCACAGCGCGCCGAACCTGGACGTCGGGTTGGATATGTAGCGACCCGGATGAGGAGGGGACGCGCTGTCCCCTCCTCCCGGAACGAGGTCGTCAGTGCCCCGTGAAGTTCCGATGCTGCACGGTGTTCTCCTCGCTCAGCCGGACCGAGGGGGCGGCGTAGGTCTCGTCGGCGGTGCGGCCCAGCGTGCCTTCCAGGATCACGCTGGCGCCGATGGCGAGGACGACCGCCGCGGCCAGGGCCATTCCGAACGCTTTCATGAGGCTTCCCTCCTGCTGTGGACCGGAGCGGACGATGGGGCGGCCGGTGGGGCGGCGCCGATCCCGGAAATGCCGCGCGCGCCCTCCGCCACGGCGCCTTCGGCCTTGGCGATGCGGGTGTAGAGCGCCAGCGCCTGCGCCACCACCTGATCCATGTTGTAGTAGCGGTAGGTCGCCAGCCGCCCGACGAAATGGACGTTCGGCGTGGCGTCGGCCAGCTCCTGGTACTTGCGGTACAAGGCCGCGTTCTCCGCGCGGGGAATCGGGTAGTAGGGGTCGCCCTCCGCCGACGGGTATTCGTAGGTCAGGCTGGTTTTCGGGTTCGTCTGGCCGGTCAGATGCTTGTATTCGGTGATGCGGGTGTGCGGCACCTCCTCGCCGGGGTAGTTCACCACGGCGACGGGCTGGAACCATTCCCGGTCCACCGTCTCGTGCCGGAAGGTCAGGGAGCGGTAGGGCAGCTTGCCGAAACGGTACTCGAAATACTCGTCCACCGGCCCGGTGAAGATCAGGTTGCGGTAGCGCGCGTCGCGCACCACGTCGCGGAAATCGGCGCCCAGGCGGATGGTGATGTTCGGGTGGTCGAGCATGTTCTCGAACATCCGCGTGTAGCCGTGCAGCGGCATGTTCTGAAAGCTGTCGCCGAAATAGCGGTCGTCGTCGTTGGTCCGCGTCGGCACGCGGGCGGTCACCGCCTTGTCGAGCTGCGACGGGTCGAGGCCCCATTGCTTGCGGGTGTAGCCGCGGAAGAACTTCTCGTACAGCTCCCGCCCAACCGCGCCGACCACCACGTCCTCGGAGGTGCGGACGTCGGCGACCGGTTCCGCCCGGCTCTTGAGGAACTCCGCCACGCCGGCCTCGTCGAGCTTCAGCCCGTAGAGCTGGTTGACCGTCGTCCGGTTGATCGGGATCGGGACGAGCTGCCCGTCGACATGGGCGAGCACCCGGTGCTCGTAGGGGCGCCACTGGGTGAAGCGGGACAGATAGTCCGCCACCGGCTGCGAATTGGTGTGGAAGATGTGCGGGCCGTAGCGATGGATCAGCACGCCCGCGTCATCGTGATGGTCGTAGGCGTTGCCGCCGATGTGCGGGCGCCGGTCGATCAGCAGCACCCGCTTGTTCAGCCCCGCCGCCAGCCGTTCCGCCAGCACGCTGCCGGCGAAGCCCGCCCCGACGATCAGATAATCGAAGACCGCCGGCCCGTCCGTCCGCCCCACATACGCCGGAGCGGCCCCATCGAAATCACGCATAAGCTCTGCCTTCCTCGTCCTGCCAAAAGGCGGACAAGGGGGGCACGCCGTCCGGCGCCCCACCCGTCCGCACATCCTGCGAACGGTGGAACCCGCCGGTGGTTCCGGGCGAAGGCGGTCGAGAAGGAGGTACCGTTGCAGGGTACCTCCCCTGGCATCACCCCCCGAAGACGGTGTTGAGCTGCGCGCCGACGCGGACGAAGGTGGTCCGCTTCGACACCTCTTTCAGCTTGGTGGCGCCGATGTAGGTCATCATGCTGCGCACGCCGCCCATGATCTCCTGCATCGTGCCGTCGATCGGTCCACGGTAGGGGACCTCCACGGTCTTGCCCTCCGACGCGCGGTAGGAGGCGACGCCGCCCGCGTACTTGTGCATCGCCGTGTCGGACGACATGCCGTAGAAGGTCATCGCCACCGGCACCTTCTGCCCGTCGCGCTCCTCGTAGCGGATGTCGCCCTCGCACTCGTCGTGGCCGGCCAGCATGCCGCCGAGCATCACGAAGTCCGCACCGGCGCCGTAGGCCTTGGAGATGTCGCCCGGCACCGTGCAGCCGCCGTCGCCGCAGACCTGCCCCTTCAAGCCGTGGGCGGCGTCGGCGCATTCGATGATGGCGGAGAGCTGCGGGTAGCCGACGCCGGTCATCTTGCGCGTCGTGCAGACCGATCCCGGCCCGATGCCGACCTTGATGATGTCGGCCCCGGCGAGCAGCAGCGCCTCGGTCATGTCGCCGGTCACCACGTTGCCGGCCATGATGACCATGTCCGGGTTCTCCGTCCGCAACCGGCCGATGACGCGCACGAAGCGCTCCGTGTAGCCGTTGGCGACGTCCAGGCAGAGCTTGGCCACCGGGGCCTTGGCCTTCACCGCCTGGAACTTGTCGTAGTCGGCCTCGGTCGTGCCCAGCGAGTAGAAGACGTTGGCCGTGTCCTCGTCGCGGAAGAAGGAGATGAGGGACTCCGCCGGGTAGTGCTTGTGCAGCGCGGTCATGGCGCCGAAGCGCGACAGGGCGCGGGCGACGGCCATGGTGCCGACCACGTCCATGTTGGCCGCGATCAGCGGGAAGCCCGTCCATTCCAGCCCGCTGTGGACGAAGCGGAAGGTCCGCTCGATGTCCACGTCGTTGCGGCTTTCCAGGGTGCTGCGCTTCGGGCGGATCAGCACGTCCTTGAAGTCCAGCTTCAGATCGTTCTCGATGATCACCGGCGGGTCGTCCTTAATGTTGTGGGGGCGGGCCGTTGCCCCCTCCCCGGCCCTCCCCCGCTTCGCAGGGGAGGGAGAATAAAGTCCCCTCCCCTGCGGCAGCGGGGGAGGGTTAGGGTGGGGGCCTCACCCCTCGCCCAGCAACTCCAACAGCGACAGCGCCACAACCTCCGTCGCCTTGAACAGGTCGGACAGCGGCAGGCGCTCGTCGGCGCGGTGGGCGTTGGCCTCCTCGATGGTGTGAGGGCCGGCGCCGAACAGGGCGATGGGCACGCCCGCGTCGGAGTAATGGCGCGCGTCGGTGTAGAGCGGCACGCCCTTGGTCTCCACCGGCTCGCCCATCACGCGGCTGGCGTGGGCGCAGAGGACGGCGGCCAGCCGGTCGGTGCCGGGCAGCGGGGTCAGCGGGCGGGCCAGCAGGACGCGGCGGACCTCGACGCGGGCCTTCGGGAAAGCCGTGGCCGCCTCGGCGATGACCGCGCGCAACGTCTCCTCCACCGCCTCCGGCGCCTCCTCCGGGATCATGCGGCGGTCGAGGCGCAGGGTCACGCGGTCCGGGACGACGTTGGTGTTGATGCCGCCCTTGATCAGCCCGACCGTCAACTGCGGCGAGCCGATGCCCCCCACCGCCGACACGGTCTCGGCATAGCCCTTGCGGTGCTCGTAGAGCGCGGCGAGGATCGCCGTCGTCGCCTCCAGCGCGTCGATGCCGGTCATCGGCAGGGCGGCGTGGGCGGACCTGCCGGTGACCTCGACCTCCAGATGCAGGCAGCCGTTGTGGGCGGTGACGACGCCGTAGCTGAAGCCCGCGGCGATGGCGACGTCCGGCCTGCTCAGCCCCTCGTCGAGCAGCCATTTCGGCCCGATCTCGCCGCCGGCCTCCTCGTCGTAGGTGAGGTGCAGCTCCACCGTGCCGCGGTCCAGCCCGGCCTTTTCCAGCGCCAGCAGCGCGTAGGTGTAGGTGACGAAGTCCGACTTCGAGACGGCGACGCCGCGCCCGTACATCCAGCCGTCCACCACCTCCGCCCCGTAGGGGTCGCGGGTCCAGCCTTCGCCCGGCGGCACCACGTCGCCATGGGCGTTCAGCGCCACCGTCGGCCCGTCGCCGAAGCGGCGGCGCACGATCAGGTTGGTGGCGGAGATCATGCCGTTGGCCCGCACCAGCTCCGCCGGGACCGGGTGGCGCTCCACCGTCAGGCCCATGCCCTCCAGAAGCACGGCGGCCCGCTCGGCGTGGGGAGCGCAGTCGCCGGCCGGGTTGTCGGAGGGCACCTTGACCAGTTCGGCCAGGAAGCGGACCTGCGCGTCGCGGGTCTGCTCCAGGAACGCGTGGATGGCCTGTTTGGCGGCGTCGGTCATGCTGTCGGGGTCTCGTGCTCGAAGTGGCGGATGATGTCCAGGAGGATCCGCACCGAGAGGTCGGCGTCCTCCGCGGTGATGGATTCGGCGGGGTTGTGGCTGATGCCGCCCGCACAGCGGACGAACAGCATGCCCATCGGCAGCACGCCGGCGAAGGCCATGGCGTCGTGCCCGGCGCCGCTGGGCAGCGACAGGGGACGCACGCCGGCGCGGACCACGGCGGCCTCGATCTGCCGCCGGATGCCGGGGGAGCAGGGGGCGGCCGCCGCGTCGTGGGTGGTCTCCACCGCCAGTTCCACGCCGCGGCGGGCGGCGATGCCCTCGAAGTCGGCGAGGATGACGGCGCAGGCGTCCCGCCGCACGGCGTCCTCCGGCGCGCGGACATCAAGGGTGAAGGCGGCCTCGCCGGGGATGACGTTGACGGCGCCCGGCTTCGCCTCGATCCGGCCCACCGTCGCCACCAGCCCGGCGTCCGAGGCGGCGGCCACCCGCTCCGCCGCCAGCGTCATCTCGGCGGCGGCGGCCAGCGCGTCGCGGCGCAGCGCCATGGGCACCGTGCCGGCGTGGCCGGCCATGCCGCGCAGCCGGACGGCGAAGCGCGTGGCGCCGTTGATGGCCGTGACGATGCCGACCGGCAACCCTTCGGCCTCCAGCACCGGCCCCTGTTCGATGTGGACCTCCAGAAAGGCCAGCGCCTCCCCCGGCTTGCGGGCCGCCGTGGCGATGGCCTCGGGGTCGCCGCCGAAGGCGCGCAGCGCGTCGGCCATGCGCACGCCGTCGCGGTCGCGCATCTCCAGCGCCGCCGGGTCGAAGCGACCCGCGATGGCGCGGCTGCCGGTCAGCGTCACGGGAAAGCGCACCCCCTCCTCGTCGCCGAAGCCCAGCACCTCGATGGCGAAGGGCAGGCGCTCGCCGCGCCGGTCCAGTTCCGCCACCGCGGCGACGGCGGCGAGCACGCCCAGGTTCCCGTCATACCGGCCGGCGTTGCGCACCGTGTCGATGTGGGAGCCGATCAGCAGGGCCGGCGCGCCCGGCACGGTCCCCTCGTAACGGCCGACCACCGTGCCCGCCGGGTCCAGCCGGGCGTTCATCCCGGCCTTGCCCATCAGTTCCATCAGCCAGTCCGCGGCGGCGCGGTGCTGTGGGGTCAGGAACAGGCGGGTCAGCAGCCCCGGCTCCTCCGTGAAGCCGGCGAAGGCGTCCAGCCGCGCCATCAGGTCCGCGCCGAAGCCGGTCATGGCTCGATGTCCTTGGGCAGCAAATCCTTGAGGCGCAGCCAGGTGATGCGCTCGACCTGGGCCAGCGCCGTGGCGAACTCCTCCTCCGGGCCGTTGGACAGGCGGGTTTCGAACGCCTCCAGGATGTCGGCGCGGCTGCGGCCCTTGACCGCCAGGATGAAGGGGAAGCCGAAGCGCGCCTTGTAGGCGTCGTTCAATTCGGTGAAGCGGGCGAACTCCTCGGGCGTGCAGCGGTCCAGCCCGGCGCTGGCCTGCTCCGCCGTGCTGTCGGCGGTCAGCTCGCCGCGCAGCGCCAGACGGCCCGCCAGATCGGGATGGGCGTTCAGCAGCGCCAGCTTCCGGTCATGGCCGGCGGCGCGCAGGACGGCGACCATGGCGGCGTGCAAGCCCTCCGCATCGTCGGGGAGGTTTCCCCCTTGATTGCCGGCATCCCAGGCGCCTTCGGCGACCCAGGGCGAATGTTCGAACACGCCGCCGAATCGGGCGACGAAACTTGCACGGTCCATCTCGCTCGGTCGCATCCCGGCCTTCCCTGATCGGTCCCCTGCCCCGCAGCATAACCGCAATCGCCGAGGTCCGCTTTTTCGATCCGTTTGAAAGTCTTTTTGCGCAGGCCCCGTTCGGACCGCGCGGCGGTGCGGTGTAAAGTCGCTTATCCCTTCTCCGCAGGGGGGCGAGGGGATTCACGAGAGGAGAGACCCATGTCCGGAAGCGGGCGCCTGACCACCCATGTTCTCGACACGACGCACGGACGGCCCGGCGCCGGGATTGCCGTCACCCTCTACCGCATCGACGGGGAGCGGCGGGAGCGGCTGATGCAGACCCGCACCAACGCCGACGGGCGCTGCGACTCGCCGCTCCTCGCCGGGGCCGACCTGACGCCGGGCGTCTATGAGCTGGTGTTCGAGGCCGGCGCCTATTTCCGCGCCTCCGGCCTGGAGATCGTCGAACCCGCCTTCCTCGACGTGGTGCCGATCCGCTTCGGTGTCGCCAACGCGGACCAGCATTACCATGTGCCGCTGCTCGTCTCCCCCTACAGCTACTCCACCTACCGGGGAAGCTGATCGGTCCAGGCGGCGAGCAGGCGGCGCTCCTCCGGCGTGATCCCGGTGACGTTGCCGGGGGGCATCGCGTCGGACAGCGCCGCCCAGACGCGGATCTGGGGCGCGTGGCGGCTGATCGCCTCCGCGCTGTCCAGCGTCACGCCGCGCGGCGGCGCGCCGATCCCCTCCCACACCGGCTGAGCCGCGTGGCACATGGAGCAGCGGGACAGCACCACCTCCTCCACCTGCGCGAACTCCACCTTGGCCGGCGCGGCGGCGCTCTCGGTCCGCGTGCCGGCGGCGCTCAGGCCCACGATGACGGCGACGCCCGCGGCGGCCACCGCCCAGGTCCACCAGGGCGTCGGCTTGCCGGCGTGGCGGCTGTTGAAGAAGTGGCGGATCACCGCCCCCACCACCAGCACCACCGCCACGATCACCCAGCTGTAGCGCGTGCCGAAGGCCAGCGGGTAGTGGTTGGAGATCATCAGGAAGACGACCGGCAGCGTCAGGTAATTGTTGTGCAGCGACCGCTGCTTGGCCTGCTTGCCCAGCGCCGGGTCGGGCACCTGGCCGGCCTTCATGGCGGCCACCGCCTTGGTCTGGTTGGGGATGATGATGCGGAAGACGTTGGCCGACATCATCGTGCCGATCAGCGCGCCGACATGCAGCATCGCCGCCCGCCCGCTGAAGAGGTGGCTGAGGCCCCAGGCGACCAGCACCAGGAAGACGAAGCCCGCCGCCGCCAGCTTCACGTCGTCCTTGCCCAATGGCGACTTGCACAGCCGGTCATAGCCGTGCCAGCCCAGCCCCAGGGCGCCCAGGCTGAGCAGCACCGCCCCCCACCAGGGGATGTCCAACACCGCCGGGTCGATCATGTAGAGCGCGGCGCCGTGGTAGTAGAGCACCGACAGCAGCGCGAAGCCGCTGAGCCAGGTGGCGTAGGCTTCCCATTTGAACCAGGTCAGCTTCTCCGGCAGCTCCGGCGGGGCGACCGTGTATTTCATCATGTTGTAGAAGCCGCCGCCGTGGACCTGCCACGCCTCCCCCGCCACCCCATCGGGCAGGCCGTCGCGCCGCCGCAGGGACAGGTCGAGGTGGATGAAATAGAAGCTCGACCCGATCCAGGCGATGGCCGTGATGACGTGCAGCCAGCGCACCAGAAAGTTGACCCACTCCCAGACGATCGGCTCCATGCGTCGCGGCCTCTTCCGTTCGGTGATCCTCACCCTGAACTCTACGGTTGCCGCAGCGCAGCGGGGAAGCGGATGCGTGCGCCAGCACTTTCAAAAAAAACGGAAAGGTGGGAGGATTCTTCCCTCTTATCCCCTCGCCCCCAGGGGGAGAAGGAAAATCAGGAAAGACAAGGCGTGGCGCTGCTGGAGAACATGCGGGTGTTCGTGCGGGTGGTGGAGCTGGGCAGCCTGTCCGCCGCCGGGCGCAGCCTGCGCCTGTCGCCCGCCGTGGTCAGCCACCGGCTGCAAAGCCTGGAGGAGCATCTGAACGCCCGCCTGCTCAACCGCACCACCCGGCAGGTGCAGTTCACCGAGGCCGGAAAGGTCTTCTTTGAACATTGCCTGGAGGTTCTGGAGGCGGCGGAACGGGCGGAGAGCAGCGTCGGCGCCATCGGCGGGGCGCCGGTGGGCAGTCTGCGGGTGACCGCGCCGCTGGGTTTCGGGAGGCGCATCCTGGCCCCGATGGTGCCGCGCTTCCACGCCGCCTACCCCCAGGTGGATTTGCGGCTGCGCCTGTCCGACCATCTGCTGGACCTGCTGCGCGAGGCGACCGACGTCGCCATCCGCATGGCGCCGCTGAAGGATTCCAGCTTCGTCGCGCGCAAGATCGCCGACCTGCCACGGGTGCTCTGCGCCGCGCCGTCCTATCTGGAGCGGCGGGGCGTGCCGGCCCGGCCGGAGGATCTGCTGTCCCACCATTGCCTGCTGCTGCGCTTTCCGGGCTCGCAGCAGTTCCAGTGGACGCTGAACACCCCACAAGGCCCGATGACCCTGCCGGTGTCCGGCCAGTTCGACGCCGACGACGGCGACGTGCTGACCGGCTGGGCGCTGGCCGGGGCAGGGATCGTGCTGAAGCCGCTGTGGGAGGTGGCCGACCATCTGCGCCACGGGGAACTGCGCGTCGTCCTGCCGCACTGCCCGCCGGAGCCGGTGACGCTCGCCGTGCTCTACCCCCACCGCAACCTGCTGCCCGCGAAGATCCGCGTCTTCATCGACTTCTTCGCGGAGCAGGCGCGCGCCGCCCTGGCGGATACGGACATGGCTGGAGCGGAACCGAATGCCGCGCCCTGACCGTTCCCGCTTTTCCCCCGCTTTTCCAACGGCGTGCTATGATGCCGCCACGCCGCGCGGCGGGGTTCGCCGCAGGGAAGGACGAGAATGACCGCACAGCCGCCCGCCAAGCCGATCCCGCCGAAGCCCGCCAAGCCCATCCGCAAGAAAACCCGCCGCGCCACCCAGCGGCTGACCATGACGGACGTGGCCAACGCCGCCGGCGTGTCGCCCAGCACCGTCTCGCTCTATCTGCGCAAGCCGGAGGCGGTGTCGGAGGAGTTGGCGACCCGCGTGCGGACGGTGATCGACCAGCTCGGCTACGTGCCCAACCTCGTGGCGGGCAGCCTCGCCGCGGCGAAGAGCCGGACGGTGGGGGTGATCCTGCCCTCCATCACCAACTCCTTCTTCGCGGAAACCTACAACACGCTGCAAAGCGCCTTCCAGACCGCCCATTACCAGACGCTGCTGGGCGTCAGCGAGTTCGATCCGGAGCGGGAGGAGGAGCTGATCCGCGCCTTCCTCGCCTGGTCGCCCGCCGCGGTGGTGGTCACCGGCCTGCACCACACCGAGCGGACGCGCGCCATGCTGCGCTCCTCCGGCGTGCCGGTGGTGGAGATGTGGGACATCCCCTCCGCCCAGACCCCGGCGGTGGACATGACGGTCGGCTTCTCCCACTTCGAGGTCGGGCGGCGGCAGGCCAGCCACCTCTACGACCAGGGCAGCCGCAAGGTCGCCTACATCGGCGCCGCCGTGCACCAGGACATGCGCGTGCGCAGCCGCACCGACGGCTATGAGGACGAGGTGCGCCGTCGCGGCCTGCACGAGCCGATCGCCTTCACCGCCCCCGACACCGCCTCCACCCCCGTCGGCATCTGGCTGATCGACGAGGTGTTCGCGCTGCATCCGGACATCGACGGGGTGGTCTGCTCCAACGACGCCATGGCGCTGGGCGTGCTGTTCGAGGCGAACCGGCGCGGGCTGAGCGTGCCCGACGATCTGGCGGTGATCGGCTTCGGCGACCTGACCTTCAGCGCCGCCTGCCTGCCGCCGCTGTCCACCGTGCGCCCGCCGCAGCGCGAGATCGGCGAGCTGGCCGCCGGCCAGATCCTGGCCCGGCTGAACGGCACGACGGTGGCCCAGCCGCACCATGGGCTGGATTGCGAACTGGTGGTCCGCGACAGCACCCGCCCCGACGCCGATGCGGGCGTGGAGCGGCAAAGGGCGGGGTGAGGCTTGCCCTGACGGACAGGGCTGACGATTGTCCCTTGTCCATGGTTCGTTCCCCTGCTTCCTTCCGCTCCATCGTGGTTAACACACCGGAATAGAGCGATGGCCGGCTTGGCTGTAGATGGCGTTGCGGTGATCCGCTCCACCCTGCCGACGCTGCCGGACACGCCCGGCGTCTATCGGATGATCGGGGCGGACGGTCGCATCCTGTATGTCGGCAAGGCGAAGAATCTGAAACGCCGGGTGGCCAGCTACACCCGGACGGACGGGCTGCCCAACCGCACCCGCCGCATGGTGGCGCTGACCCGCTCCATGGAGTTCGTCACCACCCACACCGAGGCGGAGGCCCTCCTGCTGGAGGCGAACCTGATCCGCCGTCTGCTGCCGCCCTTCAACGTGCTGGTGAAGGACGACCGGTCCTTTTCCTACATCGCGCTCGGCCAGGGTCACGAGTTCCCACGCCTGATGCACCATCGCGGCAGCGCCGACCGGCATGGCAAGAAGCGCGACCTGTTCGGCCCCTACGCCTCCCCCGCCCTCGTCGGCATGACCATCGGGGCGTTGCAGCGCGCCTTTCTGCTGCGCAACTGCGACGACGCCACCTTCACATCGCGCACGCGGCCCTGCCTCCAGCACCAGATCAAGCGCTGCTCCGCCCCCTGCGTCGGCCGGGTCACGGCGGAGGACTACGCCGCCCAGATGCAGGGCGTGCGCGACGTGCTGTCCGGACGCAGCGCGGCCATCCAGGCGGAGTTCGCCCGCCACATGATGGACTGCTCCGACCGGCTGGCCTACGAGGACGCCGCCCGCTGGCGCGACCGCATCCGCGCCCTGACCGCCCTGCAGAGCCGCCAGGACATCAATCTGGAAGGTGTGCTGGAGGACGCCGACGTGCTGGCCGTCCACGCCGAGGGCGGGACCGCCTGCGTCCAGGCCTTCTTCTTCCGCGGCGGGCGCAACCAGGGCACCCGCGTCTTCTTCCCCCGGCACGACGGAGAGGAGGAGCCGGCTGCGATCCTCGCCGCCTTCGCCGCCCAGCTCTACGAAGGGACGCCGCCGCCCCGCCACCTTCTGCTCAGCCACGCCATCGCGGAGCGCGCCCTGCTGGCCGAGGCGCTGACGATCGCCGCCGGGCGGCGGGTGGAGGTGGAGGTGCCCCAGCGCGGTCCCAAGCGCCGCGTCGTCGAACACGCCCTGACCAACGCGCGCGAAGCGCACGGCCGCCGCATGGCCGAACGCTCCGCCCAGGGCAAGCTGCTGGCCGGGGTGGCGCGCGTCTTCGGGCTGCCGAAAACACCGGCCCGTATCGAAATCTACGACAATTCGCACATCCAGGGGGCCTTCCCCGTCGGCGCCATGGTGGTCGCCGGGCCGGAGGGCATCCAGCGCAACGCCGGACGCCGCTTCCACATCAAGGATCCCGACGCGGCCGGCGACGACTACGCGATGCTGCGCGAGGTGCTGACCCGCCGTTTCGGCCGCGCGCTGCGCGAGGACCCGCAGCGCAGCGGCGGTCAGTGGCCCGATCTGGTGCTGATCGACGGGGGCTTGGGTCAGTTGAACACCGCCCGCGCGGTTCTGGACGGGCTGGGCATCACGGGCGTGCCGCTGGCCGCCATCGCCAAGGGTCCGGACCGCGACGCCGGCCGCGAGCGCTTCTTCCTGCCGGACCGCGAGCCCTTCCGGCTGGAGCCCAACGACCCGGTGCTCTACTTCCTGCAACGGCTGCGCGACGAGGCCCACCGGACGGCCATCGACGCCCACCGCACCCGCCGCCTGAAGGCGATGGACCACACCCGCATCGACGGCATCCCCGGCGTCGGCCCGTCGCGCAAGAAGGCCCTGCTGCATCATTTCGGCAGTTCCACCGCGGTGGCCTCGGCCGGGCTGAAGGATCTGGAGGCCACCCCCGGCATCAGCGCGGCGCTGGCCCGGCGGGTGTTCGAGCATTTTCATGGGTGAGCCGCTGGCCCCCTCCCTAACCCTCCCCCGCTTCGCAGGGGAGGGGACTGAATTTCCCTCTCCTGCGAAGCGGGGGAGGGAAGGGGCCCGCGGCGAAGCCGTGGGAAGGGTGGGGGCAACCGCAGCCCGGATTATTCCAAGGACACCGATGCAGCCGCTGCTCATCAGTCCTGCGTTTGCACGGTTCTTGGTTAGTGCTTCCTTAACCCGACGGGATCATGGTCCGCCCACCGCAAACAGAGCATGCACGCAGGGCGCCTGACCATGGGCCAGAAGACCATCAAGTTGTCCGACAAGAACGGCTACCGCGACGTCGAACTCGACAGCCTGCCGCGCAACGTGCGCGCCGCCGTCACCGACATGGCCGCCAAGAACCCCGTCGCCAGCATCATCGTCGACCAGACGGGCATGCTGTACCGGATTCACCTGACCGAGCCGGCGAACGTCTATCTGGACGTGCTCTCGGTCGCCTGAACCGCGGCACATCCCCTGACGAAACGGCGGCGCACCCGATGCGCCGCCGTTTCCATTTCAGCGTGCCGTTACAGGCGTTCCGTCACTCCGGCAGGACGGAGACGGTGCGGTCCAGGGCATCGCGCGGAACCGTCGAGCCGAAACCGGACAGGATCGCGCGGGCATGCCCCGGCGCCAGACCGGTCATCCGGGCCAGATCGCCGGCGTCCAGACCCTGCTGTTCGGCGGCGTGGCGGATGCGGGTGATGGCGTCGCGTTTCTCCGAGCGGTCCATGGCGCTGCTCCGTTTGCGGACGTGATGGGGCATGCGGTCCTCCTGTGCCGGCGGGCAGGGAGAGGCGGGTCTGCGGCTCCTCAGTGCGGGCGGCCTTCCAGGCGGCGCAACGCGCGGTCGAGCGTGCTCACGGGCATCATGAACACGGTGCCGCCGAGAACCGCCCGGACATCCTCGATGTCCAGGCCGGTGGCGGCCGCCACGCCACGCTCGTCCAGGCCGCGGTCTTCGGCGATCACGGCGATCCAGCCCGCCAGCGTGCGGGCCTGGGCCATCCGGGCCGGGTCCGCCAACGGGTGACGGCGCGCCGACAAGCTGCGGCCCCGGGGGTCCGCAAGGTCGGTTGGGGTTAGCATGGGCTCCTCCCAAAGAGCATTGGCCTGATCGTATGGCCTTCTTTTTCGGGCTATGGTGCGCTTCCTCCGTCCTGCGCACAATCCATCCATCGGCGTAATGCCCTTCGCCCGATGCTCCCTGGCAAAAGGTTCTGCGACGAAAAGTCCCGATTCCGTGCCGCCACGCTCAGGCACCCATCCAGCGCCGCGTCGGCCCGGTGTCCACATGGACGAAGTTCCGCTTGGCGTAGCAGCCCGCCCCACCGTCGCCGAAGGACAGAGCGCAGCGGTAGAGGTCCACCGCGCGCCGCCCCTGCAGGCGCAGGTCGACCGCCCGCCCCTGCAAATGCAGGCTGCCTGTCGCCGCCCCCTTCACACGGCGGTTGGTTTCCTGGGAGCGGAAGGCCGACAGCACCTCGAACGGATGCTGGCTGTCCAACTTCTCCTGCATCTCCGACAGACGGTTCAGCAGGGCGAGATCGATGCGGTGGCAATCGTCGCTGCGATGGTCGCGCAGCACCCAGTCGATGCGGGCCATCGCCTCCGCCACCGGGCGTCCCTCCGCCCAATAGACGCCGTCAAAGCTTTCCCCCGTCAGGCAGTTGTAGATCCGCAGGGTGCGCTCCGGCGCCGGTTCCCACGCCGCGGCGCTGCGGCTGTTGCAGACGCCGACCGCCACGGCGGCCCCCAGTCCGAAAATGCCGCGGCGCGTCAGCGCGCCTGTGGCGGATTGGTTTGTGCGGGATTTTGAGGATGGCGTTTGAAGGTGGGGAGCGGGAGAGCGATGGGACGGCACGTTCAGCGACGACAGGAAAGACGGCGACAAAAAAGACATGGAACCACCAGTGCGTTGCGTTACCGAAGCCCAGAACAGGGAAAACCGGGAAATGTCGGCACGCCCTGTCGACGGCGGGGGTTGCGCGTCGGTAAGCCGGGCGTGCCGCGGGGATGGGATGGGCCTTCAGCCATCGTTCGGCCCTTCCCCGTCGAGTCCCCTGTCCGGCGGCGGGAGAACCCGTTGCCGCGCCGGGCGTTCCGCCGTGGCGGGTAGCATACGGTAGTTTACATCCCGTTCGACGGGGGTGGCGTTCACCGCCTTCGGTCGGATGGTCTCAGCCTTCGGATGAGCGCCTTACCCCAACGAACAGAGATGCGGGCGGACTTCGGGAATAGGGGCCGGCCTAAAAGCACAGTGCCGATGGACACCGGTTTTTCCCGATGAAAGAATGCCGGCAACACATCGACCCACCCCTTTTGAGAAGGATCACACGTCGTCTTTCTCAACGTTCGGGAGATGTCACGGATGACCGAGGAAACTCCGCCCGCGCAGGGGTGGGCATTGGATGACCGCGCCGTCAGGACTCAGCTTGAGCGGATTTTGACGAGCGATCATTTCGACGCGTCGGACCGCAACCGCCGCTTCCTGCGCTATGTGGTCGAGGAGTGCCTGGAGGGACGGGCGCAGCAGATCAAGGCCTACTGCATCGCCGTCAGCGTCTTCAACCGCGAGCCGAGCTTCGATCCGCAATCCGACCCCATCGTGCGGCTGGAGGCCGGACGGCTGCGCCGCAGCCTGGACCATTACTACCTGACCGCCGGCCGTGACGACCCGATCCGCATCGTCGTGCCGAAGGGTGGCTACGCCCCGCGTTTCGAGCGGCAAAACCAGGCCCCGCCCGCCGCCCTGCCTTGCCCTCACGCCGTTTCGGCGACGGAGGCGGTGCGCCGACCCTTATCCCTGCGCACCGCCGGGCTGGCGGTCGTCGTGCTGATCGCGGTCGGACTGGCCGGCCTGCTGGTCGGACGAAACCTCGCCACCCCGATCGACGTGGAGGAGGCGCTGGCCCTCGGCCCGCATCCGAACGAGGCCATTGCGGAGCCGAGCGGGATCGAGCCGGCGATGTCGGTGTCCGCCGTCCCGTCCGCGGCAGCCGATGCGTCGATGTCCATCGTCGTCGGCCCCTTCCGGACCACTGGACAGTCGGCGGAGGACGGCGCCCTTGCCGCCATGGTGACCGATGAGATCGCCGGCGGCCTCGCCAACCGGACCGACCTCCCGGTGCGGATCGACCCGCCGCTCACCGCCGCCCTGCCCCATCAGGGATTTCGCCTGTCCGGAAGCCTCCTGGGGCACGACGCGACGGTGCGTCTGGTCGTTCACCTGACCGACCTCGCCACCGGGACGGTGCTGTGGTCCACCAGCCTGGACCGCCCGGCCGGGCCGCAGGGCATGCCGACGCCGCAGGCCTTGGCGGCGGGCATCATCGAGCCGGTGACCGCTCCGCAAGGCCCGCTGCTGCCCGCCGTCACCGCGCGCCTGCGCGCCAAGCCGGCCGCCAGCCTGTCGCCGCGCGAGTGCGCCACCCTCGCCACCGGTCGGCATGAGATCCCGCCGGCCGAGCGGACCGCCCTGAGCGCTTGCCTGACCTCCGCGGCCAGCGCCCCGGCGACCAGCGCCGGCGAGGCCGCCCGCCTCTGGTCGGCGCTGTCCCTGCTGCAATCCGACGCCTACCGGGCGGAGCGGAACGATGCCGCCCTGGAGGATGCCCTGGCCGCCGCCCTGCGCGCCACCGAACTGGAGCCGGCCGCGTTGCGTCCGCTGACGGCGCTCTACACCGCCCACTGCCTGCGTGGTCAATACGCCTCCTGTTTCGCCGCCGGTCAGCGCGCCTTGCAGGCGTCGCCCGGAAACGCCCATGTGCTGGGTGATCTCGGCCTGTGGCACGTCGAAGCCGGACAGTCCGCGAAGGGCCTGCCCCTGCTGGAGCAGGCGATGGAACGCGACCCCGCGCAGCGGGAGCGGCTCCTGCCCGCCTACAGCCTCGCTCTCCAGCGCCATGGGCACCCGGACAGCACGAAGCTGGAGTTCGAGGTGACCGCCGCCGCCCCGGCCCAGGCTGCCCTGGCCATCGCCTTCCTGGAGATGGGGCGCATGGACGAGGCCAAGGCGGCGGCGACGCGGGCCCTGGCGGCGGACCCCGATTTCGCCCGCCGCGCGGCGCGGGAACAGCGCATCCAGCCCCTGCCCCCAACGCTGGACGCGGCCATCCGCAGCAGCTATGCCATGGTCGGATTGGCCGCGCCCGCAGGCGACAGCGTCACCCGGTAGCTCTCATACCCACTCATTCTCATACGGCGTCGTTCTCATACGACGTCGTATGATGAAACCGACGACGCGCTCAAGGCGTCAGCCGGTGCCCGGCTGGACGGAGCCGTCATCCTCGTCGGCCCGCCGCCGCAACTCGTCGGACGTGGTTCCGGCGGGCACGGCGTCCTGGAGCGTCCCGTCACCGGGCGTCTTGGTCTTGTCCTCCAACGGGGAGTCCTTGCCCGCGTCGGAAGGGCTGTCCGGTGTCTTCTCTTCAGCCATGGCGAACCTCCGCTTTGTTGTGGCTTCAGCAAACAACGCCCCGGGCACCCGCGGGGTCCCCGTCACGGCCGGGGTGCGCTGTCCGGAGAGTCGTCGGGGTCCGGCGCCTTATCCTTTCTGGTCTCCGCACCCGGCCCTTCAATGTTCTGGAAGCCCATCTTCTCCTCGTCGATGGCCGGGTCGGCGCGGGTGTTCTTGATGTCGAGCGGCTCGTCGCGCTGGTCGCCGTAACGCTTGTCGGTGCTCATGATCAGCTCCTGTTTGGGGGTGACGGCTTGCGTCTCCGCCCTTCCCAACAGGACGCCGGCGTGGCCGTTGCGACAGCCCCCTTGCCGACGGCGCCCCGGCTGCACACATCACGGCGTCATAATCGCGTATAAAGTTGACCCGGACAGTCAGGCAATCCTTGACCGCGCCGCGGCACTTCCGTAGGGACTCGCGCGGTGGACCATGCCGGACAAGACCGGTATGAAACCGGCACCCGACCATCAAGCACCCCGCCCCGGCCGCGCCCCGCGCACCGGCGGCCCGAACGGAGAGCGTCATGCTCAACGAAGCCACGCCCACCGTCGCCGTTCCGGCGGCGCGGGACATCTTCTCCCTCCCCCGGCACCGGACGGAGGCGCGGCGCCCGGCGCCCTTCCTGCCGATGACGCGGGCGGAGATGGACCGGCTGGGCTGGGATAGCTGCGACATCGTGGTGGTGACGGGCGACGCCTATGTGGACCATCCCAGCTTCGGCATGGCGATCATCGGGCGGCTGCTGGAGGCGCAGGGCTTCCGCGTCGGCATCATCGCCCAGCCCGACTGGAGCAGCGCGGAGCCGTTCAAGGCGCTGGGCAAGCCGAACCTGTTCTTCGGGGTGACCGGCGGCAACATGGACTCGATGGTGAACCACTACACCTCGGACCGCCGCCTGCGTCACAACGACAGCTACACCCCCAACGACGAGGGCGGCAAGCGGCCCGACCGCGCGGTGATCGTCTACAGCCAGCGCTGCCGCGAAGCCTACAAGGACGTGCCCATCGTGCTCGGCGGCATCGAGGCGAGCCTCCGCCGCATCGCCCAGTACGATCATTGGAGCGAGAAGGTCCGCCGCTCCATCCTCGTGGACTCCAAGGCCGACATCCTGTGCTACGGCAACGCCGAGCGGGCGATCATCGACGTCGCCCACCGCATCGCCGCCGGGGAGAAGGCGCGGGAGATCGACGACGTCCGCGGCACCTCCATCGTCCGCAGCCGCGTGCCGGACGGCTGGACCGTCATCGACAGCAGCAGCATCGATGAGCTGACCCCCGCCGCCCCGCGCGCCGCCGGGGCCGACCGCACGGTGGTCCGCCTGCCCTCCTTCGAGCAGGTCAGCGCCGACAAGGTGCTCTACGCCCACGCGTCGCGCGTGCTCCACCAGGAGAGCAACCCCGGCAACGCCCGCGCGCTGGTGCAGCGGCACGGCGACCGCGAGGTCTGGCTGACCACGCCGCCGATCCCGCTGACCACGGCGGAGATGGACGGGGTCTATGGCCTGCCCTACGCCCGCGCGCCCCACCCGTCCTACGGCGACGCGCGCATCCCGGCCTGGGAGATGATCCGCTTCTCGGTGAACATCATGCGCGGCTGCTTCGGCGGCTGTTCCTTCTGCTCGATCACCGAGCATGAGGGGCGCATCATCCAGAGCCGATCGGAGGGCTCGATCCTCAAGGAGATCGAGGAGATCCGCGACAAGGTGAAGGGCTTCACCGGCGTCATCTCCGACATGGGCGGGCCGACCGCCAACATGTACCGCATGGCCTGCAAGGACCCGGAGATCGAGAAGGTCTGCCGCCGCCCGTCCTGCGTCTTCCCGGACATCTGCAAGAACCTGAACACCGACCACAGCGACCTGATCCAGCTCTACCGCAAGGCGCGCGCCATCCCCGGCGTGAAGAAGATCAACATCGCCTCGGGCCTGCGCTACGACCTCGCCGTCCGCAGTCCGGAGTATGTGAAGGAGCTGGTGACCCACCATGTCGGCGGCTACCTGAAGATCGCGCCGGAGCACACCGAGCCCGGCCCGCTGTCCAAGATGATGAAGCCGGGCATCGGCACCTACGACCGCTTCAAGGAGATGTTCGAGAAGGCGGCCAAGGCGGCGGGCAAGAAGCTCTACCTGATCCCCTACTTCATCGCCGCCCACCCCGGCACCAGCGACGAGGACATGATGAACCTCGCTTTGTGGCTGAAGCGGAACGGCTTCAAGGCCGATCAGGTGCAGACCTACCTACCCTCCCCCATGGCGCTCGCCACGGCGATGTACCACAGCGACCGCAACCCGCTGCGCCCGATCCGCCGCGAGGGCTCGGAGACGGTGTTCTCGGCCAAGGGGCTGAAGCAGCGCCGCCTGCACAAGGCCTTCCTGCGCTACCACGACCCGGAGAACTGGCCGGTGCTGCGCGACGCGCTGAAGGCGATGGGCCGCAGCGACCTGATCGGGCCGGGCGAGCACCAGCTCGTGCCGGCCTGGCAGACGACGGGGGGGCTGGGCAAGGCGGACAAGCCCAAGGCGGATCGGCCGAAGCCGGGCAAGACCTTCTACACCCAGCAGGCGGGCAAGGGCCGCCGCACGCCGGCCAAGGCCGGCAAGCCGACGGGAAGGGCGAGGTAGCCATTCACACCCCCTCTCCGCCCCGGGAGAGGGAAGGGGCCCACGCGCCAGCGTGGGAAGGGTGAGGGTACCGGCAAGGACCAGCGCCTCGATTCCCGTACGCCCCTCACCCGCCCGCTTTCGCGGGCACCCTCTCCCGGGGCGGGAGAGGGGATAGGGGCTCAGCAGCCGTTGAGGGCCTTGATCCGTTCGATCAGGGCCAGACCGTCGCGCTCGGCCAGCGCGACCTCGGCGGCGCCGTCGCAGGCGCGGCCGTTCACATAGACGTAGTGGTAGCGCACGCGCACGGTGTCCCGGCCGACGGGCTCCGCGGCCAGCAGGCGGACGGGAACGCTCATGTTGCCGTAGAAGCGGTTCATCGACGCGATGTCGTAGGCGCCGCTGCCCCGCTTCTCGGGAATGACGTAGGTGTTGGCCCGCGCGGCGTCCGCCTGCCCCAAGGCGTCGTAGAAGGCGCGGACCGCCGCGACCCCGTCGGTCGGCTGGGGGCGCGGCGTGGGCGGATGGATTTGGGCCGGGTCAGCGCTCGCGGCGGGCTGCGGGATGGACGCAGGGTTGGCCGCGGGCTGACCCGGCCGGACCACCGTGGCCGCCGAGGACGGCTGCGGTGGAACGGGGACCGGCGGGGCAGGGGGCTGCTCCACCGTTGAAGAGGGCGCCGGAGAGGCAACGGGATTCGGCACGAGCCGCAGGGGACCGCTGGTGGCGGCCTGGGGGATGGCCGCCTGGGGCGCCGTCTGCGCGGCGGCCGCACCGGCCAGCAGACATGCCCCTGTCGCCGCCGCGAGCCCCAGACGCCTCACACGGTTGCCCATCGCACTCTCCTGTCGAAAAGCGTCAAATCCATAGCAAATCCCCATCTCCCGGAGGATTGTCCGGAACGGTCCTCTGGCTTGCATTCCGGCGGGGCGGGCTCTAGCGTGACCGGCATGACCGATGCACAGACCACCCCGATCCGCCGGCTCGCCGCCCCGCAGGCCGTTCTCCTGGAACAGCCGAGGCACGGCGTCCCGCAAACCAGCGAGATGCTGTTCGGTGAAACATGTACGCCGCTCGACCGGGATGGCGACTGGGTGAAGGTGGAAAACCGCACCGACGGCCATGTCGGCTGGCTTCCCCCCGGCACGGACCTGACGGAGCCGGTTGCCCCGACCCACCGCGTATCGGGACGGGTGGCGAATCTGCACCCGGCGCCCACCCACAAGGCGGTGCCGGTGGCGGCGCTGAGCTTCGGCAGCCTCGTGACCGTAGCGGAAAAGGCCGACAGCGGCTGGGTCCGGCTGGATAACGGGCTGTGGACCTTCGGCAAGCTGCTGGAGCCGGTGGCCGTGCCGCTGGACCGCGTTCCGGTGGAGACGGCGCTGCGCTTCCTGGAGACGCCCTATGTCTGGGGCGGGCGGAGCGCCTTCGGCATCGACTGCTCCGGCCTCGTCCAGGTGGCGCTGCGCGGGGCGGGGATCACCACACACCACAGCAGCGGGATGCAGCGCAACGACGGCCGGCTGGGGCCGATGCTGTCCACGGACGGGCAGGGGATGGACTACCGCCGCGGCGACATCGTGTTCTTCCCCGGCCATGTCGGGATCATGCTGGACGGCGCTACGCTGCTGCACGCCACCGTCTTCACCATGTCAGTCGTGACCGAGCCCCTGGCCGACGTCGCCGCCCGCGCGGAAGGCATCACCGGCGTCCGCCGCCCCGTCTTCTAGCACCCGTTCCTCCAGCGCCCAGCCGATCAGGAGCAGCGTCGGGCCGTCACCCGCCGCCACGCCCCGCTCCGCCATGGCGCCCAGCGTCGTGCGGTGGTGGCGTTCGTCGGGGCGGCAGCCGTTCTCCACCGCCAGCACCGGCGTGTCGGGGGACAGCCCGCCCGCGGTCAGGCCGCACCCGACGCGGCGGGCGGCCTCGCGGCCCATGTAAATCGCCAGCGTGCCCTTGGGGTCAGCCAGCCGCGCCCAGTCCGGCTCGGTCGCGTCGCCCGCGCGGGCGTGGGCGGTGACGAAGGTGACGGCGCGCGACACGCCGCGCTTGGTCAGCGACAGCCCGGCGCTCGACGCGCAGCCGAGCGCGGCGGTGATTCCGGGGATCACCGACACGCTGATTCCGACACGCTCCAGATGCTCGATCTCCTCGCCGGCCCGCCCAAAGATCATCGGGTCGCCGCCCTTCAGCCGGACGGTGCGCCGCCCGGTGCGGGCCTGCGCCTCGATCAGCGCGTTGATGGCTTCCTGCGAGTGGGAGTGCTTGCCCGACCGCTTTCCCACACAGATCAGCTCCGCCCCCGGCTGCGCCAGGGCGAGGACGCCCGCCCCGACGAGATGGTCGTAGAGGATCACCTCGGCCTGCGAAATCGCCCGCGCCGCCGCGACGGTGAGCAGGTCGGGGTCCCCCGGCCCGGCGCCGACCAGCGTGACGTGGGGCGTCCGCATGCCCGCCCGTGGGATGGCGCGGGCGACGCGGCGGGCCGTGCGCGGACGCAATGCCGAACCCAGCGCCGCGCGCAGGGCGACGATGAAGTTGAAACGCTTGCCCCCGGACCGGGAGACAAGACCGTCAAGCCACATGACTGCGCTGGGCATCGGCAAGGATCTCCTTGAGTTCGGGAAGGCAGGAGCCGCAGTTGGTCCCGGCCCGCAGGGCCGCTCCGATCTCCTGGACGGTGGTCAGGCGTTGGCTTTGGATGGTGGCGATCAGAGGGTTGACGCCGACGCCGAAGCAGGAACAGACCGTCCGCCCCTCGTCCGCCGTGGGAACCGGTGACCGGCCGGAGAGCAGGGCGCGGCGAGCGGCACCGTCGAGCGCTTCCGCCGACAGCAGATCGACCAGCCAAGCACGGCTGGGCAGCCCACCGGTCGTGGACAGGAACAGGCAGGCCTCCAGCCGGTCATGCGTCACCCAAGCGCGGCGCAGTACGCCGCGGGCCGCGTCGCTGTAATCGACCGTCGCCCCGGCGAAGCCGAACGCCAGCGCGTCGGGGGCGGGCAGGGCGCCCTCGCCGGCCAGTTCGATCAGGTGGCCGCCGGGGACGGCGCGGCGCGACCAGTAGCCGCCGTGGGTGGGCTCCACCGGGGTGCGGGCGATCAGGAAGCCGGTCCAGGCGGCGGGGTAGGGGACGACCGTCACCGGCATCCGCTTCAGGTCCGGCTGGCCCGACACGGGGTCCACGGCCCTGTCGTCCACCAGCCGCCCGACGACGCAGGAGGCGGTGAAGCGGTCGGTCCAGTGCATGGGCAGGAAGGCTTCCCCCACCCGCTGCGCCTCGGTCACGCGCAGCCGGGCCAGCGCCGTACCGATGGGGGTGGAGAGGCTGACCAGGGCGCCGTCCGTCAGGCCGCGCGCCGCCGCATCCTGCGGGTGGAGGTCCAGGCAGGGTTCCGGCGCGTGGGCGGAGAGGCGCGGCGACAGGCCGGTGCGCGTCATGGTGTGCCACTGGTCGCGCAGGCGGCCGGTGTTCAACATCAGCGAACCCGGCTCCACGCTGCGGGGCAGGGGGCGGGAGGTGACCGGGACGAAACGCGCCCGCCCATCGTCGGTGAAGAAGCGCCCGTCGGTGTAGAGACGGCGCATCGGCCCCTCACCGACCCGCCGTGGCCAGGGGGCGGGAGCGAGCGTTTCAAATTCAGCGTCGGACAGCCCGGCGAGGCCGCCGATGTCGAAGGCGCGCGTGCCGTCGTTCTCGAAGGCGGAGAGGGCGGCGTGCTCGCGGAAGATGTCGGCGGGCGTCGCGAAGGGAAAGGCGTCGGCATAGCCCATCGCGCGGGCGACCTGGGTGACGATCCACCAGTCGGGCCGTGCCTCGCCCGTCAGGGGACGGAAGGCCCGCTGGCGGGAGATGGTGCGGTCGGAATTGGTGACGGTGCCGTCCTTCTCGCTCCAGCCGGCGGCGGGCAGGCGGATGTGGGCCAGCCGCGCCGTGTCGGTGTCGGCGATGCAATCGGACACGATGACCGTCTCGCACCGCGCCAGCGCGCGGCGGACGCGGGCGGCGTCGGGCATGCTGACCGCCGGGTTGGTCGCCATGACCCAGACGGCGCGGACGGTGCCCTGCTCCACCGCGCGAAACAGGTCCACCGCCTTCAGGCCGGGCTTGTCCGCCACGCGCGGCGCGTTCCAGAAGCGGCGCAGCCGGTCCACCGACTCCGCCTCGAACCCCATATGGGCGGCGAGCTGGTTGGCGAGCCCGCCGACCTCGCGTCCGCCCATGGCGTTGGGCTGGCCGGTGACCGAGAAGGGTCCCATGCCCGGCGCCCCGATCCGCCCGGTCAGGAAATGGACGTTCAGGATGGCGTTGACCGTGTCCGTCCCCTGCGAGGACTGGTTCACCCCCTGGGAGTAGATGGTGACGGTGCGGCGGACCGTTGCGACTTCAGCGTAGAAGGCCTCGATGTCGGCCAGCGGCAGACCGCAGCGGGCGGCGACATGGGCGGGGGAGAGCGCGTCGGCACGCGCCGCCTCCAGCGCCTCGGCCAGACCGGCGGTGTGCTCCGCGACGAAACGGGCGTCGAGAAGCCCGTTGTCGGCGAGATGGACGAGCAGCCCGTTGAACAGCAGGGCGTCGGTGCCGGGACGGATCGGCAGGTGCCGGTCGGCCCCGTCCACCGCGGCGGTGCGGCGCGGGTCGATGACGACGATGCGGGTGCCGCGCGTCCGCTTGGCCGCCAGCAGCCGCTGGTTCAGGATCGGGTGGCACCAGGCGAGGTTGGAGCCGACCAGCAGGACCAGATCGGCTTCCTCCAGATCCTCGTAGGTCACCGGCACCGCGTCGGCGCCGAAGCCGCGCTTGTGGCCCGCCACGCTGGAGGCCATGCAGAGGCGCGAATTGGTGTCGATGTTGGCGGTGCCGAGGAAGCCCTTCGCCAGCTTGTTGACGACGTAATAGTCCTCGGTCAGCAACTGGCCGGAGACGTAGAAGGCCACCGAGTCCGGGCCGTGCTCGGCGATGGTGTCGGACAGGCGCGTTGCGACGGCGGCGATGGCCTCGTCCCAGGCGACGCGCCGCCCGTCCACCTGCGGGTGGAGCAGCCGTTCGCCGAGGCCCAGCGTGTTGGGCAGGTTGGTGCCCTTGGAGCAGAGCTTCCCCCGGTTGGCGGGATGGTCGGGATCGCCGGAGACGGTCACGGTGCCGTCGGCGGCGACGGAGGCCAGAACGCCGCAGCCGACACCGCAGTAGGGGCAGGTGGTGCGGATGGGCTTCCCCGCCGCGATTTCCCTCTCCCCCTCGGGGAGAGGGGAGGGTGAGGGGGTTGCGCGTGGCGGTGCGTCCGGCAAATGCGCAACCCCCTCACCCCAACCCTCTCCCCGGGGGGAGAGGGGGAAGAAGGAGGGGGAGAGTCGGACGGTGCGTTACCCATGGCCGCACCCTCCACATCCCGGACGGAAGGCGGCCAGCCCGAGCTGCACCGCGCCATCCACCACCCGCACCGGGCAATGGCCGGCGCAGCCCTCGTCCGGGCCGACCGCTTCGCCGCTGGCGAGGTCGATCACCCAGCTGTGCAGCGGGCAGGTCACCCGCGCGCCGTGGACGATGCCCTGCGACAGCGGGCCGCCGGCGTGCGGGCAGCGGTCCTCCAGCGCGTAGACCTCGTCCGCCACGGTGCGGAACAGGGCGATGTCGCCGTAGGCGGTCCGCACCACGCGCGACCCCTGGCGGGGGATGTCCTCGACCGAGCCGACGGTGATCCAGGAAATGCTCTGATCCATGTGACGTTACCCCACCTGAGCGAGCGGCGCGAATTCGTGACGGTCCACCGACCCGTTGGCCCGCTCGGCCCAGGGATCGTCCTGCGAAAAGCTCTGGGAGAAGAGGAAGCGGGCGTTGAGGGACGCCCGGCCCTCGGCATCATCGACCAGCCGGCGCTTCACATACTCCAGCCCGACGCGCTCGACCCACGGGGCGGTGCGCTCCAGGTAACGGGCCTCCTCGCGGTAGAGCTGCATGTAGGAGCCGGTGTATTCCAGCACCTCCGCCTCGGTCTCCACCTTCACCAGCAGGTCGCAGGCCCGGACATGCATGCCGCCGTTGCCGCCGACATGCAGCTCGTAGCCGCTGTCCACGCAGACGACGCCCAGATCCTTGATGGTGGCCTCCGCGCAATTGCGCGGGCAGCCGGAGACGGCCAGCTTCACCTTGTGCGGGGTCCAGGTGCCCCAGGTCATCCGCTCCAGCTTGACGCCCAGGCCGGTGCTGTCCTGCGTGCCGAAGCGGCACCATTCCGAACCGACGCAGGTCTTCACCGTGCGCAGCCCCTTGGCGTAGGCGTGGCCGGACACCATGCCGGCGGCGTTCAGGTCCGCCCACACCGCGGGCAGGTCCTCCTTCTTCACGCCGAACAGGTCGATGCGCTGGCCGCCGGTCACCTTCACCGTGGGGATGGCGAACTTGTCCACCACGTCGGCGATGGCGCGCAGCTCCTTGGCGCTGGTCAGCCCACCCCACATGCGCGGCACGACGGAGTAGGTGCCGTCCTTCTGGATGTTGGCGTGGACGCGCTCGTTGATGTAACGGGACCGGCTGTCGTCCTTGTACTCGCCCGGCCATTCGCAGAGCAGGTAGTAATTCAGCGCCGGGCGGCAATGATGGCAGCCGTCGGGCGTGCGCCATTCCAGCCGCTGCATCACGTCGGGAATGGATTTCAGTTCCAGCGTGGTGATGGCCCGGCGCACCTCGTCGTGGGTGCGGTCGGTGCATTTGCACATCGGCTTGGCCTTCGCCTCGCCCGCGTAGCCGTCGCCCAGCGTGAGGGCGAGGAGCTGCTCCACCTGACCAGTGCAGCTTCCGCAGGAGGCCGAGGCTTTGGTATGAGCCCGCACCTCGTCCAGGCTGGACAGGCCCTTCTCGGTGATCGCCGTGACGATGGTCCCCTTGCACACGCCGTTGCAGCCGCAGATCTCCGCACTGTCGGGGAGCGCCGCAACGGCGGCCTTAGGGTTTGCCGCCCCCTCGCCTCCAAAGCTCTGGCCGAAGATCAGCGTGTCGCGGACCGGCGCCACCTCGGTGCCGTCCTTCAGCATCTGGAAGTACCAGCCGCCGTCCTTGGTGTCGCCGTAGAGCACGGCGCCGAGGATGCGGTTCTCCTTGACCACCACGCGCTTGTAGACGCCACGGGCGGCGTCGCGGAACACGATGTCCTCGCAGCCCTTGCCGCCGGTGAAGTCGCCGGCCGAGAAGACGTCCACCCCCGTCACCTTCAGCTTGGTCGAGGTGACGGAGCCGGTGTAGGCGGCCTCCGCACTCCCGGCCAGCCGGGCGGCGGCGACCTTGGCCATCTCGAACAGCGGGGCGACGAGGCCATAGGTCTGGCCGCGGTGCTCCACGCACTCGCCGACCGACAGGATCGCCGGATCGGAGGTGGTCATGGTGTCGTCCACCTGGATGCCGCGCCCGCAGGCCAGCCCCGCCGCCTTGCCCAGCGTCGTGTTCGGGCGGATGCCCACGGCCATGACCACCAGATCGGCGGGAAGCTCCTGCCCGTTTTTCAGGCGAACCGCGGAAACTTTCTCTATGCCCACAATTTCAGCAGTGTCGGCGCCGGTCAGCACGGTGATGCCGCGGCGCTCCAGCTCGTGCTGCAGCAGCGCCCCGGCGGAGCGGTCGAGCTGCCGTTCCATCAGCGTGTCCATCAGATGCAGGACCGTGACGTCCATGCCCTTGACCTTCAGGCCGTTGGCCGCCTCCAGCCCGAGCAGGCCGCCGCCGATGACCACGGCGCGCCCGCCCTTGGCCGCCGCCTCCAGCATCGTGTCGACATCGGCGAGGTCGCGGAAGCCGACGACGCCGGGCAGGGTGGAGCCGGGGACCGGGATGATGACGGGGGTGGAACCGGTGGCGATCAGCAGCCGGTCGTAGGGCACGGTCAGGCCGGACATCGCCGTGACGCTGCGGTTCGCACGGTCGATCACCTCCACCCGGTCGCCGGTCAACAGCTTGATTCCGTTGGCCTCGTACCAGTCGCGCCCGTTCAGGACGATCTGGTCGAAGGTCTTCTCCCCGGCCAGCACGGGGGAGAGCATGATGCGGTTGTAGTTGGGGTGCGGTTCGGCGCCGAAGACGGTGATGTCGTAGCGGTCCGGCGCCTTGGCCAGCAGCTCCTCCAGCGTGCGGATGCCGGCCATGCCGTTGCCGACGACGACCAGCCGTTCGCGCGGAGTCGGTGGATTGGTGTGCGTGCTCATGCTGTGTGCCCTCTTGCGAGGCCGCGAGGCCAAAAAGAAAAAGGCGCCCGAAGCCCTGGAGCCTCCCGCGGGATTCCCAGGGTTTCGGACGCCGTTGTCCGGGTGGTTCGCCGTCGAACCGGCCATGGCGCCGTTGCCCTGGCCCTGATCTGCCCGTCCTTCTGGCAAGCCGCGTGCCAACACCGGCACCAAGGTATGAGAAAGGGACCGGAATGGCGGATTTCCGCCGTTTGCACGGCCCCGCCTCCGCTGGCGCGTGGCGGGAATGCCGAGACCAAAACACGCTCTTTTGTCCTGCTTCGAACAAAAAGCGGTCCGAAAGCCGACAAATTGTGCAATGCGTCACCACCAAGGTACTAGCACAAACAATAGGCAATTCGCGTCAAAGCCGCAGAAACAAAGACCTTTGGCCCGTTTCAAAGGGTCATTCAGCCTTTGGCATGGTCCTTGCGAAAGGAACGGCGGGACGCGCCAACGGCGGTGCGTCCATCCCATACGCCCAAGGTTGGGCCCCTCGGCACCGTCGCTGACCCGGTTCGACAGCCCTTCATGGCTGGAGAGCCCTCAACGGCGCGTCGCCGGTGGGGCGTTGGATCGAGGTCGGGCGTGCCGCGGGGTTCCGGAACGAGAGATGGAGCGACCGACGTGACCCGAGACGTGATCCGAGACGTGATCCGACTGCCCGCCTCCCCCCGCACCGCCCTGCTGTCCGCCGCCGCCACGCTGGCGCTGACGCTCGGGTCCGCCCAAGCCGCTCCGCTCGACGTGGAGAAGGACCAGCTCAAACTGGGCTTCATCAAACTCACCGACATGGCCCCGCTCGCCATCGCCGCGGAGAAGGGCTTCTTCGAGGACGAGGGCCTGTCGGTGACGCTGGAGCCGCAGGCCAACTGGAAGGTGCTGCTCGACCGCGTCATCTCCGGGGAGTTGGACGGCGCCCACATGCTGGCTGGCCAGCCGCTGGGCGCCACCATCGGCTTCGGCACCCAGGCCAACGTGGTGACCGCCTTCTCGATGGACCTCAACGGCAACGGCATCACCCTGTCCAACGAGGTGTGGGACCGGATGAAGCCCAACCTGCCCAAGGGGCCGGACGGCAAGCCGCTGCACCCGATCAAGGCCGACGCGCTGAAGCCGGTCATCGCCCAGTACCGGGCGGAGGGCAAGCCCTTCACCATGGGCATGGTCTTCCCCGTCTCCACCCACAATTACGAGCTTCGCTACTGGCTGGCCGCCGGCGGCATCAACCCCGGCTACTACGCGCCCAACGACGTGTCGGGCCAGATCCAGGCCGACGCCCTGCTGTCGGTCACCCCGCCGCCGCAGATGCCGGCAACCCTGGAGGCCGGGACCATCTTCGGCTACAGCGTCGGCGAGCCGTGGAATCAGCAGGCGGTGATGAAGGGCATCGGCGTGCCGGTCATCACCGACACCGAGATCTGGAAGAACAACCCGGAGAAGGTCTTCGGCGTCACCGAGGGCTGGGCCGCCAAGAACCCCAAGACCCATCTGGCGCTGGTCAAGGCGCTGATCCGCGCCGCCATGTGGCTGGACGAGAACGGCAACGCCAACCGCGCCGAGGCGGTGAAGATCCTGGCCAAGTCGGAGTATGTGGGGGCCGACGCCAAGGTCATCGCCAACTCGATGACCGGCACCTTCGAGTATGAGAAGGGTGACAAGCGGGCGGTTCCCGACTTCAACGTCTTCTTCCGCTACAACGCCACCTATCCCTTCTACTCCGACGCCGTCTGGTATCTGACGCAGATGCGCCGCTGGGGCCAGATCGCCGAGGCCAAGCCGGACAGCTGGTACGACGAGACCGCCCGCAAGGTCTACAAGCCGGAGATCTACCTGAAGGCCGCACGGCTGCTGGTGGAGGAGGGCAAGGCCAAGGAGGCCGATTTCCCCTGGGCCAGCGACGGCTACAAGCCGCTGGACGAGGGCTTCATCGACGGCATCGCCTACGACGGCCGCAAGCCCAACGAGTATCTGACGAAGCTGCCCATCGGCCTGAAGGGCGGGCAGGCGGTGCAGGGCGGCCAACTGGTCGGCGGTTGAGCGCTTTTTTCCCCGGATGACCTGCGCCGTGGTCGCGACGGGCCCCCTCCCTAACCCTCCCCCGCTGACGCAGGGGAGGGGACAGACACCCTCCCCTGCGAAGCGGGGGAGGGCCGGGGTGGGGGCCGCGGCGCCCCGCGCCAAACAGAAAGATCACCCCATGACCAGCGTGACCGAAGCCTCCACCCTTTCATCCGCCGAGGCGATGCGCGCCCGGCGCAAGGCCCGCCTCGCCCATGGCCTGAACCATGCCGCCGCGACCCTGCAGATCGTCGGGCTCGGCTGGCTCAGCCCGCTGCTCCGCATGGCCGCCGGGGACAGCCCGCGCCAGCAGGGGCGGGAGCTGTGGCAGCAGATGGGCGTGCCGCTGACCGCCCTGATGCTGTTCCTCGCCGCCTGGGCGTGGCTGGCCCCGCAGGTGAACACCAGCCTGGGCGCCATCCCCGGCCCCGCCCAGGTGTGGGAGCAGGTCGGCGTCCTCCACGCCGACCACAAGGCGGAGCGCGCCAAGGAGGCCGCCTTCTACGACCGGCAGGCCAAGCGCAACGCCGAGCTGCTGGCCAAGGACCCGAGCGCCGAGGTGAAGACCCGCCCCTACGCCGGCAAGCCGACCTATCTCGACCAGATCGTCACCAGCCTGAAGACGGTCTTCACCGGCTTCCTGCTCGGCGCGCTGGTGGCGGTGCCGCTGGGGGTGGCCTGCGGCCTGTCGCGCACGGTCAACGCGGCGATGAACCCGCTGATCCAGATCTTCAAGCCGGTGTCGCCGCTGGCCTGGCTGCCGCTGGTCACCATGGTGGTCAGCGCCACCGTGTCGAGCGACAATCCGACCTTCGAGAAGTCCTTCCTCACCTCCGCCGTCACGGTCACGCTCTGCTCGCTGTGGCCGACGCTGATCAACACGGCGGTCGGCGTGTCCTCCATCGACAAGGACCTGATGAACGTCGGCAAGGTGCTGCAGCTCTCCGGCCCGACGATGGTGCGCCGGCTCGTGCTGCCCTCGGCGCTGCCCTACATCTTCACCGGCCTGCGGCTGTCGCTGGGCGTGGGCTGGATGGTGCTGATCGCGGCGGAGATGCTGGCCCAGAATCCCGGCCTCGGCAAATTCGTGTGGGACGAGTTCCAGAACGGCTCCTCCTCCTCGCTCGCCCGCATCATGGTGGCGGTCTTCACCATCGGCCTGATCGGCTTCCTGCTCGACCGCGTCATGCTGGCCTTCCAGGCCGCCGTTTCCCACACCGGCACCCGCTGAGGAGTCCCCGAGCATGGCCATCCTTGAGCTGAAGAGCGTCGCGAAGTCCTATGGCGGGACCGAGGTGCTGCGCGGAATCGACCTGTCCATCGCGGAGGGCGAGTTCGTCGCCATCGTCGGCTTCTCCGGCGCCGGCAAGACCACGCTGGTCAACCTGATGGGCGGGCTGGCCGCCCCCGACGCCGGCGAGGTGCTGTTCCGCGGCCAGCCGGTGCGCGGGCCGGGGGCGGAGCGCGGCGTCGTGTTCCAGAACTACTCGCTGATGCCCTGGCTGAGCGTGAAGGACAACGTGGCGCTGGCCGTGGACGCCGTGCACAAGGGCAAGCCGTCCCCGGAGCGCGGCGTGCTCACCCGCCGGGCGGTGGAGACGGTCGGCCTGGGCCATGCCACCGACCGCCGCCCGAAGGAGCTGTCGGGCGGCATGCGCCAGCGCGTCGGCTTCGCCCGCGCGCTCGCCATGAGCCCGGAGATGCTGCTGCTCGACGAGCCGCTGTCGGCGCTGGACGCGCTGACCCGCGCCAAGCTCCAGGACGAGATCGAGGCGATCTGGCGCAAGGACCGCAAGACCGTCGTCCTCATCACCAACGACGTGGACGAGGCTATCCTGCTGGCCGACCGCATCATCCCGCTGACGCCGGGTCCGGGGGCGACGCTCGGCCCGGCCTTCGCGGTGGACCTGCCGCGCCCGCGCGACCGCACCGCCGTGAACCACGACCCCGACTTCAAGCGCCTGCGCGCCGAGGTCACGGCGTGGCTGATGGAGGCCGGGGCCAGCCGCGCCGCCGCCGCGGTGGACGAAACCCTGACCCTGCCGGCGGCGACGCCGATCACCGCCGCGCCGCCGCCCAAGCCCTATTTGGCCGGCCAGCCCGGCGGCCTGTCCGACGACCGCTACGTCGAGTTCAGCCGGGTCACCAAGACCTTCGCCACGCCGAAGGGACCGCTGACCGTGGTGGACGGCTTCGACCTGAAGATGCGCAAGGGCGAGTTCATCTCCCTGATCGGCCATTCGGGCTGCGGCAAGTCCACGGTGCTGTCGATGGTCGCCGGGCTGGCCGACGTGTCCAGCGGCGGCATCGTCCTGGACGGCCGGGAGGTCGACGGCGCCGGCCCCGACCGCGCGGTGGTCTTCCAGGCGCCCAGCCTGTTCCCCTGGCTGACCGCGCTGGAGAACGTCATGCTGGGGGTCGACCGCGTCTACCCGCAGGCCGGCCGGGGGGAGCGCAACGACATCGCCCGCTACTACCTGTCGCGCGTGGGGCTGGGCGACGCCATGCACAAGAAGGCGGCGGAGCTGTCCAACGGCATGAAGCAGCGCGTCGGCATCGCGCGGGCCTTCGCCCTGTCGCCGAAGCTGCTGCTGCTCGACGAGCCCTTCGGTATGCTGGACAGCCTGACCCGCTGGGAGCTTCAGGAGGTGCTGATGGAGGTGTGGGCGCGCACCCAGGTCACCGCGATCTGCGTCACCCACGACGTTGACGAGGCGATCCTGCTGGCCGACCGTGTGGTGATGATGTCCAACGGGCCGAACGCCCGCATCGGCCACATCCTGGAGGTGGACATCCCCCACCCCCGGACCCGGCAGGCCCTGCTGGAGCACCCCCGTTACTACACTTACCGGGAGGAGTTGCTGAACTTCCTGGACGGCGGGCACCACGGGACGGTGAAAGCGGCGTGAATCGGACGGCTTGACGGGAAGGGCGGAGCGGCCATGGCGAACAGACCCCTGACCATTCTGGTGGCCGGCCCCAACGCCGACGCCACGCGTCCGGTGGAGGACGGCTTGGCCGGGGCGGGGGGCGCCGGCCGGATCGCTCCCCGGATCGCCGTTCTCCATGGCTTCGCCGATCTGCCGGCCCGCATCGCCGCGCTAGCACCGGACGCGGTCGTCGCTGTTTTGGAAACATCGGACGCTGCGGCGCTGGACGGCGTCTTCCGGCTGGCCCGGTCCGCGGCCTGCGCCGTCGTCCTGTTCGCCGACAAAGCGCCGCCGGGGGCGGCGGCGCAGGCGGCGGAGGCCGGGGTGGCCGCCTTCGTCCTGGACGGGCTGCACCCCGCCCGCGTGTGGCCGATCCTGGAGACCGCGCTGGCGCGATTCGCTGCTTTCGAAACGCTGAAACGCGAACGCGACGAGGCGCGCACGCAGCTCGCCGACCGCAAGCTGATCGAGCGGGCGAAGGGCATCCTGATGCAGCGGAATTCCCTGACGGAGGAGGCGGCCTACAACGCCCTGCGCAAGGCGGCCATGAAGCAGGGCCGCCGCATCGCCGACATCGCGCAGAGCGTGATCACCGCCGCCCAGATCGAGCTGTGACCCGTTTCACTTCAAGCGCTTGAGATGAAAATTATACTGAACTGCCCGTTCGCTTCTCAGACCGGAGTGCCGAGGTTTGGGCAGGCCGGTCACAGTGCGTTCCCTCAACAATGCCAAAGCTTGCGAGTCGCGGCAAGCCGTCCAATGATCGTGGTGGCCTTCACGGCGGCCCCAACCGGACCAACGTTGCCAACGCCGGCTCAGGCGGTCTGCGAAGACGAAGCCATCCGCAACAAAACGCATTGATGATCATGAAAACCAGAGGGTCCCCGTCGCGAACCGCCCTCGCTATGATCCCGGCGCGGACGTCCGAACCGGCGCGCCGCTTGGTTCAGGGAGTGTGGCATGCTGGTCCGGCAGGGTGAACATCGCGGCGTGTCGGCGGATCGCAGTCTGGCTTGGTCGCTGGCGGGCATCGCCGGTGCCGTCAACGCCGCGGGATTCTACGCCGCCGGCCTCTACTCCTCGCACATGACCGGCACCGTCTCGACCATGGCCGATCATCTGGCGCTGGGCGAGATGGGCGCCTTCGGCATGGCGCTGGCGATCGTGGCGACCTTCATCGCCGGGGCGATGGTGTCGGCGATGCTCATCAACGCCGGGCAGCGCCGCGGCCTGTCGGCGATCTACGCCTACAGCGTCTGCCTCGAAGCCCTGCTGCTCGCCGGGCTCGGCGCCGCCGACGTCTGGCTGCACGAGCTTCGCGGCGCCGCGCTGGTCATGGGATTGAGCTTCCTGATGGGGTTGCAGAACGCCATCGTCACGCGCATCTCCAACGCCCGCGTCCGCACCACCCACGTCACCGGCATGATCACCGACATCGGGATCGAGCTGGGCAACCTGATCGACGACCTCTATCACCGCAACGGCCGGGATCGCGTCCGGGTGACGCTCGACAAGCTGAAGACGCATCTGCCGACCGTCGGCTCCTTCTTCCTGGGCGGCGTGCTGGGGGTGCTGGGCTACAGCGCCTGGGGCGCCATGCTGTTCGTGACGCTGGCGGTTATCCTCGCCGGCTTCGCCGCCCCGGTGATTGTCGCCGAATGGCGGACGGCGGAGTAGGGGCGTTTCAAATTCAGCGTTGCCGGACCCCGCTTTTCCCTGTTGACGCACCATGACCAATTCCGAAGGCCCGATCCCCGACATCATCGCCCCCGGCCTGAACGCTTTGTTCGTCGGCTTCAACCCCGGAATGCGCTCGGGCCGGCTCGGCCACAATTACGCGGGGCCGGGCAACCAGTTCTGGAAACTGCTGGCGGAGGCCGGCCTGACGCCACGGCTGCTGCGCCCGGAGGAGGACCGGCTGTTGCCGGAGTTCGGGCTGGGCTCCACCAACCTCGTGGCGCGGGCGACCCCGGGCGCCGCCGATCTCAGCCGGGCGGAGCTGCGCGGCGGCGTGCCGCGGCTGCGCGCGCTGATCGCGGAATTCCGGCCGCGGGTGATCGCCTACACGGGGAAGGGGGTTTATCTCGCCGCCGCGGATCGCGACCGGGCGGAGTGGGGGGTGCAGCCGGACAGCCTGTTCGACGGTCCGGTGGACGTCGTGCTGCCCTCGCCCAG
The DNA here is from genome assembly GCF_005222205.1 of Azospirillum brasilense. Taxonomy (NCBI): domain Bacteria; kingdom Pseudomonadati; phylum Pseudomonadota; class Alphaproteobacteria; order Rhodospirillales; family Azospirillaceae; genus Azospirillum; species Azospirillum brasilense. The sequence goes on along the minus strand of NZ_CP032346.1, from coordinate 1,242,172 downwards.
CGGGCTCGCCCGTCTGCCCTTCGCGGAAAAGCTGCGCTGGTTCAGCGAGGTCAGGCGGGTCATCGACGCTGAAGTTGACACCCGCCGCTGACGTCAGCGGGTGTCCGTTACAAATTCAGCGTTGCGGACGGTCAGGCCAGCAGCTCGTCGAGAAGGGCGTGGAGGCGGCGCAGCTCCTGCCATTGCGCCTCGCTGAGCTGCTTGCGGTGCGCCCGCAATTCCCCGGCGTCGACGGCGGAAAAATCCTTGGCGATGCGCTGAACGGCGGAGACGAACCGCACCGCCGGGGCCGGCTGAACCCGCGCCGCCGCCGCGGAATCCGGCTCGCCGCCGCCCATCTGGGCGCGCTTGGCCTCGCGCAGCGCCTTGACCGTGCCGCCGTCCTTGATGGTGTCCCACAGCTTCCTCTGGAGGACCGGATCGTCCACCGCGGCGATCTCCGTCAGGATGCTTTTCGGCACGGAGCGGTGGCGCGTTTCAAATTCAGCGACGATGTCGGCCGGCAGACGCAGCAGCGACAGGGTGCGGGTGACCTCCGCCTGGCTGCGCCCGATGACCTGCCCCAGCGCCTCGTGCGTGTAGTCGTGCCGCTCGATCAGCCGGGCGAAGGCGCGGGCCAGTTCCATGGCGTCGAGGTCGACGCGCTGAATGTTCTCGATCAGCGCCAGCTCGTCGGGGTCGCCGTCGGTGACGATGGCGAAGATGGTCTGGCGGCCGGCCAGCCCGCAGGCGCGCAGGCGCCGCTCACCCGCGATCAGCCGGTAGTCCCCGTCGCCGAGATCCTGCACGAGAACCGGCTGCTTCAGCCCGTGGCGGGCGATGGAGTTGGCCAGTTCCTGGAGCGACTGGTCGTCGAAATGGCGGCGCGGCTGGTCGGGATTGGGGTGCACCCGGTCGAGATCGACCTCGATCAGCCGCGGGAAGTCGGCGGAGAGCCCGAACAGCGCGTCCCCGCCGCGCTGCGCCGCCTTGTCGAAAATGCGGGTGCTGGTCCGTTCGAGTTTACGAGACATGGGCGTCTTCCGCAGTCTGGAGGTGGGCGGCCAGTTCACGCGCCAGTTCGCCGTAGGCCTGGACGCTGTTGGAATTCGGATCGGCCTCGATGGCCGGACGGCCGGCGCCCGACGCCTGGGCGAACAGGGTGGCGCGCGGCACCGCGTTCAGGACGCGGGTGCGCCCCTCGTAATGCTCCTGAATCTCGCGCAGGCTGGCCTGATCTTGCGTCAAGCGGGACGAGAACATGGTCGGCAGGATGCCGAAGATGTTCAGCGACGGGTTCGAGCGGCGGCGGATCTTGGCGATGGTTTCCAGCAGCAGCGGCACGCCGAGCCCGGCGAACACCTCCGTCTGCACGGGAATCAGCACGAGATCGCTGGCCGCCAGCGCGTTGATGGTGAGAAGGCCGAGGTTGGGCGGGCAGTCGATCACGATGACATCGTAACGGTTCCGCACCTCCGCCAGCTTCTCCTTGAGAACCAGGGAGTTGTCCGGCTCCGCCACCAGTTCCGTTTCCGCCGCGGCCAGCCCGATGCTGGAGGGGGCGAGCATGACGGCGCCACCGCACACCGGCTGGAGGATGCTGTCGAAGGACGCCCCGCCGCGCACCACATTATAGATGCCCTTGCGCTGGGTTTCGATCTCGCCCGGGTCGAGCCCCATATGAACGGTGGCGTTGCCCTGGGGATCGCTGTCGAGAAGCATCACCTTCAGACCCAGCGTGGACAGCGCGTAGGACAGGTTGACCGCCGTCGTCGTCTTGCCGACGCCGCCCTTCTGATTGGCCACGGCCACCACGGCGCGCTGCATCTTGGGCACCCCGGCGTTCTGCGGCACGGCGGCCATGCCGCCCTGTCCGGCCAGAAACCCGGCGACCTGCTGGGGGATGCGCTCCGCCCCGCTTTCCCACCGGCTGATCCGGGAGCGGTCGTAGCGGCGGTTCAGTGCGCCGTTGAGCCAGGTCGCGAAGCTCAGCTGGTCCTCGGCACGCCGTTCGCGGATGGCGCGCAGTTCTTCCCCGTTCATCGGGCCTCCGGCTTTCCCTGTGTGTGGACCTTTCTTGCAAAATTTGACGCAACTGGTCAAGCCGGAGCGCGCCGAATTGCGTCAAATGGTGGGGTGAAGGTGGGTCATGCGACGTCGTATGGGACTATGGTCATAGAAAAATGGACTTTCCGCCGGCCGCAGCGAGCGGCAAAAAACCATTCCGGAGGCGAATCGACCGAGACCCCGTCAAGCCCATTTTCCAAAGCGTTACCAATTCAGCGTTGGCGGTGGGGAGTGGCTTCGATTCGACCCTTGAATCGCCTGGAGTCTGCCGTTTCAAATTCAGCGTCGTCGGCCGATTCGTGGGTTTGCGTTGGCGTTACAAGATCTGCGCGAGACTCGCCGAGTCGGCTAAGCCCTGGAAAGCCTTGGGTTTCCGAGTCGAATGTTACCAATTCAGCGTTGGACCCGAGTCGCCCTTGTATCAAATTCAGCGTTGGGTCCGGTTGACAGTTGACGGTCCTGTCCCGGAACCCCCGACCAGGGGTGATGCTCGTCCTGGTGGAGGACGGGGGTCCGGATCACCCTCGAATGCCCGGTTGGCGATTCTCCGACCCTTCCGACGTTGCGTTTTCAGCGAAGGGGGTCGCGCCAGCACCCGCGCAACCGGTCTAACCGGAGAATCCTATAGGGACTCATATAGGACATGGTTGCGAGTTCAGCGTGGATAACCGCCTTTCGTGACTCGTCTTCAGCGTGGATGAGCGAGTCCCCGTTGCGACTTCGGCGTTCCCGCCGTTGCGGAGTCAGCGAGCCGATCCGGCCGATTTCGCCCGCTGCGATTCCAACTCAGCGTGGACAAGCCCGCCCGGCTGTGGACAAGCGGCTTTCCGGCCTCGGACGCTCCGTTGGCGACGCTGATTTTGAAACGTTGGTTCGAACGTTGGCTCGGCGGTTGCCGGCGGGGAGGGGACGGTCGGGTTCGCCGATGGCCGCTTCGCTGAAGTTGAGTCAGAATCTGCAGCTTCCGTTGCAACTTCAGCGATTCGTGGGATGGACGCGCTTCACAGCCACCACATTTTGTGTTTTCTGAAACGACAGGAACGTGACCGAACGAGGCCGGAGGGGTCCCATGGCGAAAATCCACGAGCAGCTTACCCTGGAGGGATTCGAGGCGGTTCTTGCCCGCACCGAAGACCCCAAGGAGCGCCGCCGTGTGATGATGGCCCATGAAGCGCTGTCCAACGAGATGGACGCGATCGGCTATCTCCACGCCGGGTTCTGCCAAGCCTCCCTGCCGCACCGCAAGCCCAAGGACGAGACCGCCCCCTGGGTGCGCAACAACGGCAAGTACCAGCTCGTCGTCCGCCCCGGCATCCTGCCGCTGCGCGACGGCACGGTCCTGGACGTCGGCGTTCCCTACGGCGCCAAGGCGCGCCTGATCATGATCTACCTGCAGACCGAGGCGCGCAAGACGCGCAGCGCCCACGTCGATCTGGGGCCGAGCATGAGCGCGTGGCTGCGCCGTCTCGGGCTGGCCCCGACGGGCGGCGAGCGCGGCAACTACAAGCCGGTTCGCGAGCAGGTGCTGCGGATCGCCCGTAGCGAATTCACCCTGCGCACCACCACCGGCCCCTCGACGGCGGAGATCTCCGACCAGCGCCTGATCGACGGCATCAAGCTGTGGCGGGACGAGGAGGACACGCCCGACCTGTTCCGCACCGGCGGCGAGTGGGTGCGCTTCGTCCGCCTGACCCAGAGCTTCTTCGAGCATCTGATGGAACACGCCGTCCCGCTGGACGAGCATGCGATCGCCAAGCTGAAGAATTCCGCCCTGGCGCTCGACGCCTATGTGTGGCTGGTCCACCGCCTGCACCGGCTGGACAAGCAGACGGTGGTTCCCTGGCACGCGCTGTCGCAGCATTTCGGCTCGGTCAGCGAGCACCGCGTCCTGGCCTTCCGTCTCAAGGAAGCGTTGAAGGACGTCATGGCCGTCTATCCCGACGCGAACATCGAGCCGACTTCCAAGGGCCTCGTCCTGCGCCCCTCGGCGCCGGCGGTGCCGTCCAACAAGCATCTCGTCCTGCGCCCCGTCCGCGGCTGAGGCGGAACGGGTTGAGCGCCGCGGACGGAATCGTCCTTAACGCGACGCGGGCTGTTGAAAAAGGCCCCTTGGGCGTGACATTGTCGATCGGTTGCAACCATCCAGTGCGATTGCGCCCCGGATGCAGCGGAAGGACCGATCTCAATGTCCTACAAGGTCGATGACGATCAATATCCGGCGCGCGCCGTGGTATCCATCGAGGCCAGTTGGGGAAGCCGCACCTACATCGGTTCGGGCTTCCTGGTCGGTCGCAACGACGTCATCACCGCCTCCCACGTCGTCTACAACGCCGCGCTCGGCGGCAAGCCCAGCAGCCTGAAGATCTACCCGTCCTACAACCCGGGCAAGTCCGACAACAAGGCTTACGGCGTCGCCAAATCGCAGTTCTTCACCAATTTCGATCCGGACTCGGACGGCAAGGTGATCACCGGCGATTTCTACCGCGCCACCCAGAGCGGCTCCGAGATCGACGTCGCGCTGCTGACCCTGTCCGAGCCCATCGGCGACCCCTACGGCTATTTCGGGATCGACTGGAACTTCAGCGGCGGGGCCGTCAGTGTTCTGGGCTATCCCGCCAAATACGATCGCTACGAGATGTACGACAGCGGCTCGATCCGTCGGTCGAACGTCGATACGGTCTACTATGTGAACCCGGATCTGGAGATCAATCCGGGCAACTCCGGCGGTCCGATCTATTACAGCGCCGGAAACAACGTCTTCGCCGTCGGCGTCGTGTCGACCGCCGTCGGTGCCGCCTCGCTTGGCGGCCACGCCTATTGGCTGAAGGACGCGCTGACCGCCAACGACTCCTACATCTCCTCCAGCGCCCCCCCGCCCGACACGCAGCGGCGGGCCTTCGTGAACAACGGGGTGTCCGGCTGGGAAGTGCAGATGGAGATCTATGTCGGCCCGCTGACCACGCTGAAGAACATCTATCTGGGCACCAAATCCGTCGAGGCGGTGATCGGCAGCGTGCTGGGCGACTTCATGAATCTGGGCGGCGGCGATGACGCGGCGGACGGGAAGGACGGCGACGACGTGCTGGACGGCGGCACCGGCTCCAACTTCCTCACCGGCGGAGCGGGCAACGACACCTTCTTCCTGGACGGGCGGGGCACCGGGGTGACCTGGTCCACCATCACCGATTTCGAGCCGGGCGAATGGACCACCGCCTGGGGATGGAGGGAGGGGGTGTCGACACTCACCTGGGAGGCGATGAAGGGCGCCACCGGGTACGAGGGCGCCACGGCGCGCATCGACTTCGACGGCAACGGCACCATCGACGGCAGCATCACCTTCACCGGCAAAGCCGTCGGCGCGGTCATCACCATGCCGGGGCAGGTCGGCGCCGACAGCTATCTGGCCTTCCGGCTGGCCTGACCGACGGCCTTTTCCATCACAAGGACGCAGAGACACGGAGGAGGGCGCGCCTCCGTGTCTCCTTGCTGATCCCGTGGTGATTCCAGGCGGCCCGGAGCACCCTACAGCGGCAGCAGCAGTTCCCGCTCCGCCGCGGCGTCCGGCGACGGTGCCGCCAGCGTTCCGCGGGTGACCGTCACGGCGCTGCGCCCGCCGCCCTGCGGGATGACGCGCACCTGCACGCCGATCCGCTCCACCAGCGCCGGGACGTGGCTGATGACGCCGACCTGCCGGCCGGTGGCCTGGAGCGCCTCCAGGCAGGACAGCGCCAGATCCAGGCTGCCGGGGTCCAGCGTGCCGAAGCCCTCGTCGATGAACAGCGTGCCGATCCCGCCGCCGCCGCTGCCCCCCGCCATGGCCGACAGGCCGAGCGCCAGGGCCAGCGACACCAGGAACATCTCGCCCCCCGACAGGCTGTGCACGCCGCGCCGCTCGTCGCCCATCTCGCCGTCCACCACCTGGATCTCCAGGTCGGCCCCGCCGACCCGCTCCAGCCGGTAGCGGCGGGCGAGATCCGCCAGATAGCGGTTCGCCTGCACCAGAAGCAGATCGAGGCTGAGGCTCTGGGCGAAGTTGCGCAGCTTCCGTCCGTCGGCGGAGCCGATGAGCTGCGCCATGGTCGCCCACAGCACCTGCGCCTTGCGCTGCGCCTCCACCCGGTCGAGCACGGCGGCGAGGCGGCCGCGGTTCTCCGTGTCGGCGCGCAGCCGGGCCTGGGCCTCGCCCAGCCGACCGCGGGCTTCCTGCAGGCGCCGGGCCGTCTCGGCCACGGCCGCGCCGGCTTCCTCGGCGCCGAGGGCGGGATGTCCTGTGGCGTGGAGCTCCTGCCGCGTCCGCGTCCGCTCCGCCGCCCGAAGCGCGTCCTCGCGCCGCGCCGACTCGAGGGCGGCCAGCGCCCGCTCCTCCCCGGTCAGCCACTCCTCGTCGCGGACCAGATGGGCGCGCGCCTCCTCCACCGTCACGCCGCAGCGCTCCGCCGCCGCGGTCAAGGCATCGGCCGCCGCTTCCGCCTCCGCGGCGCACCGGCGGGCGGATTCGCCGCGGGTGGCGACGGTCTGCTCCGCCCCCGACAGGCGGGCCGCCGCGTCCTGCCGGGCGACGGTGGCCTGCTCGACCAGGGCCTCGGCGCGCTGGCAGGCGTCAGCCAATTCCTTCTTCACCACGGCCACCGGCCGGCCGCCCAGCAGGGACGCCCGCGCCGCGCGCCGATCCCGCAGAGCCGCCGCCAATCCCTCGCACCGCCGTCGCGCCGCCTGCTCGGCCTGCCGCGCCCCCTCCAGCTCAGCCGCCTTGGCGCCGGCCTGCCGTTCCAAGGCCTCCACGTCGCGCCGCGCTTGGGCCAACCCCTCGCGCTGGCGCAGAACCTCGGCGACCCGCCCGCCGACGCTCTCGCGGAATCCGTCGGGGTCGCTGTCCAATGCCTCGTCCCAGCCGGTCAGCCCGGCGAAGGGTTCGGCCAACTCCACCCGCGCCGCCGCCCGCGTGTCCGCCGCCTGATCGCGCCGCGCCACGGCCAGGGATTCGGCGTGGCGGGCGGCGTCGCGCTGGCGGCTCCGCGCCTCGATCGCCCGCTCCGACTCGGTCAGCGCCGCGTCCCGCTCGCGGCAGGCCTGCACCGCGGCGTCGATCCGCGCCTTGTGGTCCAGCGCCCTGGCCTCGGCCTGCCCGGCCTCCGCCAGTTCCGCGTCCACGCCGGCCAGCCGCCGGGTGACGGTCTCCGCGTCCGGTTCGGCGGGCAATCCGAAGGCCGGCGCCCGCTCCGTCCAGCGCTCCAGCGTGGTCGCCCGCTCCACCGCCAGGGCGGCCAGCCGTCCATCCAGGGCCGCGGCCCGCTCGCGCGCCGCCTTCGCGGCGGCGGTGTGGGCGCCTTGCTCCGTGGCCAGCCCGGTCACCTCGGCGCGCAGGGCGGCGACATGGCGTTCCTGTTCCTCGGCAAGCCGGTCGAGCGGCGTGTGCCCGGCCCCCCAGGGATGCTCCGTGGCGCCGCAGACCGGGCAGGCCTCACCGTCCGTCAATTGAGCGCGCAGCGACGCCACATCCTCGCTGCGGGCGAGGCGGAGGCGGTGCAGGGTGGCCTCGGCCTCCGCCAACGCCGCCCGGCGCTGGTCCAACCGCGCCATCGCCACCGCCGCGCGGGTCTCCCCGTCCGCTGCGGCCGTGCGCCGCTGCTCCCGTTCCGCTTCGGCCTCCGTGGCGTCCGCCGCCAGCCGCGCGGTCCGCTCCGCCAGTTGGGCCAGGGCGGACAGCCCGTCGCGGCGTCCCGCCAGCGCCGTGCGGCGGTCGCGCAGGGCGTCCAGCGACTCCACCGCCTCCGCCTTCAGCGCCTTCAGCGCCCGCTCGGCCTCGTCCCGCTGCGCTTTGGCGTCCCGCCGGACGGCGGACAGGCGGGCCAGCTCCGCCTCGTGGGCCATGGCCTCCGTGGCGGCGCGGCCGGCCTCCGCCTCCGCCTCCCGCACCATCCTTGCCGAGTCGCGGTGGCGCAGCAGCAGCGCGTCCCAGCGCGCCCACTGATCGGCCACCGGCAGCAACGCCGTCTGACCAGCCAACCAGCCTTCGCGTTCCGCCGAATCGGTGCGGGCCTGTTCCAGCGCCGCCTGGATGGCGCTGCAGCTCTCCCCAATCCCCTTGGCATCCGCCTCCGCCGTCGCTGCCTCCGCGAGCGCCCCGGCCTGTTGGCCGGCCAGCGCGTTGATCTCGGCGTCCAGGGCGGCGGCCTGTTCCAACTCGGGCTCGGCGGCGTTGATGGCGCCGCGGGCGGCCTCGTAGGCGCCGCGCACCTCGCGATGACGGGCCTCCGCCTGGACCAGCCGGTCCTGCGCCTCCGTCACCGCGGCGTGGGCGCGGCCCAGCGCCTCCCCGGCCTCCGATGCCGCCGCGGCGCAGCGGTCCGCCTCGCTCAACCGCACCCGCAAGGGCTGGAGCCGGCGCAGCAGCGCGGCCTCGTCCCGCCGCGTTCCGGCCTCCTGCCAGACCGCTTCGGCCCGTGCGCTCGCCGCCGCGGCGTCCGCCTCCGCCTTGGCCAGCCGGGCGTCCTGCTCGTGCCAGGCGACGGCGGCGCGGGCCTGCTCGAACGCCGTCTCCTCCTGCCGGACCGCCTCGGCCGCCGCTCCGGCCTCGGCGTCCAGGGCGGCGCGTGCGTCGTCGGTCAGCACGCCGATGCCCGCGCCTTGCGCCTCCAGCGCCTCCAGCGCCCGCTGCTCCTCGCGGGAGCGCTCATGCGCGGCGACGGAGATGCGGGAATAGATCTCGGTGCCGGTCAGCAGCTCCAGCAGGGCGGAACGCTCGGTCGCCGGGGCCTTCAGGAAATTGGCGAAATCGCCCTGGGCGAGCAGGACGGCGCGGCGGAACTGCTCGAAGCTCAGCCCCAGCCGGGTGGAAATCTCGTCCAGCACGCTGGTCTTGCCGTCGCCCAGCCGCTTGCCGTCCGCCAGCGCGGTCAGGCTCATCGTCTGCTTCTGCAACTGGCCGCGCGCGTTCTGCCGCGCCCGCCGCAGCTCCCAGCGCGCCCGGTAGGCGGCGCCGTCGATCCCCGCGAAATCCACCTCGGCCCAGCCGGACCCGGCGCCGCGGCGCAGGACGCTGCGCACATCGGTGGTGCTGATGGCGTCGGTGTCGCCGCTGGCGCCCAGCGCCACGCCGCGCCCGTCCGGCAGCCGCGGCATGCGGTCGAACAAGGCGAGGCACAGCGCGTCCAGGATCGTGCTCTTGCCCGCCCCGGTCGGGCCGGTGATGGCGAACAGCCCGGCGTGGCGCAGCGGTGCGCCGGCCAGCTCCACGGCGAAGGTCCCGTCCAGGCTGGCCAGATTGCAGCCGCGAACCGCCAGAATCCGCATCACGCACCCTCCTGAACGGTCGCGACCAACTCGTGAAAGGCGGCGAGCAACGCCGGGTCCGGCTCGCCCTCGTGATGGCGGCGGTAGAGCCGCAGGAACACGTCCTCCGGCGCCAGATCGGCCAGATCGGCCAAAGGCACAGACTCAGCCAGCGTCTCGCCGCTGCCGGTCAGCCGCAGGGCCAGCTTGACCAGCCGCGCCGGGCGCCCGGCCAGAGCCGCGACCACCTCCTCGCGCAGGGCCGGCCGGGGCGCTGGCAATTCGACCGAGACCTCTATGTAAGGCCAAGCCTCGCGCGGCAATTCCTCGTCCAGCTCCAGAGCGGCCAGCGCC